>CAZESZ010000046.1:0-8135 GCA_964514855.1 uncultured Candidatus Peribacteria bacterium | reverse complement strand
CAGACCGACAGAACAGATCCACCGCGAGTTCGATATTTTCGGCCAGGAAGCGCTCGCTGATCATATCCTGCGACTCGTGATTTCCCAGCACGATGATCTCCTCAAGCGCGCGGATCTTTCTCCGGACGAACGCGAGGCCGCCGTGAAAGGCGGAACCGGCGTCTTCATCAACAGCGCCCCTCGCACCGCACGCAACAACGCCCAGCGGTTCTACGTCGCGACTGCGAGAGAAAGCAATATCCGCGTGGTCTCCACACCCCTCTCGGGGCTTTCCGCGATCAAAGGTGAGATAGAAACGCTCCAGTATCTGGATAACCCCACCGACCCCAGGGGCTTCAACGGTCTCTACACCGGACGCGAACAATTCCGATCACGCCTCACACCGAGGCTCCTCAATCCGAACCACGGACTTAAACTCAGGAACGAAGATATTTCGAAAATCCCCGATCCACGCCAAGACTGGCACGTCGCATACATCGATCGCTTCGGCAACGTCATCACGCGAGTTGAAGACGTGGAAGCTCAGTGGGAAGAAATCACGCGCATCGCATCTCAGACCGGCGAAACCCGGGACCGCGTTCGTCTCCTGATCGGCCACAACAGCCACGCTCACCCCACAGGTCCCCTTGAAATCACGCAGTCGCTCGGTGAAGCAACGCCCGGTGTCGCGAGTATCTACCGCAACGGCGGCGGTATCGATGTCGTCGTGAAATGGGTGCCAGATCAGACGGCGCACGAACGCATGGCCTCCTCTGGTTGGCGATCACTTGGCGAACCAAAAATCGGAGATGCAATCAGGCTTGTAGAGGGACGGGTCTAAGCACTCCTCCGTCCTGCAATCGCCTCTCGTAGGGTGACCTGATCCGCAAACTCAATATCCGCACCCATCGGAAGACCGTGCGCGAGCCTCGTGATTTTCTTCACACTGGGAGCCACCTGCTGCTTGATGTAGGCGGCGGTGGCCTCACCTTCCGTATCGAGGTTCGTGGCGACGATCACTTCCGTAATATCACCGGCCCTGCACCGATCGACGAGTTCCTTGAGCTTCAGCTGCTCCGGGCCGTAACCGTCGATCGGCGAGAGGACGCCATGGAGCACGTGGTAGAGGCCCTTGTACCCAGCCTTCTCGAACGCGACGACTTCCAGCGGTTCCTCGACAACCAGGATCTGGGTCCTGTCTCTTGAGCGATCGGAGCAAATCGAACATTCTTCCTGCAAAGAAATCATCTGGCACACCCTGCAATACTTGAGATCCCGCTTCAGTGCGATCAGCGCAGTACCCAGGCCTTCTGGCGTCGCTTTACTGGAACGCAGCAGATGAAATGTCATCCGCTCTGCGGACTTGGGGCCGATACCCGGGAGCTTGGAAAACTCTTCGATAGCCTTTTGGATTTGCGGGGGGAGAAGTGACATCACCTGTATTCTACACCTCGCGTCCCTCGCGCATCTTTCTGCCCATCTCACGATCTTTGATCTTCTGGCGTTTATCAAGCCGCTTACGACCCTTGCCGATACCGATCAAGATTTTGATAAATTTTCCGGCTCGAACTTCGAGTGGAATGATGCTAATACCTTTCTCAGACTGCGCAGCTTCCAACTTCGCGGCTTGGTTTTTCCGAAGCAGTAACTCCCGGTCATGACCGGGGTCATAGTCCGGCATCGGACCCGAATATTTGTAGGGGCTGATCTTGGCGTGTTTGAGGATTGGCTTTCCGCCGAAGAACGACACGTAGCTGCCAAGCAAACTCACCTGTCCCATGCGACAGGATTTCACTTCTGGACCGGTCAGCATGATGCCAGCCTCCACCGTCTCCACGATCTCGTAGTCAAATGTCGCGCGCCGATTCTGGGCAACGGTTTTCATGATGGGAAGCATAGCAGGACCGGAGACGATCACATCAAGCCGAGTACTCTAAGGTACGCGTCTCCAAAACCAAGAATCGTCAGCATCACCCCAATCATGAGGAATGGAACGTATGCAATGCGCTGCTGCTTCATGTGTATCTTTTTCAGAAGGAGCATGGTGATCACGATACCTGCACCTGCCATGTAACTGAAAACGATGGTCATGAGTGCGTACAGACTTCCGAGCCAGAACCCGAGTGCGATCGCGAGGAAAATGTCACCGGTCCCAACCGATTTTCCCCGACTCAACATCCACTGCCCCCCGAACCACACGAGCATGACAAAGGCACCAAGCATAGACGAGACGATTGTTTCATGAAGCACGCTCCATAGTAACGCACAGAGTGCGATGAGGAGGGTGAAGACGTCCGGGACCTGCTGATACTGAGCGTCAAAGACGCACGAGAGAAATAAGAAGTACAGAATGAAGGCGGTGAGAAGAGCATCGATCGGCGCAGATGGGTGCAAAGCCAGCGCAACCACGAAGAGCATCCCCGAACCCAATTCCACCAGCGGATACTGTAGCGAGATTGGATGATGACACGTGCGACACCGTCTGCGCAGCACGAGAAAACTGAAAACCGGAATAAGCTCGAACCAGGATAGTGTGCGATGACACCTGGGGCAAACAGAACGACCGGTGATCGGCTTCTGTGCATGGATACGATAGACGAGCACATTCCCGAAACTACCGAAGGCGATCCCGGATACTGCGAAGAGAAGGATCGTAGCGGTCATGACGCTCATCCTATCGACAGGCTACGCATCATGGAAGAGAGGCGCTTCCTCCACGTCGTATCGGATGTCAGGAATGCTACAGCAAGAGCGGCGAGTACGAAGAGGTTCAACCCCAGTCCGGAGTTCGGAAGATTCGTACGATGCGCCACGACCGGACCCTCAGGGGCACCGGGATGCATCTCCACAGGCTGTGTCGTCACTGCTGCGGACGCCACAGAAGCGGCAGAGGAGTATGAACGAGCAGATCGCGATGTCAGCGCATCCGCGGTCGAAGACCCCTTCACGCGCGCGGCACGGATGGCGAGGCGATCTTGCTCGGTCATGACCACGGTAGGATCATTACTGTAGGTCTTGGCATGGGAAGCGAGTTCTTTGAGCTCAAGCGCGAACTGACGAACAGCGCGGCGAGATGATGCGTAATTCGTCATCGGTGTTTCTGCCTGTGTCTGCATTGATTCGTTTTCCAACGTCGTCGCAACTGTCTGCGCACGAGTGGCGAGGCGGCGGCGTGTTGCGTCGTTGACGTCCTTTGTATTGGTCGCGGAACCGGTCGACGTTGTGATGGTCTTCGTGGAAACGAGAAGGCCTTTGATGGACACATTCGAAATCTGACCGAGTCCAAGGTACACGAGTGCAGCGATAGCCATGCCGGCACAGGCTCCCATGAATTGCTTCGCAGTGTGAGATGTGAGTATGTGTGTCATCTCATTATTATACCTCAAAACGGTTTCTTATTCAATCGACCAGCGGAGGTGAAATGACGTCCTCTGGAGCGGCTGAAAAGGCGAAGATCCGATGAAAGCCAGCGATGTAGCCTATGAGAGCAGCGAGGACTGCGCCCAGTGCAAGGCCGATCATCGACGCTGTGAGCGTACTGAGAAATGGCGCTGTGGCGTACAGACACGCACCGAGAACGCTGGAAAAGATACCCCAGCGCACAAGAGAGGAAAGAGGAAGCGTCACTGGCATGGAACGTAGCGCACATGGAAAGAGCGTTGCACAGAGAAAGAGATGCGCGACAGTCGACGTGCGAATCGCGCCGATGAAACCGAGCTCCGGAATCCAGTACACATTGAGCGCGAGCGATACCAAGACAGCCCCGATCATGCACAGCACCAGTGGCTTCCATTCGTGCTTCGTCAGAAGCGTATAGAAACTGAAGAGTACGATGCCATTGAGGAACATCGGAGCAGCGAGTAGTGAAAGTGCGGTGTCCGAGCCGGGCTGACCAGCTGCTTCCAGATACGCTGGTGAAGTGAGCAGGCTCATGATGGGCGTTGCGAAGAACAATGCAAAGAGCGCCGACGCCGAACCGAAGACCAGAATGAGGAGCAATGTTTTTCCGAGGAGGCGATCAGTTGGTTCTCTCTGTGCAAGCCGCTGATTGATGACCGGAAGTGTGGAATTTAAGAGAAACGTTGGGACCAGATACGTCATTTCGGTGATGCGCGAAGCAAATCCGTAGACCGAATTTTGGAGTGCAAAATCAGTGCGAAGCACGGCGATCATCGTGAGGTCGAATTGGCGGTATAGCGCGATACAGAGGAAGGCCACGCCGTAGGGTGCAGACGCCTTGAGAAGCCGCAGGAGTAGTGCGCCCTCGAAAGTCGGTCGTATCCGCATGAACCGAACCGCGAAGAAACCGGAAAGCCCAAAGAGAAGCAGCGCGCCCCCCGCGCCGATCCAGAGGAACCATTCGTAGACGCGCAGATCGGAAGAGAGGCGCACACCCGCGAGAACGAGAAGAGCCATGAGTCCTGTGGTGAGCACGCGCTGTAGAACTTCGGCGATGAAAACGTACTGCATGTGAAACGTCACCTGGAAGACAGTGCGTAGCACACCGGCAAGTAGCGTGAAGAAGGGCACGAACGCGGCGATACTGATGCCGAGTGGGAGCGGCGTTCCTTCCCACGCAGGCACGAACCATGCAATGAGCACAGCGGAACCAAGTGATAGGACAACGATCATTGACCGAAGGACAAGCAATCCTCCGAGGACTTTCTCTTTATCGTTCGCAGCACTCACCTCGCGGACTGAAACAGCATACAGTCCGAAGTCGGCGAGGATCGCAAAGAGTTGCAAATATCCGTACGCGGAGTTGTACGCTCCGGCTAGCTCCTGACTGAGTCCGATCGCAACGCATTTCACGGACACAGCAGAGAGAACGGCCATCGCAGCCTGGCTGGCGATCTGCCAGAGCGTACTCGTCGCGATCGCGCGGGTGGACATACACGGAGGATACGCGAACCCAGAGGGCCTCGTCGATGTTGTCAGCTATCGCCCCATCTCGTCATCTACCACGACGACGTCGTGATCCTGGGGATGCTTGCGATTGATCCCCAGAACTTTGAGAGACTCCACGAATAAATGATGTATGTGGAGTGTGATGATTTGTGTTCGCGACAATACTCCGGTGTGCGGCATTGAAAAATCATACTCAGTGCGAGTAATCCTCGATAAGCGATCAAGAGGAATCCCAAACCAATAATCATTCGTCCCTTTGCACCACAATGTGACGGAACGCTTCGCCGGATTTGCAGCGACGATGAATATCTGTGACGTATCATTCGTTAGTTCTGGGACTGGAACATACTGCTCCAATTCATATCCATCCATCTCATGGAGCGGCTTGAGCAGGAGCTCACATCTGGATCGTTGCGCGGTTGGTTCCTTCGTATTGGGTGAATCGTGCATGGTGAAAATCAATGACGGCGGTGCATGGTATCGTTCCTGATGCACTCGTCAATTCTGATCGTCCAGGACATTCACTGAACAGCGATGGTATGCGATGCATTTGATTTTACCAAAATAAAACATATAATGAATTTGTCAAAATGCGCACAGAAAGACTCTCCTGTACTCTGCACCTGATGCCACTCCCCTTCACACACCTCACCTCTACGAAGCAGCTCACGCGCGCTGATACGGAGGAGATTCTCCGTGTCGCAACAACGATGCAGGGATACCGCGAGAAGGGAGTCACCGATCTGCTGAAGGGCAAAGTCCTCGCCGCTCTCTTCTACGAGCCGAGTACGCGTACGCGGCTCAGTTTCGAGACTGCGATGCTCCGTCTCGGCGGCGGCGTGCTCACAGCGGAGGGAATCCAGTTCAGCTCACTCTACAAAGGCGAGACGATCGAAGACACGATGGAGATGGTCGGTCAGTATGCTGACATCATCGCGATGCGACACCCCGAACAGGGTAGTGCGGATAAAGCGGCGTCCGCGAGCAAGGTGCCGTTCATCAATGCCGGAGACGGTCCCGGCCAACATCCGACGCAGGCGCTCCTCGACCTCTATACGATCAACAGCGAGCGAGGGAAAGTCGACGGCCTGCACATCGCGATGGTCGGCGATCTCCGGTACGGACGCACGGTGCATTCGCTGTCGTACCTCCTCGGACTCTACAAAGACATCCGCTTCACGCTCATCTCTCCGAAGGAGCTCACGATGCCCGAGAAAGTGACGAGCTTCCTCGACGAGAAGAACATTCCGTACGAACTGCACGACGACATCTCCGCCGGCGTGGATTGCGACGTCCTCTACATGACACGCGTGCAACAGGAGCGATTCACGGACAAGAGCGAGTACGAGCGCCTGAAGCTCAAATACATCCTCACTGCCAAGCACCTCAAGGGAAAGAGTGTCACGGTGATGCATCCGCTTCCACGCGTCGGCGAGATCGCGACCGATGTGGATACGCTGCCGAACGCCGCGTACTTCCGGCAGGCGGGTAACGGCGTGCCAGTGCGCATGGCACTGCTTGCGATGCTTCTTGGGAAGGCGTAAGTGTGCATGACTCTCTACCGAAAGACATATAGGGCAGAAACCACACGACGGACAGGCCACAACTACGCGTATGGGACATATTTTGTGACGATCTGCAGACGGAAAAAGATGCAGTGGTTTGGAGAGATATGCGAAGGGAAAATAAAACTCAATGATGTAGGAAAAATTGTTGCGTCGCTCTGGCAAAAAATTCCGACGCATTTTCCTGGTACACAACTTGGTTCATTTGTGATCATGCCAAATCATCTTCACGGTATTATTCAGCCGAACATTGTAGAGACGCGCGAATCGCGCGTCTCTACTGTGAAACACACATTGGGAATGATAGTGAATCAATTCAAGGGCATTGCATCAAAGAATATTCGCGCTGCAGGACACGAGGAATTTCACTGGCAACCACGCTTTCATGATCGCATCGTCCGATCCGCAAAAGAACTTTTATTCTTAGAAAGCTACATCGCTAATAACACCAAATCCTGGGACAAAGAAACTATTCCGTGGCATGCTGACGCTACTTCCTGGTCTCCATGAAAAAAACCCTCATTCGCGGCGGCACACTGGCTGACACGGGAAAGAAGGCCGACGTCCTCATCGGCGTCGACGGTTTGATCGAGCAGATCAAAGTTGGAGCGGACCACAAAGACGCGAACGTCGTTGATGCGGAGAAAAAACTCCTCTTTCCCCTCCTCATCGACTGCCACGTCCACTTCCGCGAACCGGGCCTGGAACACAAGGCGACGATGGAGACCGAGGCCGCCTCGGCGATTGCGGGGGGCATCGGCCTCGTCTGTGAGATGCCGAATACGATTCCGCCCACCGTCACCGTCGCGGCACTCGCAGACAAAGTGCGCCGCGCCGCGAAGATCGACCAGTGCGATATCCGGTTCTACTTCGGTGTGACCGAAGCCATTCATCTGCAGGCGCTCAGGGATCTCTGGACTGGTGAGTCCATCGAACTACGGCGCCTGAAGCACCACTGCTGCGGCGTCAAACTGTATCTGGATCACTCGACTGGCGATCAGAAAGTGGATGGCGGTATTGTCGAGGATATTTTCCAGGCCTGCGCTGATCTGAAAATTCCTTTGATCGCACACTGCGAGGACAGTGAGATGAATGACGCGGCGAAGAAAGCGACCACCCGGACCGACATCGCGGCACACTCGGACATGCGTCCTGCAGAGTCAGAAGAAAAATCAATTCGTGAAGCTGTGACAATGGCAAAGAAAACCGGTGCGGCACTGCACATCGCCCATCTTTCAACCGCGAAAGGCTTAGACGTCGTACGTAAAGCCAAAAAAGAAGGCCTGCCGATTACCTGCGAAGTCGCTCCACATCACCTCTTCCTGACGATCGACGATTACGGAACACTCGGAACACTCGGGAAGATGAATCCGCCGCTTCGGACGCGCGCGGACGCTCAGGCGCTGTGGGAGGGAATCAGGGACGGCACAGTGGACTGCGTTGCGACTGATCACGCACCGCACACATTGGAAGAAAAGCGCAGCGGTGAGCCATTATCGGCCCCTAGCGGCGTACCGGGAGTCGAAACGATGCTGCCGCTCCTGCTCACGGAAGCGGCGGCGAAGAAAATCTCGTACACCGACATCGTGCGGCTCTGCTTCACGAATCCGAACCGCATTTTCTCACTCGGCGCGCACGGCATCGAACCGAAGAAACCGGCGCGCATCGCCATCGTCGATCCGG
>CAZESZ010000045.1:3898-8274 GCA_964514855.1 uncultured Candidatus Peribacteria bacterium | reverse complement strand
CACGCCCGCGTTGATGGAATCGAAAGAAATTGATATGCGCTAGGATGTATGCATGCTCATTCGTCTTCAGAAAATTCTCTCCGAGCGGGGGATATGTTCCCGCAGGAAGGCAGAGGAGTACATCGAGAAGGGCCTCGTGAAAGTGAATGGCATCGTCACAAAGCTTGGCGATAAGGCCGATCCGCTGACCGATGCCATCGAGGTCGATGGCACGATCCTCGAAGATCGTACAAAAATGCTCTATTACGTGATGAATAAGCTCGTTGGCGTGGAGACAGTGAACATCGAGCGGGAAACGAATACCGCCCAAAAGCAGCTGAAAAAAATCCCCTCCCCCCTCGGGGGAGTGGTCAGGGGTGGGGGTGTGCGTCCTGGCACGCGTACGGTTCGCGATGTGTTGCCTCCGGAGCTACGTGGCAAAGTCTTTCCGGTTGGTCGGCTGGATAAGGATTCGTCAGGATTACTGATTTTCACGAATGACGGTGTGCTCGCCTATCGGCTGACACATCCGAAGTTCAATCACGAGAAAGAGTACGAAGTCGAAACAGCACAGCCGATCAGCCCTCTCGTCTGCCGAAAAGTCGAGGAAGGCTTTGACATGGATGGTGCTAGGACGAAGCCGCTGCGGTGCTGGAAGATCGGACCGACGAAGGCTCGTGTGATTTTGACGGAAGGCAAAAACCGTCAGGTTCGACGCATGTTTCAGCAGTGCGGCTACACGGTGAAGGCGCTCCGGCGCATTCGGATCATGACGCTCAGCGATGATACGATGAAGCCGGGTGCGGTCCGAGCCCTGACGGAGGGAGAAAAGTTAGCATTGTTGGCATCAGTCGGCATGAAATAACTGAATCAAATACCGAATATCGAATGGTCGAATATCGAAAAGGCACTGTATTCATATTCCATATTCGATATTCTGCATTCGACATTCGTCATCTATGGACCTCAAACTCATCTCCCACGGGGCGGCCCGAGAAGTCACCGGCACCTGTCATGAACTTCGCATCGGCGATACGTCTGTTCTACTCGACTGTGGCATGTTTCAGGGCAAGCGTAGCGAGGCCGCCGCGAAGAACGCGAGCTTCCTGTTCGATCCCAAGAAGGGGACCGATGCGCTGGTGCTTTCCCATGCGCACATGGACCACTCCGGCCGGATTCCGTTGCTGTACAAGAAGGGCTACCAGGGGCCGATCTTCTGCACGTATGCGACGCAGGACATCACGGATGTCATGCTCCAGGACAGTGGCTACATCCAGGAAAAAGATGAAGATTTTCATCGTCGTCACCTCGAGAAATCCATGCTTCCGTTCAATGGGCCGCTGTACACGCAGCAGGATGCAACCGAATGCATGAAGCTCTTCGTCGGCAAAAATTATCACGAGAGATTCCAAGTCGTTCCGGGCATTAGCTGCACGTTTCTCGAAGCCGGTCACATTTTGGGTTCCGCGATGCTGCTCCTCGAAATTGAACACGCAGGCAAGACCGTTCGCGTCGGATTCACCGGCGACGTCGGTCGTTCCACGCTCCCGATCATTCGGGATCCGGAAGCGATGCCCGCTGTGGATTACCTCATTTGCGAAAGTACGTACGGTGATCGCGAGCACGATAGCATTCTTACCGCTCGGGATAAGCTTCGGGACGTCGTCGTGAGAACCGCAGCTCGTGGCGGAAAAGTGCTCATTCCCGCGTTCTCCCTGGAGCGTACCCAGGAAATCGTCTACGACTTGCACGTGTTGTGGGATGCGAAGGAAATCCCAGCCATACCGATCATCATCGATTCTCCACTCGCCTCGCGTGTCACCGATATTTTCCAGAAGCATCCGGAGTGCTACGACCAGGAAATGTACGATCGCTTCCTCAGGAAGGCTCACAATCCATTCCAGTTCTCTCTCGTGAGTTACACCGAGAGCGTGGAGGAGAGCAAAGAGCTCAATGGCGCTCGTGGTCCAATGGTCATCATGGCGGGTTCCGGCATGTGCGAAGCCGGACGCATTCGTCATCACCTGAAAAATGAGCTCGAAGATCCGCGCAATACAGTTCTCGCAGTCGGGTACATGGCCGAGAATACACTGGGCCGTCGGGTCATCGATACGCAGTACACCGATGTGAAGATCTTCGATACCGTGATTCGCAAGAAAGCCGAAATTCAGTACATCAACGCCTACTCTGGTCACGCCGATAAGAATGATCTGGATAAGCTTATTAGCGCTGTTCCAGGTCTCAAAGGTCTCTTCCTGGTGCACGGCGAAGAGCGCGGTATGTTTGCACTCGCCGAGCGCACGGCCGCAGCAATGAGTGTACAGATCGAGATGCCAGAGCGAGGAAAAGAGTACGTTTTGGCGTAGTATTGTATACTGCGGACATGTCGCCTGCCTCCATTGTCTCCTCGCCGATTACCAGAGCTCAACTGAAGGTCTTAGCTAAAGAAAGGTTCGGAGATATGGTCAAGGCGGTTGTTGATTGTAAGCGAGGCTGTATGGCAATCGGCGCTGAAATGCATGCAGATGAAGAACAGATGCTTCTTGAAAATGGATCGGTTCAAGAGGATCTATGGGGTATCAACCTGTATCCAGAAAATTTCGGTGATGATTGGATCGAATTTGATTCGATGATCAATCTGCGGCCGAGGCAAAATAATCGTACTCGATCAGTTGAGGATCCTGCTCGCCAAAAGCTTATTCGTCATATCGTTTCTGTGCTTGTCATTCAATGAATCCCTCGGAACACATTCATTCATCTCTCGCATCCGGCCGGTGGCATACCTTCACATTAGCTTTTCAACTTGCGAATGTTGGTTCGGAATTCGGCCGTGCGCTGCGAGGAAAGACACTCCATGACGATGCTCGAATGTGGCCTCCTCTTGAACGTTGTTTGGAACTTCTCGATCTGACAATTGCTGATCCAAAACATCGCAAGCGTCTCAGGGAACTGTGCAGACTCCGTGAAGTACTCTGTGATTTTTTTATTGGCGGTAACGAATACCGTTCAACTGGTGAATCTCTCGACCGGTATTTTCTTGCCTTCAATATCGAGGCACAGAGTCAGAGGGTTGAATGAAACCACTTCTGGTCTACAGAAAAGAGTACATTCTGGCGTAGGTGAAAGGTCTTTTTGTGGCTTTATCTAGGGCTGGAAGGCTCTTCTCCTCGTATCTTTGTTGCGAACACTTGCCAAAAATATACTATGATGTCATGAATTTAGATCAATCTTCTTATATCCCGCTCGGTGCTGCACAGGTTGAAGCACTGTGTTCACCTGAGAATCATCAGGGATCGATTAGGCTATTGCAGCAATGTGTTCTAGATGAAATTAAACGCAGCAGTGGTGCGATCTTGGTATTGGATGCTCGTGTGAATGCCACGACGTTAGGCGACCGATGCACGCCTGACAATCTCCACACAGTCGTCAAGGAGTGTTTGGATATACTATTCCGTGATGCAAAAGTACGGACACAGATTCTCCCGAATGGTACCCTTGAGGTAACCGACAGACTGCCGCCATTTGTGTGTGAAGCAAGCGACATACAACGTCAATGTCAGAATATACACGTAGACAACGCAGATAGTATCTGTGGCTATATCGATGGGATGAAAAAATGGCCTGAACATCACAAAGATACTTTGGCTCGGGTTAGGAGTGAAAAGCAGAAGCGCCATGGACTGACAGAAAATGACGTAGAGATGCTCGTGAGGGGCTGCGCTGGAGAAATACTCTTGCAGCACATTCTCCAATGCATAGAGGCTGATCAAAGCAATGCACATGAGCGAAGTATCCGAATGCCAAGCAAAGAGAATCCGTGTGTATTGCCAAAACCTATGGATGCTCAAAAACAGTATGCTGCAGTGTTCAGTACGCGGTATAACTGTGAACTACGGAAGACACATGCGTACGATGCTCGTCGGAAAGATCTTTCTGCAGAATTCGATGGTGTGCTGCTTTCCGGCTTAGATCCATCAAAAAAAGAAAATTTTTCACGCTTCTACGTATTTGATTGCACGCGGAGTAGAAATTGTTTCGATGACAAAATGCATCATGCAGTGAGTAGTAATCTTGCATTCATTGAGCTCATGAGACACTTTCTCATCGAGGTTCACATTTTCAATGTTCTCTTCAGTGAACGCAGTTCTAGCCTTGTGCATCCTTCAGCCTCTCCTCGCTGTCACGCCATCACATTGCCGCTCCTCGGTGTTGCTGATGGTATCGCAGAAAGATTGTTATCCGATTTACAGCCTCACATAAGAGAAATTCTCATCTCAGGAAAGACGCAGAGGCAATACCAGAAACAGTCTTCATAGCACCGCGTGGTATCGTACATCGCTGCCGCCTCATGGGCTCACGTCTCATCGGCGCTTCTTTCATCGACAGTCTGGGCCCAA
>CAZESZ010000045.1:1842-3798 GCA_964514855.1 uncultured Candidatus Peribacteria bacterium | reverse complement strand
TCGACCAGGTTCTGATTCTACGCGTTTTTCGAATAATTCCATGGCTTTGGAACTGACCCTGACCGATGCTCTCTTTTCGCTTCTTCCCATGCAATAATTTGGCCGAGTATTTGCTTCAGATATCGATTATAGTTCTCATGTGGGAATTCGACAGAGATCATTTCCTGCGTGGATTTGAGTTCATCGATATCCTTTTTTTTGACAATGCGAGTGAATGCTTTCACTTCTGCGGGGCGCATTTTTTCACCGAGATCTGCGATTGGTCCAATCAAAGTATTCATTGCGAGTTGAGAAGTGACGCGGGACGATACGCCTGAGCGCGGCGCACTTCAAATCTTTCGAAAGCAAATGTCTTTTTATCCCTTCTGTTAGCTAAAATCTTGCTTACAGACCCAAATCCTTTGCCACTCCTTTCATCGCCTGGAGCGTCATAGCGATCATCTCATCGAGCGGAATCCCCAGCAGCGACTCACATTCTTTGATTTGCTCACGACTCACTTGTGCAGCAAATCCTTTATCTTTCAGCTTCTTCTTCACGCTGCTCACCTCCACGTCCGCGATCTTCTTGCTCGGCCGCACGTACGTCACTGCGATGATGAAGCCAGTGAGCTCATCGACGCAGTACAAACATTTCCGCAGCTGCGAATTCAGAGGATAGTCTGCGCCGTACTTCTGTGCGTAGTGCGCGCGGATATCGGCTAGGAGTTCCTGTGGTGCTTTGATGCTCCCAAGCATCTGTTCCAGCGTGCTACCACAGTGTTTTTCGGCATCTTTCTGCAGTGAATCCCAATCTAAGTCATGCAGCATGCCGGCCACTTTCCACGTTGCCGGGTCGCCGCCGAACTTCTTGGCGAGTGCTTCCATCGCGGCTCCGGTTGCGATCAAATGCGCCTTCGTCTGCACTGCATGTGTCTCGATGAGTCCGTGCGCGCCTTCGACAAGATGTCCATAGTCGGCGTGCTGGAGCAGATGACCGGTGTCTGAGGAGGATAAAGATTTTTCTGGTGGGCGGTTAGCGGGTAGCGAGTTGCGGGTAGTTTCACTTTTTTTACTACTCGCTATCTTCTCCCCGCTACTCGCTCTTTCAGGCTTCATAATCGGAAAGAGCACAACATCCCGGAGATTTTCCTGCGCGGTGAGCAGAGCCACGATTCTATCGATACCCATGCCCCAGCCGGAGCACGGCGGGCAGCCGTACTCGAGCGCCTCGACGAATTCATCGTCCTTCGCGTGCGCGTCGGCGTCACCGCCGGCCTTTACCGTCGCCTGCTGCGTGAACCGATTCGCCTGATCCACGGGATCGATGAGCTCGCTGTACGCATTCACGATCTCCCACCCGCCGACGACGAGCTGGAATCGGTCGGTCACCTCCGGATTCTCGTCGTTCCTCCGCGCGAGGGGCGAGAGATCGATCGGATGCTTCGTGATGAATGTCGGCGCAATGATCGTCGGACGGCTCACTTTTTTGTAGAGTTGATCGATCAAGTTGCCTCGGCCGAGGGCTGAAATGTCCACGTCAAGTTCGATCTTTTTGGCTTTGATCAGGGCTCGCAAGGTTTCGGCAGTCGGACATTGTTCGTAGTCGATGCCCGAGTCGCGCAGGATGACGTCTCGCATGGAGAGTCGTTCCCATGTTCCGCCGAAATCAACGTCCACGAGTTTCCCATCACGATCGGGAATCTTCACTGTTGTGGTCCCGAGCGTTTTGATCAGGAGTGAGCGGAGCATCTCTTCCGTGAAGCGCATGTTATCTTCGTAGTTCCAGTAGCTGGCGTAATGTTCGCACATTGTGAACTCCTGCAGATGTGACGGGTCCATGCCTTCGTTACGGAAGACTGGCCCCAGCGAAAACGTCCGGTCGAAGCCGCCGATCAAGCATTCTTTCTGGTGCGTTTCGAGTGCGATCCGGAGAAACACGTCGAGGTCGAGTGCGTTATGATGCGTCGTAAATGGCGT
>CAZESZ010000045.1:0-1742 GCA_964514855.1 uncultured Candidatus Peribacteria bacterium | reverse complement strand
CCCTCGATACCGATGATATCGCCGAGATCGATCATCTTCGTGAGCAATTTGTATTCCTCTTTCCCAACGGTTTCCTCGCGAAACGCGATCTGCAAACGGCCGGTGTGGTCCTGTAGCTGCGCGAATGTCAGTTTTCCCATGTCGCGAAAAAGCATGACGCGTCCTGCGACTCTCACTGCCGTTCCTTCTCCTGCGTCGTGCCCTGCACGCAGCGTGTGCGATCTATCGAATGTCGCAGCGTAGGGGATTTTCTTGAGCTTGCGGAGTTTCTCAGCTTTATCGAGGCGGATTTGGTCCATGGGACCTCATTGTGCCCCAGATATTTTTTCTTTGCATCTGTTAGGCGGCGGTGTTCAGCTGAGTCTCCGGAGACATTCTCATTCCTGGCCCTCCGAGCGTGGGTCCTTCAAGAAGGCGTACAGCGGAAAGCAGCTCCGGATCTTCTCCGCGCGTAGCCAGTTCTTTCCTGTATGTGCTCCGCAGTCCGCCGATCGCCATCGTATTCGGATCTCGGTGCAGAATGTTTCTCAGTTCTTTCGTCGATGATGCGAGACGTTCTTTCGTCCACGGTTCAGATCCCACTGCCAGATCCGCAATGTATTTCTCAACGAGCGTTGCGTATCCAGCCCTAGCGATCTGTTTCAGTTCCGTCTCGTTCGTCATGCGCATGTTCTGTGGCAGGCTCGCAAGTTCAGTCCAATCCGAATAACTAGCGCCGAGGATCCGTGCTTCACAGGCACTCAGATCATGCTTGATGCCAGTCAAGAGAACATACGCTAGTGCCTGTGTCTTTTTTTCAGGATCTGACGCGGTTTCTGTAAGCAGCGTGAGACCCTGTTCTTTCTCTTGCTTCAGGGATTCGTCGATCATCGCCTCTTGGTCTTTCGGTTCCTTACCTGCGAAGACGCCTGTCTGTCCCAGGCGCGAGGCCACCCAGTCTTTCCAGCAGAGCTGAGCATAGGTTTCGGCTCGCTCGAGAATTGTCGGATCCGTCATGACGAAGGTGTTCTCCGTTGCGCGGCCGATGTAGGACACTGCCGACGTCACGAAATATTTCTGCTGATCTTGTTCGAGAATTTCGATACGTTTTTCTTTGGCAGCAGCATCTTTCTTTTGTTCCTCGGGCGTCAGGAATTCTTCTGAAAGCGGAGGCAAGATGACATCTCGCTCGAAGTATGCGGCGTACGCTTCTCGGCGAAGGCCGGTGTTCGCGGCATTGAACGAGCTGGGTTCGAGCGTAACGGTTGCTGCGATGCGTTGTCCGGCGGTCGCCATATCGCCCGGTTTGGATTGACTAATGTCTCCCAGGATCGCTCCCGGCGTTTTTTCCTTCAGTTCTTTACGACTCTGGAGCATATATTTGGTGCCTTCCACGATGCTCTCATTCAGTGATTGCCGGATCGGATTGCCGACGAATAGCGCAATCCCTGCAGGATTCAAGGCCGCCATCCAGCCGAGGGATTCTAGCTTCCAGTTCATACGTGCCGAGTCCATCTGATTCTGGATCACCTGTCTTTTGAGCGGATCCGTTTCATGCGCTAGCTCTTCCTGCCACTCCGGCTCTTCCACAAACGTATACATGTAATACAGCAGGCCAGGGAAAGCATAAGGGATAGCTTTTCCAGCGAGCTTCAGAGCTCGCGCACTCTTGAGCGCCGTCAAAAATTGCGTCGGCGTCATGCGAAGTTTCGTGAGCAGTGCCGCCAATTTCGGATTGCTCTTGAGAGCCTGCATCAATTTCG
>CAZESZ010000044.1:0-8304 GCA_964514855.1 uncultured Candidatus Peribacteria bacterium | reverse complement strand
GCCATCCGCACCCCACGTGATACTGCCTCCACCCGGCGTCGTGCTGTTTGCACGCAGACGAGCGGCCCATCGAGAGCCTGAGCCGGTACCAATCTCCGTTCCGTCGAACGTATCGGGCTGATTGACATGAGAACCTTTGCGATCGAATGCTTTGATCACATCAGGATATCCGGCTGTCACACCGGTCGAGAGCAAGTGGCCGGTTCCGTAGCAGGGAGCCGCACTCGTACAGTTTGCGTGGATGGCCGGTGCCCCGGATCCAGTGAGGATGATCCAGCTCAGGGTGTATCCGAGTGAATTGTTCGTGATGGCCGTGCACGATGCAGTGGCCATGGCGCCTGTTCCTGTCGTGCCGTTACCGGCAGCAGAACCGAGCGTGGAGCTAGCGGAACATGCGACCGACAGAGCACTCGTGACCGTAAATTGCACCACCGTATCAGCAGTCGTCGCACCCAACGTCTTCAGAGGCTCTGCAACGAAAATGACGAGTAGGTAGAGTCCGATGACGGCACTCAGTCCAACACTCACTACGCGCACGCGCCGCTTCGGAGAGATGTAGGGTAGTTTCATGACAGATGATGGAATTTGTTTGATTGACGTGAGTTGTTCGATGTTGATTCGTCTATTGTACTCTATTTCTATACTATGTGCAAGTACCGACCTCGTCGGGCCTTCAGGGAGACGAAAGAAAGACGCGACTTGCGATCATAAACGTCACAAATCCCATGAAGAAGATCGTCACCATCGCACCCATACTGCCTCTATCTCTTGGCCCTTGATCGACTGCTGCTGCGTGGAGTGACGATGCTGATGATACTGACGACGTGGACAGATTCGCAGCTGCAGAGGATTCCATCGAGTTGACGGACGGTTGCCTCTTTTCGGCGGACGATGAGAGACTTGTCGATGCTGATGTGGATGACAATGATTCTGCAAGACAATCAGTGCCGTAGAACAAGTTTTTCCGTGCACGGTCCAACAGCACGATCATCTCTGCGCGGTTGAGATATTCATGCGGCTTGGCATGACGCAACCTGCCTTTTCCTTGCACGATGCAGTGATCCGCTGCGATTGCCATGTCGTTGGCGTACCACGCGTCGGATTGAACATCGGAGAAGAGTGGCGCACTGCCGAGCCGCTTCAGCCCAAAGAATCGTATGATCATCGAAGCCGCTTCGGCACGCGTAATGATCGATCCCGGCATCACGACGCACGGATGGGTACCGATGCAATTGTTGTATCCGCGCATCCAGCCTTGCGAACCTGCGAATTCGATAAACGTCGCATACCAGGAGCGTGGTGGCACGTCGTCGAAGTGTCGTTGTTCCGTGACCGTGTCTGGAACGCCGCCATGGAGCATGCCGAGTACTTTTGCGAATTCTGCACGGAGAGCGGTGTCATTGCCGCGGAACATCGTCTTCGTTCCATCCAGTATTCCTTTCTTCAGGAAGGCGAGCACCGCGTCTTCGTACCAGATACCGGATGGGACATCCTGATACTCTGATGTTTCTGGAGCCGCCGCATGCTGCGGTTCGTCATCGATGTAACAGACGTTCACGGTACGTGCTTCGTCGGGAGACAGTTGCTGTGTGACCACGGTATTCGTACCCGGCACATGTCTGCGGTAGATGATGACGGGGATGTGGATCGTCGTGATGGACTCCAAAATAGTCTTCGTGCGCCGGCTGTTGCCGCCGGTGGGCCGAGTATCTGTGGTCGTCGTGGTACACGTTGTGGTCGTAGAATCCGGTATGGTCCGTCCATCCGTACCGATGAGGAAGCCGTACGTGACACTGGTGGTATTCGGCGTGCTCGCGAGATCTTGTGTCGAGATCGTCACCGTGACGACGGAGTTATCCGTGAAATCCGCCGTGGGATTGATCGTCACCGTATAGTCTGCCGAGGTGCCGGTGTATGTGAATGCCGCACTTGCCGATGTGTAGGCGGTACCGTTGATCGTCACCGTCGTATTGTCGATGTCTACGCCCGCACCCACGTCCGTGACGTGAAAGACGACGTTCGCAGTTGTCGCTACTCCGGTATCGCTCGCGCCTGGACTGCGGCCGCTGATGGATGGAGCAGTGCTATCGATCGTCGTAAATGAGTAGCTCTGCGCGCTCATGGCGTTGCCCGGAACGTGCAGATCCGACGCGACGACCGAGACTGTGACGCTGGTATTTTGTGCAAAATCCGATGAAGGATTGATCGTGATGGTGTAGTCAGCGGTCGTGCCGGTGTACGAAAATTGCGGACTCGCTGACGTGTATGTAATAGGACTGCCGCCCTGTGGCGTCACGGTGACCTGTACCGTTGAAATGTCGACTCCCAGCCCCGGTGTGACGCCGGCATTGCCCTTGTAGTCTTTGACGTGGAGGACGATATTGCTGCTCGTGGCAACACCGGACGCTGCGCTGGCCGGGTTTAGGTTGCCGATGTACGGCGCTTCTGTGTCATCTTCCGTCGTGAAGGTCCATATTTGATGTGCTGTGTGCACAGTGGGGGACGCAATATCGCTTCCGGTTGCGTGGACGCGGTACAGCGTGTTGTAGCTCAGGGTGCCCACGCCACCGACCGTCACGGAACAGGATGGGATGCGATTACTGTTGGTCGTAGTGCAGCTCGAAAACGACAGTGACTTTGCGGTTCGGTTTAGGCTCGTCGTGACAGAACCAGTATTCACGCCAGCGCCAGCGTCATTGAACGTGTAGCTGATTCCTGTCGTGACCGACACGCTGGTTGCACTGTTTGCAGGGCTGAGACTGGAGAACGTCGGGTCCGTCGAATCTGCCGCGAGGGTGAGGGTGAGATTTTCCACGCTGTCGAGCACGTCGGTACCGTCGCCGTTTTGCTGAGCCATATTCGTATCCGTCGTGCTGCCGGGTGTGAACTGAAACCGCATGACATGTGAGCCGCTCGCTGCGATCACTTTCCAGTACACGTGCCCAAGGAGCCGGTCAGTCGGAGCGGCCCCAGTATTCAGCGGAGTCGTTCCGGTCGGGTCGTACGCCGTGACGTTGATCTCGTTACTCGCGATGGAATTGCCCGGGTACGAACCGAAGAGTCCATCGGTCTGGATCGATGTCGCAGGAGTCGTGCAGCCCGAGCCGGTGTACGGCTGCAGGTAGCTCGGATTGTAGGGAATGATGACGTCCACGGAGTTCGCATTCAGGCTATCAGTCTGCACTTTGATGTCTGTGCGGAAACAGCGGCCAATAGTAAATGTACTGCCGCCGTCTGAGGTGACGAGCTTGATGATCTGCCCTGCGGTCGCTTCGGCACGGAGGATCTGATATCCCATCGTACCGCCTGTTATGGTGACGACGGCAAGCATCGTGAGCACGTATCGACTCCAGCCCATGACGGCGATCTGCATGTTGGCCGATATGGGACGGAGATTACGAGGCACCGGTGACATTGAGGTTGGAAACCGCATTCGTGAGATCGATGCCGTTGACACGATGATCACGATTCAGGTCATACCGAACGTTGTACGTCGCAAGACCGGTGACGAGCTGCGTGAGGTCGATACCGTTTACCTTGTTGTCGCCGCTTGCTCCATTCACATCGCCGGACAGAAGCGGGCTTGCTCCTGCCGCGGTGAAGTCAATCGTGATTCCGTTACTCAGACTCTGGTTCGATTTCTTCATCCTGAGATGGGAGTAACCTTTGACCGTGATGTCGTACGTGCTCGGATTCAGTGCGATGGTCAGGCCGCTGTACGTACCGCCCGATCCGGTGGTGACAGTCTGCGAGAACAGTGCATTCGTGCTGCCGACATCGCGTACCTCCACGGTGAGTAGCGTGCCGTTATTTCCGCTCGAGGGAATTCGTTTTTCGGGAATCGCGATGAGATTGATGAGGAAGCCGCCGCTTTCGGTCACGACGAATCGGACACTGGTATCGGTGGACGTCGACGCATCGACGAATGTCAGTGATGACAGGAGGCCAAGGAGCGAAAGCAAAACCGACCCCAGTATCGCAATACGATTCGTGCTGAGTGGATGATGGGCACCGTGTTTCGCTGAGTGTGTACGTGAGAAAGGCATCAGGACATTGTAGCAGAAAAATGGTTTTTTTGCCACCGCGATTCATGGCGGCTGGTTTGGATGTTGTCGCACGATGTATCTTGCATTAGAGTGGTCTCCATGCGTCGCTTGCTGCGATATGGACCAAGGCTTCTCATGGCTGCCGCTTTCGTGCCGGTCGCTGTTTTTGCGCAGAATACTGCGGCTCCGAACATACCGATCAGCCAGCAGATCGGCGTGGAAGTGCGTGGGGACTTCCAGGTCGGTCCCACACGCTTCGTGCTGGAAGTCGACCCCGGTGAAAAACGCACAATCGAAATCCAGCTGACGAGTCGTGAAGGAGCGCCTCGCACGTACGATCTCAGTGTCGAAGATTTTTCCGTGACGGATGATGGCACGGATAGCATCCAATTCTATGCAAACGGCAACGGACCTTTTTCCGCGAAAGCATGGGTGCAACCACTCGTTTCATCCATCGATCTCAAGCACGGAGAGAGGGCGTTCCTACCGGTGACGGTGTCGGTTCCGAAGAATGCGTCGGTCGGTGATCATTACTCCGTCGTCCTCTTCGAGCGTCGACCTACCGCAGAAATCAGTGGCGGTTTCAACCTCGTGTCCAGGGTTGGAGCTCTGCTCCTGATCACGGTGAAGGGTGATCTCATTCGAGAGGGTCAGCTCCAAACGTTTGCAACGCAGAAGAAACTGTACTGGTCGTTCCCTGCAAAGCTTTCTATTCAGTATCGCAATACGGGAACAGTCCACTTGACCCCCGCGGGACACGTGGACATCAAAAATATATTCGGTATTACCGTCGATGACATTCCGGTGAAAGATTGGTACGTGCTGCGCAATTCCACACGTCGACGCGACATACTGTGGCAGCCAAAATTTGCACTCGGTCGTTACACCGCAACCCTGACGCTGAATTCTGCGGGTCAGACGTCCGAGGATGTGCAAACAGTGTCGTTTTGGGTGATCCCGGCTCTGCCGGTGCTCATCGTACTCATCGCAATTTTCGTCGTGTCATTCATCGTGCAAGCATTCCTCAGTCGTTTTGAAATTCGCAAAAAAGGCTAGCCCCACCCTCAATCCCTCCCCTGGGCTCTGAGGAGCATCCAGGGGAGGGAAGCTTTGCATGTACTTCACACAAGACATTTCCCTCACCCAGTTGTCCCGCAGGACCTGGGGGAGGGGTGGCGCCGCAGCGCCGGGGTGGGGGTGGGAGATTTTTTTCTGAGAGTTCTTCTGTTGAACACTCCAGATTATTGCTACTCTCGCTACTGTCATGCGTCAGCGAAGTATCGTCATTATTGTTCTCGTTGTTGCGGCTATTTTTGTGTGGCTCTACACTGCCTTTTCCTCCGTGCTGAGCGCCGAGCGGGATCTCCTGGCGAAGCTCGATGACCTGTCACGGTACTACGCCTCGATGGACGCTGAGTACGTGCAGCCACTCCTCACACACCCCGCTTTATCCGCTGCCGATGCGCAGACACTTGCTGGTGTTGCGGAAGATTTGCAGGATCTCGGTCGTTCGAAGAATGCCAGCGAGCAGTTCGAGCATCTTCGTGCAGCGCAGCATTCCATCCTTGGATTTTTCATGACACAAGGTCTATCCGACGATTTTACGTCCGATTCGCGCTACCTCGAATGGGCCAAAAATGCGTCCAATCTCGGTACCGCGAGCAGCCTTCTCTTTGCATACAATACGTCTCTAAGCCTCTACAACGCGCGTTCACAGTCTCCCGTCGGTAAAGTTGCGAATTACCTGCATCCGCTGCAGCATCGTTTATATCTCGGTATTGATGGCACATTGCAAGCACAGCCGCTCGTCACATTCTAGCGATTCGTAACGCACGGCAGTACGATACGGTCCATGCCGATCGTGATTCTCTGTGCCCTTGGTTTACTCGTACTGCTGCTCTTCAGCCGTCGTCTTCTTCCTGTGGTATTCCATGTGCATGTGCGACACTTTCTTCTCATTACCTGTGTCGTGAGCGTTGTCGTGATCATAGGGCTTTCTGCATTTCTTCTCTGGAAATATTGGTGGCCTATCTACATGGCAACACCGGTTGTGGAGTACAGAGATGAGACTCTCGAAGAGGACAAAAATCCTTACACACCTGGTACCGGTGGACCGCCTCAGCCTGTTATCATTCAGATCCCATGAAGACCGATATCCATGCATCTGGTGGGGTACCCCGGATGTTACCGCTACGCGGGATCCAATCGACGCTGCTCATTGGTGCAGTTTTTCTCTTCTGCATGAGTTCGGCGTACGCCGATGATCCGAATGCAACGAATTATCGTATCCCTTTCGATGTGAATAATGCTGGTGGTGCTGATGTCAGTAAATCCAATATCTATTTCCTGAGCGATTCCCTCGGGGAACCGATCGTTGGCTACGGTTCGACGAATAATTACATCCTGAATAGCGGATACCGCCAGCCTTCGGCATCAGATTTCATCTCGGTTTCATGTACGGATTTCGTGAATCTCGGAAGTGTCGTTGGCACCGGACAGAAAACAGGCAGCGGTACGTGCACGGTGTATACCGATGCATACGATGGGTACCGCATGGTGTGGAAAGCGGGGTCGAACAACGGTGGAGGACTCGTGGGACATTGGAAGCTGGATGAGACAAGTGGATCGAGTGCGTATGACAGTTCGGGCTACGGAACGACTGGTGCGCATACGAACACACCGACGATTGTGACCGACGTCCCAAGCAGGTATTTCTCCACTCGCAGTGTCAGCTTTGATGGAACCAATGACTACACCGATCTCGGAACCGGTACAGTCGGTACGAATCTCATCAAGGGTGCACCGGCGGTCACGCTCAGTGCATGGGTTCGATACAGTTCGCTCGACGGCGGCCAGTACGACAACGTCGTTTTCGTTTCGCGAGTCGGCAATGCGACGAGTGCCAATATCTGGATGAATATTCGTGGAGACGGTGCCAATGCCGGAAAACTGCTCTTTGGTGGCAGAAGCCAGAACGGCGATGCATTTCAAGAGAAGACGTCTACCACGGTGCTTTCCGCAAACACATGGCATCACGTCACCGGCATTCTGGATTACGCCAATGACACCATCAACATTGCGATCAACGGTGTACTGCTCGGTGATACTGCGGCCACCTTTGGCTCCAACCTGTACACGCACAGCGGAACTCCTACGGTCGTCGACAGCATCTCATCGACTAACTACGTCGCGACGTATCCGTTTCAAGGAAACATCGATGACGTTCGTCTCTATAATACCGAACTCACGAGTGATGAAATTCGTGACCTCGCATCACTTGCACCGCCGGGTTCGCTCACGGCAAGCGGTTCGCAGACACGGTACATTCCGGGCATCTTTTTCCCATCGACTGGCGGACTCATTGGGCACTGGAAATTGGAAGAAACAGTGGGAGGTTCCACAGCAGCTGATTCCTCAGGATACAACAACGACGGCACGCCGAACGGCGCTGCTGGAACCAATAACACCCCACAGCCTTCGACGAGTGTTCCGGGCAGTACCACGTTCCTGACGACACGGAGTTTGAATTTCGATGGTACGGACGATTACGTTCGCATTCCGTACTCTGCAATATTGGATGTCGCTAACTTTTCGGAATCGGTTTGGTTCAAGACGACCGTTGATGGCAGAGTGATCACGGACTGGAACGGTCCGACACTTGACAAATTCCGGCTTTTTGTCGGTGTCCGGGACAGCAAAGGAACCGCTCACAAACTCACTGCAGAAATCTATTCGACAGGTGGAACACATTATACGGACGTCACGTCTTCCATCAGCGTGGATGACGGTATTTGGCATCACGCAGTGACTGTCATGAATGGCACGACGCTCAGTCTTTACATCGATGGCGCACTCGCCGCAGGACCCACTGCCGTTCAGTCGGGAATTATTACCGGACAATCGTATTCGCTCTTCCTCGGTGTGTCTGGTAGCACGAATAGCCCGCTAGGTAGCTTGTATTTCAACGGCAACATCGATGAACTGCGCTTGTATGATCACGCACTCACAGCAGCTGAAATCAAGGCACTCTATTCCGAACCACAAACATGGTCCGTTGCAGCAACCGAATCAGCATGGGGAGCCAGACTTTCCAGTGACAGCACCGACGACGACACGAAGTGGGGGACCGACGGAGGCAGCGAGAAGTGGATCAACCTCGGTGACGGTACGTACACCGTCGTCAGGCGCCAGTCGGCAACGCCGCTTTCGGGTTCGGTGGAACAGATGGAATTTCGGGGCGAAGTTGGCAGTTCCAAAG
>CAZESZ010000043.1:0-8453 GCA_964514855.1 uncultured Candidatus Peribacteria bacterium | reverse complement strand
TCGATCTGCGCGATAATATCCTGAACGCTTGCGGGTTTCTGTTCTTTCGTGACGATCTCCTCGAGGGATTTCTTCGAATTCTCGCTGTCCTCGATAAATCCTTCGATGTCATCCGTTGCCGCATTCTTGGCACTTTCGATGCGTGCTTTGGTATTCAGAGCTTTCAGACGTTCAGCATTTGCTGCCCGGAGTGTCTCTTCGGTGATGTAGCGCTCCGTGCCATCGGGCTGCTTCTCGACCATGCCGACAAGCCAGCTCAGCGTTTCTGGGTTTTGGGTGAGCTCTTTCAGCTTGTCGTTACCGCCGGTTGCAAGCTTCAGGAAGTGTTCGATTCGCTTGTTACGCTCCTGTTCTTTCGGCCGATCAACGGACTCACGAGACTCTGCCGCTTGCGCGGCTTTCAGAGTGTCCGGTGGGTTATTTTTGTTTTGATTCACCATAAATCTATCCATTATACCAAAAAATGTGTTTTTAGACAATCGTGATTTTGGCAGGACTGGAAGACCTCCCAAGCCCCCTTCCCCATGCCCTCAAACTTGGATACACTGCGGCGCAATGACATCACTCATCCTCGAAGACGGCACAACGTTTCGTGGCCAGTCTTTCGGTGCGAAAACAGATACCGACGGCGAAGTCGTCTTCAATACCGGCATGGTCGGGTACCCGGAGTCGATGACGGATCCGAGTTATCGTGGACAGATCCTCACGTTTACGTTTCCGTTCATCGGAAATTAAGGTGTGCCAAGCGAAGTGAAAAACGAGTACGGATTCAGTAAAAATTTCGAAAGCGAACAGATCCATGTACGAGCCGTCATTTGCCAAAACGAGAGTCGTGATTTCAGTCATTTCAATGCCGTGAGTTCACTCCACGAATGGATGATTCACCACGGCATTCCGGGAATTTCGGGTATCGATACGAGGTCACTCACGAAGAAGCTCCGGGAGACCGGCGTGATGCTTGGACGCATCGTGCAGGAGGATAGTGAAATGGCGAGTCAAAAGTCACAAGTCATAAGTATCGCAGATCCGAACGAAAGCAATCTCGTCGCAGAGGTAAGCGTACAAGACGTGATCACGTATCAGCCAAGCAAAGCCGATTTTCCATTGGGGCCGGTCGCAAGCATCGTCGCGTACGACTGCGGCATCAAGCGAAATATTCTGCGCTCATGGCTGAAGAGGGGAGTGACGGTGCACCGTGTTCCGTGGAACTACGATCTTCGTTCATCGAACCTGCAGTTCGATGCGCTGTTTCTCAGTAACGGACCAGGGGACCCCAAGAAATGTACCGAGACGATCGAGCAGATCAGATTTGCTCTTGGCAAAGGCATTCCGACATTCGGTATTTGTCTTGGCAATCAGCTTCTCGCACTCGCCATCGGTGGTGATACGTACAAACTGAAGTACGGACATCGCGGTGCCAATCAGCCATGCATCGAGTGGCAGGATGGCAAGCCAACGAAGCGTTGCATCATCACGTCCCAAAATCACGGATTTGCAGTTTCAGACAAGCTTCCTGCAGGATGGCAGGTATGGTTCACGAATGCGAATGACGGCTCGGTGGAGGGCATTCGCCATGAATCCGGGAAATTCTTCTCGGTACAGTTTCACCCCGAGTCCGCACCGGGCCCCGAGGATGCTCAGTATCTCTTCGATGAGGTCTTGGCGATGCTAAAAAAGTAATATGCCCACTCCGTCGTACGCTATCGTCTGTAGCAAGAAGGCGCTCATCGCTCCGGGCGTGTACGAACTCCGCTTTGCGCGGCCGGAAGGCATGACGTTCAAGGCCGGACAGTTCGTCCTCTTCGATGTGCCGCTCGCTCAGGATCAGACGGATATTCAGACTCGCGCGTATTCCATCGCGTCCGCGCCGTCCGAGAAAGATCTGATATTCTGTGTGAAGTTGAAGCCTGGAGGACGCGCGAGCGTGTGGATCGAGACCATCTTGCAGGAGGGAATGAGCGTGCGCATGCAAGGACCCTTCGGATTATTTTTGTTGAAAGAGTCCGATCCGGCCTACGTTTTTGTCGCCACCGGTGCCGGCATCGCGCCGTTTCGCAGCCAGATAACATCGCTGCTCAGGGAGCGTAACGATACGAGGCCGATGCGACTTCTCTTCGGTGTTCGCAATCCGGAAGATTTCTTCTGGATGGAAGATTTCGAAATGCTCGCAAAAACTTTTAAGAACTTCGTGTTGCATCCAGTTCTCAGCGGTGCGAATGTTACCTGGACCGGACTTCGCGGCCGCGTGCAGCGGCACCTACCAAGCATTCTTACCTCGCACCCCGAAGCGGGCATCTATATCTGCGGCGCACCGGAGATGGTGAAAGACGTGAAAGAGACCTGTCTCACAGAGTACGACATTCCGAAAACCAGACTGCATGCGGAGGGATACATTTGAGAAGTGAAAAACGATGAAGAGAAAAGTTAAGAAACGAACACTTTGAGCTTTGCAGTATGCATTTTTTTAGTTTTTCACTTTTCGCTTTTCACTTCTTGTATTTCTCCTCGCTCGATCATCTGTAGAACTTTCGGGTACCACATGCATTCCAGTGCTTGTACGCGTTTTCGTAGTGTTGTTACGGTGTCGTTCGGTTCGACTGGGCAAGATTTCTGTAGCAGGATTTTTCCGGTGTCCATGCCTTCGTCGATCATGTGAATCGTCATACCGGATTCTGTATCTCCAGCTGCCAGGACTTGATCGTGCGCGTGCGCACCTGGATGTTTTGGGAGTAGGGACGGATGCACGTTGAGGATGCGATTTCGGTGCCGTTGTACGAACCACGGCGAGAGCATCCACAGCCAGCCCATGCAGGCGATGATCACATCATCCGTGCCTGCGAGATTTTGGATCGCGCTATCCAAGCGCTTGTCGTACGCTTCGCGTGATTCACTTTGCTTCATCATGACGATCTCGATCGGGATGCCGAATTCTTCGGCAACCTTCACGCAGCCGCGGTCGGGCGTGTCCGTGACGAGCCCCTGACACTGTGCCGAACAGTCGCCTGCTTCTATGCTCTGGAGTACGGCTTTCATTACCGTGCCGCGACCCGAAGAGAGAATGACAAATTTCATAGCACGAGAGTAGCAGCAGATGCTGACCTCATCCCAGTAGTATTTCTCTGAAGAGATCTTCTTGTCGGGCAATTCCTTCTACCCAGCCAAGAAAGTTTGATGGTGCAATACCCGCACCCCGGATGATGGCCGCCGGCAGAGACTGCGCGGCATTTCCCATCACTGCGTTTGCCGCAGTTGCCAGCTGGTCTGCTATGGCTTCCTGCGTCACGCGCATCGTTTTTCCGAAGAGATCTCTAGTACCGACCTCGCTTCGGAAAGCCGAGATCCCAGCGCACACGAGTGCAAATGCGGTGACACCAAGTCTGCCGGGAACGCAGCACGAATCCGAGATGATGATCGGAACACCGAGTGTATCCGAAAGATTTTTGGCTGACTGCACCGGGTCTTTTGGCCAACCAATGGCATAATCTTTTTCGATATTGGACTGATCCGCTCCTGCATTCGGACAGAGTATGCGTCCGGTTGTCATTCCTGCTGGCGCGAGCGAAGTCAAAATTGCGTGCGGTGAAACACCGACAACACTTCCGTTCATGCGCGACGTTTCTCTGAGAACGAATTCTGTGAATCGCGGATCTTGGTGCGTCGCTACTGATATTTTTTTTGCTTCGTCGCTTGGGAAAATACTATCGAGCGAGACAGCACCGCCTTCCGTCATTGCGACCGCTTTCGATGAAACAACCAGAATGTCGCCTTTCTCGCATCGAACGCGTTTCAGGATCTGAGCCGCGAGATCGGAACCGGCCGAAAGAAGGGGAGTGCTGACTCCGAGGATTTGCATGCTGGGAGTATAACTGCTTATTCTCCCTGTCCCCACAGCATGACGAGCGCCTGCTTTTGGACGAGGACGACTTTATTCGTCACATCGAGTGTCGAAAGGTCGATGGTTTTGACATCGATGGCTGCAGTAGATGTCGAAGTGGAATCGAAGAGAATCGCACTCGGAGCGGTTGGCATGAGAAGTTTCATTCCGGCGTTTCCTGGGAGCGTCCAACGCGTGAAGCCAAAGACCGGAATATCCTGCGTAACTGCGTTCAGGCTGGCGCCGGTCACTTCGGTACGAGTCCACGTCGAGGGTAGATTGATGTGGATGGTCTCACTCGATTGATTCGTGATCGAGACGTAGCCAGCGCTGGCCTTGCGCGCGAAGAGAATGGACATCGAGAGCGGAGCCGAGTGCTCGAGTCCGATGGCTGATGGTACAGCGTTTTCTGCTGCGCTCTTGTTAGTTGCGAATGTATTTTTTTCTAGTACCCCCAGAAGCAGCATCACGCAGATTGCAGAACCTGCAATGATCAGATGCATTCCGAGATGAAGCTTGGGTCCTGGCTTCTTTGCTACGACGATCTTCTTATCTGCAAGCGGTTTCGTCGCGACCGTCTGCTTCGCGACTTTTGCGGTTTTCACCGAAATCGCCGGCTTGCGAGCGGACATGGTTTTCTTCGTCGGCTTCTTGGGGGTGGTTTTCTTCGTTGGCATGGGTGCTATCCTAAGGATCTCTTCTCGTGTCGTCACCGAGATGTGCTTGCTCTCGAGCCCACTCAAGTATGCATTGATAGAATGACAAAGCGATGTCCTAAACTAATGACGATAAAACGCGTTTTTGCTAGAATGATCGTAATGGATTTCAATCCGCACTCACTCCATCAGATATTGACCCGCATTCGTGAACAGATGCGTTGTCCGCAGTGCGGCACGCGTGTTCCGATTGATTTTCCGTCTATCAAAATGACCGGTGACAGTTTCATGCTGCTCCAGCTCCGTTGTGAGAGTTGCAGTGCTTTTATCGTTCTCCATGTGAATCTCGCCGAGCAAGCGCGTAGCGAACATGCGGATGAACATAGTGCACGTCTCAATGCATCCTCGACGCTCACACTCAGTGACGATGAGATGCAAACATTACGGTCTGCGCTTGGAGCGTACGAAGGATCATTTCAAAATCTCTTTCAGGCGTTTGGGGCAAAATAACTATAGCCCCTCACCCCCAGAACCTCTCCCATGAGGAGCGGGGAGCGCATCACTGCTTCGTCGTAGAATCTCTAGCCGCTTCTGTATGCATGCTGCGACAACACGCTTTGTGTACCGTGTTTCGATGAACATCTTTGCTGCCGTTGCTTTTTTGGTTGCTTCTTCCGGATGATCGATGACATGCCGCATCAACCGAGCTGCGTCTGATATTTCAGGCTCAGCCCAGATTTCTCCTGCGCTGTACGGTCCGGTTTTTTTTTCGATCGTCGTGAGTCTGTACGCGACCGGGTATCCAGTCGATGTGCTGAGGAAGTCCGTGCTTCCGCCGTAGTCGGTCGCGATGACCGGAATCCCGAGTGCCATCGCTTCAGTAAGGAGAAGTCCGAATCCTTCCGAGCGATGAAGTGAAACATAGCAGTCGGCTGTACGTAGCAGTGATAGCAGATCCGATCTCTTCAAATACTCTGTCATAAGCCTGATATTCGCGTGTGACTGCACGAGGGACTGGAGAGCTAAAAATTCTTCCGGAAAATCAGCACTATGTGTTGCTGAAATAACAAGAATAACGTCTTTTTGATAAGCAAATTCTTGTATAAAACTTGTGATCAATGATGCAGGGTTCTTTCGTTCGATGCGGCTGTAGAAATCACACACGAAGAGAAAAACTTTTGCGCTTGCAGGAATGCCGAAGTCAGTGCGACTTTTTTCTGATGTGCCAGAAACATCGACACAGAGCGGCATCGCAAGAACAGGAATCCGGACACTTTGTCCGATTGCCCTCGCTGAAAACGTGCTCGTCGTCCACACTTCGCCGAAGTTGTCTTCTAGGAAATGCGCGACGTGCGTAGGAAGTGTTTCCAGCTCCCATGGCGCGAATGCGATCATCGTACCCCTCGCGTGCCCGGGAATCTCCAGCGTACTGAGGCTCATTGCTATCTCTTCCATCCCGCCGCCGATGAGTGTCGTTTCATACGGAAAACCGAGCGACTGATTGCCTGCCTCAGATTGTCGCCCGGGCATGAGTCGACTATCCGTGTGTGAGACGGCTATACCGTTTTCCTCGAGCGCTCGACTGTATCCGCGCAGAGCCTGCGCGATGCCGCTCTGCCCCTCTTTACTAGAAACGATATTGATTCCTAGGCTTTGTGGTGCTTCTTTCCCGCCAAAACCAATTCTCAGTCTGAGCGCATACATCGGATCGCGCCGCGGCTTGAGACGATCGTAGAGTTTTCTTCCGATGATCGTTTTCAGTCCGCGACAGAATTTCTGATAGGCTTCCCAGGTGTGGCGTCGTCGCAGCAGAATTTTCCACGGTGGCATTTTTCTGACTACATCGGTCCGAATATGTGCGCGAAGATTGTCCGTGAAGCTGGGATCGAGTGCCAGTTCTCTCGCTCGCTCCTCACAGATCCACCGGCAAAATCCCGCAAGATCTTTCGTCGCTGGTTGTGGAAATTTCGCCTGTGCTTCGGCGGATAAGCGCCAGATCTCGAGATGAATATTTCGTAGCGGCAACGTTTTTCCGAGATGTGTGAGAGGTGAGAGAAGCCATGCGACGTACGAACCTCGCGAGATCTCAAACGGATCCGCGAAACGCTCTGATCCTTTGATTGCTTCAAAAATTCTGCGTATGACCGGACTGATCCGTATGCCGTTCGAAAAGTTGTCTCTGGCGTACGGTAGTCGGCTGATCTCACTCCAGCCTGAACGTAAAAGTTCATTGTTGTAGTTTCGTACAAGGCTAGCCAAGATCGGGTGATGCTCGAGCGTGAAACGATTTTGATGAACCGACAGCACAGACGTCTGCCCTGGTTTGTATCCGCTGAAGTGATAGAAGATCATCGGCTCCTCTGCGGCGAATATCCTGCCCTGCTTCAGAGTGAGTGGTCGTTCGTGCAGGTTCCAGTGCGAGACGTTGTATCCTGGATGTCTCAAAATATGCAGAGTCGGCGCGACGGCCGGCAGCAGGTCCAGCCATTTTTGATCTCCGAACATCGCTTCCTCCGGACGGTAGTATGCGTACCTCTGCAGTCTCTCCGCGAGCCAACGCAGTGTACTGCGTGTTTCCTCGCACGCTCTGCACGCGAAGAATCCTCCATTGAATATTCCAGCCGCCAGAAAATCTCTGTCGCTTGGAAAATATCCATCGTCCGGAATCGGCGTGAAGAAACTCGGTGTGAGGATGATGCTGTGGCGGTCCAGAAGTGCTTCTGTTTCCTGCAGATTTCCGGTGAAGAAAAGATCTGAGTCTAAGAAAACAGTTTTTTCTGATGCGTGCTTTTGCTGAAGAAGTAGGAGAAATTCCGGCCGCAGTGCCATGCTGAGTTCGTACGCTGTGTAGAGCATCGAGAGTGCGGCGAGATTTGGAAGTCCGAGTTCTGATGGTCGGATAATCGTGAAGGTTTCCTTCGAGACATCCAGACCTTTCGGTTCATCGAGCAGGAGCACGAAGAAGCGTCCGCTTGGATGATGCATGCGGTACGACGTCACGAGGGTCCGCGCAGACGCCAGGAAATTTCCGGTGATGATCGTGCAGGCGTCCATGGAATGAGGATACGAGGGTTGAGGTAGGCGGGATAGTCGGGAGAGTCGTAAAGTCATAAGTCATAAGTCACAAGTGCCTTTACTTTTGACTTTTTGACTTACGACTTATGACTCCTCGTTTTTCTCTTGCGTACATCGTTTTTTTGGCTAGAATGCCGACATCATCGGAGTGCCACCAGCGATTCAGACGATCGCACCGGAAGGCGCTTCGCTGCTTCGTGTGCGACAATCCCGCATCCTGAGCATCTCATTTTTCTCCCCATTTCTATGGCGTTCACGCCCCGCACTTCCGACTCGTTCGATGCAGTAGCATTGAGTGTTGCGAGTCCCGAGGACATCCTCACCTGGTCCCGCGGCGAGGTTACCAAACCCGAAACCGTGAACTACCGCACGCAGCGCGCCGAGCCGGACGGACTTTTCTGCGAGCGCATCTTCGGACCCACGAAGAACTTCCAGTGTTTCTGCGGCAAGTACAAAGGCATCCGTTACAACTCCGTCGTCTGCGAGAAGTGTGGTGTGGAAGTCACGCGCAGCATCGTCCGTCGCGAGCGCATGGGTCACATCAACTTGGCCGTTCCAGTCACACACATCTGGTTCCTTCGATCTTCGCCATCTCGTCTCGGTCTTCTTCTCGATCTCTCGATCAAGACTCTGGAACAGATCGTCTACTTCTCCGCGTACATCGTGGTGAATGTGGAAGAAGAAGGAAAAGGCGTCGCCGAAAAAGAACTGAAGAGCGAATTTGAAGCACGTAAAACCCAAATCAAGCGCGAGCACGATGATGCGCTCAAGCTCATGAAAGAAGGCAAGCCGACGCGCGACCAGTTGGACGCTCTCGATAGTTCGACCGCCGACAAGCTGGAGACACT
>CAZESZ010000042.1:0-8972 GCA_964514855.1 uncultured Candidatus Peribacteria bacterium | reverse complement strand
CATAGGCCATCAGCTTACCTTTTTTTGGAAAGTCCCTACATTTTCGGAATGATCCGGGGTGCGCTGAAATGCCCATGAAGAAGCTGTTGAATGCCCTTTTGCAAGCGCGGTATTTTCCCTATACTGCCGCGGCTACGTCTGGCTCAGAGCCATGACCCTCACTCTTTTCTCCTACCTGTATGGACTTAAAAAACGTACGCAATATCGGCATCATCGCCCATATCGATGCCGGAAAGACGACTACCTCAGAACGCATTCTTTTCTACACCGGTAAGAACTACAAGATCGGTGAAGTGCACGAAGGCGAGGCGACCATGGACTGGATGGAACAGGAGCGCGAGCGCGGCATCACGATCACGTCTGCAGCCACGCAGTGTATGTGGAAGAGCAAATTTCACGGTGTCGATACGGTGACGACGATCAACCTGATCGATACTCCCGGTCACGTGGACTTCACCGCTGAAGTCGAACGCTCACTCCGCGTGCTCGATGGCGGGGTCGCCGTCTTCGATGGCTCGCAGGGTGTCGAGCCGCAGTCCGAGACGGTCTGGCGTCAGGCCGATAAGTATGCGGTTCCGCGTCTCGCATTCATCAACAAGATGGACAAAATCGGTGGCGATTTCTACATGTCACTCCAGAGCATCCACGAGCGTCTCAGCAAGAACGCCGTCGCGATCCAGTTGCCGGTTGGTGCGGAGAGTGACTTCAAGGCGATCATCGATCTTGTGAACGAAGAAATGGTGACCTTCGAGGGAGACCACGGCGAGAAGCACGTCCATCACCCTATTCCGGACGACATGAAGGAGGAAGTGAAGAAGTACCGTGCCATCTTGATGGAGAAGGCTGCCGAGGGCGCCGGCGAAGAGCTGATGGACAAGTATCTCACGAACGGAACGCTCACGAAGGAAGAGCTGATGCATGCGCTGCGTCAGGGTACGGTCAGCGGCAAGACGTTCCCGGTTCTCTGTGGATCCTCACTCAAAAACATGGGCGTGCAGCTCGTGCTCGATGCTGTGGTCAACTATCTTCCGAACCCATTCGATGCACCTCCGGTGAAAGGCGTGAATCCCGACAACGAACAGGAAGAAGTCCGCAAGCCGGATAATAATGAACCGCTTGCTGCTCTCGCCTTCAAGATTGCTACCGATCCGTTCGTCGGGAAATTGACCTTCGTCCGTGTGTACTCCGGCATCCTGAAGTCCGGTTCCTACGTGCTCAATACGCGCACCGGCAACAAAGAGCGCATCGGTCGTCTCGTGCGTCTTCACGCCAATAACCGTACCGAAATCCAGCAGATCGAGGCCGGAGACATCGGAGCCGTCATCGGTCTCAAGGACACTCGCACCGGAGACTCTCTCTGCGATGAGGAAAAGCCGATTCGCCTCGAGAGCATCACCTTTGCTGAACCTGTGATCTCGCTTGCGATTGAGCCCAAGACCAAAGCCGACCAAGAGAAAATGGGTATGGCGCTGCAGAAACTCGCGGAAGAGGATCCGACGCTGCGCGTTCGTAGCGACGAGGAAACAGGCCAGACGATCCTCGCAGGTATGGGAGAACTGCACCTCGATATCATCATGGATCGTATGCGCCGCGAATTTAAGGTCGAAAGTAACTCCGGCAAGCCGCAGGTCGCGTACCGCGAGACGATCCAGAAGACCGTTGATCACGAGGAGAAGTACATCAAGCAGACGGGTGGACGCGGACAGTACGGACACGTCCTCTTCACGCTCTCGCCCCTGGAACATGGCAAGGGCTACGTTTTCGAGAACTCCGTCGTCGGAGGTCGCATCCCGCGCGAATTCATCTCTCCCTGCGACAAGGGTTTCCAGGAAGGACTGTCTCGCGGCGTGCTTGCCGGTTTCCCGATGGTCGATATCAAAGTCGAATTGACCGACGGTTCATCGCACGATGTGGACTCGTCTGAAATGGCGTACAAGATCTGTGCATCCATAGGTGTCCAGGCAGCCTGCAGAAAGGCTGATCCGGTATTGCTTGAACCGATCATGAAAGTCGAAGTCGTCTGTCCGGAGGATTACTTCGGTGACGTCATGGGTGATATCTCCGCTCGTCGCGGACTCATCAAAGATACTGGCGCTCGTGGTATGGCCAAGACCGTTCTTGCAGACGTTCCACTCGCCGCGATGTTCGGGTACGCAACGGAGCTCCGTTCGATGACCCAAGGCCGCGCAAGTTACTCCATGGAGCCAAGTCACTACGCCAAGGTTCCGAAGAACGCAGCGGATGAAGTGATCGCAGCAAGGGCAGGTGGAAAGTAAGAAGTGAAAAATGAAAAGAGAAACAATCGCAATGATATACATTCCCCTCTCCCAAGAGCTCATCAGAGCCTGGGGGGGGGTTTGGGTTGCTGGATCTGTATCATCGAGTTGACACACCTGCGCTCGACGAGTATCCTCGTAATCCTTCGCTCATTTCTTATCGGTAAAAATATGATCGAGGGTCGAGCTACGGCGTGCAGGCACACCTTCTCGTTTTTCACCTTTACTTTTCATTTTTCACTTCTCAGTTTCCATGGGTAAACGACGCTTCACGGAAGACAGCTGGCGCAGAGAACCCTGGTTTAAAGCCTTGGTGCAAGCCATGCTCGCGTGCACGTCCGAGGAGGAGATGAGCAGTTTCTTGCGTGATATTGGTACGCTCTCGGAGCTCCAGGCATGGAGCGAGAGATTTGAAGTCGCGAAGCAACTAGCGCAGGGGATCACGTATCGGGAAATCGCGAAAAACACCGGCGCGAGTACGACGACGGTCACGAGAGTCGGGAAATTTCTTGAGAACGGACAAGGCGGGTACCGAAAAGTCTTGAATGCTCATCGGCATCATCGAATAGTGCAATCGTCTGCTGCTCCGACTTCACCATCTCTGAGCCCTGAACCAGTGACTATGCTCCAGAAATATCTCGGTCGGTCCCAGCATGCAGCCGAGTCGAAGCCTCCGACTGAATGAGTTCCCAGCATGTGTCCATTGGCGAGGATCACGCCGCTATGAAGCGTTGCCTCGACCTCGCCCTCAAGGGCAGAGGAAAAACCGGTACGAATCCGATGGTCGGTGCAGTGCTCGTGCGCGAGAAAAAAATCATTGCCGAAGGTTTTCATGCTGCATTCGGAGAAGCTCACGCAGAGCGTCAGTTACTGGAAAATATAGAACAAAAAATTAGTTCAAATGATACACTCTACGTCAATCTCGAACCGTGCTGTCACACGGAAAAAAAGACGCCGCCGTGTGCGCAGATGATTATCGAACGTGGGGTGAAGAATGTCGTGATCGGAATGCTGGATCCGAATCCCGCAGTTTCTGGAAAGGGCGTCGAGCTTCTGCGTGCACAAGGTATAGGTGTGAGAGTTGCGATGGGGCAGACCGCTGATTGTCTTCGCCTGAATCGCGGATATGTTTCGCTGCAGACCAAGGGCTATCCGTGGATCACGCTGAAAGAAGCGATGACTCTCGATGGTCACCACGCGAAGCGAAACGGCTCACCGCTAAAGATTACGAGCGCTGAGCAAGATGCTTGGGCGCATCGTTTTCTGCGCGCACGTCATGATGCGATCCTCGTCGGTATCGGTACGGTGCTGAGTGATGATCCGCAATTGACGGCCCGATATTCCGGACACGATGAGCCGTATCGTATCGTCCTCGATGCGACACTGAAGATTCCTCTGACTGCGCGCATCGTGAATTCTGTGCTTGCCACACGGACAATTATTATTACTACGCCTGATTCTGACCCAAAAAAAGCGAGTGAACTTCGCAAGAGGGGAGTGACGATTTTCGAGGCTCCTCTCGCAAGCAGGAACTTCGACTGGTCTGCGCTCTGGCAAAAGCTCACCGTACCGACAGGAGATTTTTCTGGCATCAGTTCGATTCTCGTCGAGGGAGGAGAGAAGACCTGGGACATCTTTCGTTCTGCTGGATTATGCAACGAAGAAGTAATTCTTCTTGGGGATTTACAGGCCTAGTTTTCTCTTCGTGCGCTGCATAGTTCGTACAAATTTTTTGATCAATAAAAACCGTAGTGGCAAGCTGCCAGTATCGGCAAACGCTTTCACCTGGCGCGCGAATACCGCGCCTTTGTTGCGGGTTCTTTCCAGCGTCGCGGGTCGTTTATCCACAACGAGTCCGAACGTACCACGGCCGGGTGTACAGCTTCCTTCGAAGAGCGTTCCGAGAACCGATCCTCCGAAGTACTGGATTGCAATCCCGACGCCGCTCACGGTCTTGCGCAGGAATGGCCAAGCAGCCTTTGGCATGCCTGCGGTGAAGATCAGGAAGAAAGGCTTGCCGTTCAGGGTTCCGACCGAGTGCGATGCATCGAGAGCAAACGTTCCCATGCGATCGATCATATTCTTGAGATGTGCCGGGATGCCGAAATTCCACACAGGAGTTGCGATGATGACGCCGTCTGATTGCTCGATGGATGACTGAACAGTCGTCAGCTCATCGATCGGGCATGAAGGTCCGTAGCAATCGAGATTGAAGTGTCCGATCGCGAGATCTTTCAATCGCATGCTTTTCACCACGATGTCGGGATATGCAGATTTCATGCCTTCGATCATTGCTTGAGCGATGACGTTGCTGTTACTCGGCTCGTTCGTACCGGCGATGATGACTGTGATCGTGAGTGGTCCCTTCGGATGTCCTGTTTTCATGCACTCATCGTATCACGGACCGATGTCCGAAATGTCCACCGCGCGTCACGCCCGATATAAATTGCTCTAGCGAAAATAACTCACTGATGTTGCGACACTATTGTCCACAAAAACACGACGGCGATTTTTTGTCTTTCTTCAGGCAAAAACAGCGGAGCCAAGCTTCCGAGAATTTTTACATTTCGAGAATTTGTACAATTCGTCCTGACGAGTAAAATTCGGAGATGTTGTGGTCGATACAGAAATCAGCCACTACATCTTGTGTTCCCCCCACTTCTATGAATCCGCAGAATTCCAGCACTTCCGCTGCTCGTGATATTCCCCTCGCGACTGGTGACGATGCCCTCAAGAGCGCCAAGAAAAAGGCGGTGAAACAAGCGATAGAGGCGGGGGATCGGACCTATCCACCGGCAGGCAGACGTGGACTCATGATCTCGCGCCTATTCACGAATCCGGGTTCGGATCCGCTCGATCAGGTGAAGTACGCTCTGCGTACTAGCCGCATCGTGAATACCAACGGTTCGGTGGTCTTCGAGATGAAGGACGCCGAGGTTCCCGCTGCATGGAGCCAGGTCGCGACGGACATCGTCGTGTCCAAGTACTTTCGTAAGGCCGGAGTCCCGCAGTATGACCGGCACGGCAATGTTCTCAAGAACCCCGATGGTACCATTGCCACTGGACCCGAGCGTTCCGTGAAACAAGTCGTTCGTCGTCTCGCTGGCTGCTGGAGACAGTGGGGCGAAGATCACGGCTATTTTGCGACGAAGCAAGACGCGCAGACATTCGAAGACGAGCTCACGTACATGCTCGTTCACCAAATGGCTGCTCCGAATTCTCCGCAGTGGTTCAATACCGGCATCAACTACGCCTACGGCATCACTGGTCCTGCGCAGGGCCATTACTACTGCGATCCTGCGACTGGTGAGGTCAGGAAAAGCGAAGATGCTTACACACACCCGCAGCCGCACGCGTGTTTCATTCAGAGCGTAGCCGATGACATGGTCAACGAGGGCGGCATCATGGATCTCTGGATCCGTGAGGCACGCCTCTTCAAGTATGGTTCTGGCACTGGCACGAACTTCAGCAATCTGCGTGGTGACGGCGAGCCGCTCTCGCAGGGGGGCAAGAGTTCTGGGCTCATGAGTTTCCTGAAGATCGGCGACCGTGCTGCAGGCGCCATCAAATCGGGTGGAACTACCCGCCGTGCGGCTAAAATGGTCTGTCTGAACCTGGATCATCCGGACATCGAAGAGTTCATCAACTGGAAGGTGAATGAAGAGAAGAAAGTCGCCGCGCTAGCCAAGGCCGGTTACGACACCGATTTCAACGGCGAAGCCTACGGAACGGTTTCTGGCCAGAACTCGAATAACTCGGTTCGCATTCCGCACGAGTTCTTCAAGGCACTCGAATCAGATAGCGATTGGAATTTGTACTGGCGTACGGAGCTCAAGAAGGCTGCCGCCGAAAATCGAGCTCCGAAGCCGAAGAAGACGATGAAGGCTCGCGCACTCTGGGACCAGGTCGCCTACGCCGCATGGAGCTGCGCCGATCCGGGTGTGCAGTACGACTCGACGATCAATGACTGGCACACATGTCCCGCTGACGGTCGCATCAATGCCAGTAACCCATGCAGCGAGTACATGTTCCTCGACAACACTGCATGTAACTTAGCCTCGTGCAATCTCCTGCACTTCACAACCGAAGACGACAAGGGCATGAAGACGTTCGATATCGCAAGCTTCCGTCACGCCGTGCGTCTCTGGACCATCGTGCTCGAAATCTCTGTGCTCATGGCGCAATTTCCGAGCAAGGAAATCGCCGAGCTCAGCTATCGCTACCGCACGCTTGGCCTTGGCTACGCTAACCTCGGAGCCATGCTCATGCAGATGGGTATTCCCTATGACTCCGATCTTGGTCGTGCCTACGCAGCAGCAATCACAGCCATTCTGACGGGAGATTCCTATGCCGCCTCTGCTGAGATGTCCGAAGCCTTGGGTCCGTTTCCGGGATACGAGAAGAACCGCGAATCGATGCTCAGAGTCATTCGAAATCATCGTCGTGCTGCGTACCAGGCCCCCGATTCCGATTATGAAGATTTACCGGTGAAGCCTATTGCGATTGATCAGGATATCTGTCCACCAGACCTACTCCAGGCCGCCAAAGATGCCTGGGATCGTGCGCTCATGCTCGGAGAGAAGCATGGATATAGAAATGCACAGACGACCGTCATCGCGCCGACGGGGACCATTGGACTGCTCATGGATTGCGATACGACCGGCATCGAGCCGGATTTCGCTCTGGTGAAGTTCAAGAAGCTTGCTGGTGGCGGATACATGAAGATCGCGAACCAATCGATCCGCCCGGCACTCAAGGCACTCGGCTACACGGATGATCAAATGGCGGACATGATGAAGTACGTCATCGGCACATTGTCCCTGCAGGGAGCTCCGCATATCAACCGTGCGTCCCTGAAGCAGAAAGGATTTACGGACGAGGACATCGCAAAAGTCGAGACGAATTTGCCTCAAGTCTTCGATATTCGTTTTGCGTTCAACAAGTGGGTCCTCGGGGATGAAACGATGCAGACGCTTGGATGCACGAACGAGCAGACCGATGATCTCAATTTCGATCTTCTGAAGTCTCTGGGTTTCACGGACGCTCAGATCGATGAAGCGAACACCGCGATCTGTGGCAACATGACCATCGAAGGAGCTCCGCACCTCAAGCCCGAACATCTTCCGGTCTTCGACTGCGCCAACAAGTGCGGCAAGATCGGTAAGCGCTTCATCACGGCGGAAGGTCACATCCGTATGATGGCCGCAGCTCAGCCATTCATCTCGGGTGCTATCAGCAAGACCATCAACCTTCCGAACGAAGCGACGGTCGAGGACTTCAAGTCCGCGTATCACTTGTCGTGGAAACTCGGGGTGAAAGCCAATGCCCTGTATCGCGATGGCTCGAAGATGAGCCAGGCATTGAGCAATAAGTCTGATGAGAAGAAAGACGACGTCAGTGAGACCAAGATCATCGAAAAAGTCGTCATCAAAGAAGTCCCGCGCCGCAGAAAGCTTCCCGACGAGCGTCTCAGCATCACGCACAAACTCTCCGTCGCAGGTCACGAGGCGTACCTCCACGTCGGCATGTACGAGGATGGCACTCCGGGCGAGATCTTCATCAACATTAGCAAAGAAGGTTCCACGCTGTCTGGCGTCATGGACAAGTTGGCACTCTCGCTGTCGATGAACCTCCAGTACGGCGTACCCCTGGAAGTTCTCTGCGAGAAGCTCGTCCACACACGCTTCGAACCTATGGGTATGACGACGAACCGTGAGATTCCGATGGTGAAGTCCCTCATGGATTACCTCGGTCGCTGGCTTGCCCTCAAGTTCCTGACGAAAGAGAAAGCGAAGCGTTTCCACAATGGCGATTTAGTTGATCGTGCCTACAACGAAGGCACCAAGAGTAAAGATGCGTTTGCCATGAGTCTTCCAGTCATCGATGAGGGCATCGGAAAATCTGCGGTAGTCTTCGATGCTCCAGTGTCGGAGACCGACACTGCTGCGACGGCCGCAGAGCAAGCGAAGCTTCAGGGCTACACTGGCTCTATTTGTTCAGGCTGTGGCAGTACGAAGATGAAACGGAACGGCAGCTGTGAACTCTGTATGGATTGTGGAGCAACCTCAGGATGCGGTTAGCTAGATGCCTGCCCACCGTAGTCCCGCCTCTGCGGGACGCAGGTGGGCGGCTGAGGCTTTATCGCATACCGAAGAGAAGAAGTCGGCTGACGCCGACTTTTTCGTTGACTTCGGTTTTTTGCTCCTTAGAATGCGCCGGATTCCCCCCCCCCCTTCCTATGGGCAAGCATGCTAACCGACAATACAGCAGAGTACCTGATTGCTTACCTCCTCAGATACATATTACAGCCAAAGAAATGAGGGACTTAGTCGAACATCTGCAGTGTTCCGTCGGAGCCGGCTGCTATTGGACAATGCGGAAGCCGATAGATGGTGATGATGATGAGACTGTAAGGATTTTCGAAGAAAATCAAGAGAATAGATAATTTATAAAGCCCTTACAGTAGAGCAAAAATCTGAATACTAGATGTGATCATGTAAGAATGATGCAGGTTGTATGAATGTCAGAATATCATCATCACTTGCAGCCCTATTCCGTGAGCTTTTTCCGCATTTTTCACACTCGTACACGATGACGTAGCCTTTTTTGCTCTCCTGGTCGATGGCACATGGTTTTAGTAAACCCTTACACGAGGAAAGTCTGTCGCCCGGCCCATCGAGGTCGACATGTTTTGAG
>CAZESZ010000041.1:4340-9293 GCA_964514855.1 uncultured Candidatus Peribacteria bacterium | reverse complement strand
GATTCAGCCAAGAGATTTGGATACATCAGCTGCGCGAAAAGCGCTTCAGATATTGGGCATCCTCGACAAGGTGAACGTGGCTGAGAACGCGCACTCCTGAGCTATACTTCTTCCGTGCCTCATTACTTCTACCTCGCGCGGTGTTCCGATGATTCTCTGTACTCCGGAACGTGTGTCGATCTTTCTGAGCGCGAGACAATCCACAACCAAGGTAAGGGGGCCAAATATACTCGGAGCCGCCTTCCGGTACGGTTTGTGTATCACGAATCGTTTGCGACTCTCGGCGAAGCACGTCGTCGCGAAGCAGCGGTGAAACGTCTCACGAAAGAACAGAAAGAAGCTCTGGTTCGCTAAAAATTTCCCTCCCCCGAGCCTGTCATGAGCTTGCCGAATTGGGGGAGGTAGGGGTGGGGGAGATCTACTGCTTCTCAGCCGCAACCGCGGCAGCGATACGGGCGCTTATCGATTTTTTTAGATCCTCGGCCATCTTCTTCGCGAGTGTGAGTTGGTCCGGCTCGAGTTCTGTTTCGATCTGCGCAAGGATAGCGGCAGCTTTTTCACTACCAAATGCGCGTGCGGCCTCGAACCATGCGTACGATTGACCGACATCGATGTCCGCGCCTTCACCGCGGGCGAACATGACGCCCAAGTTGAACTGCGCCTCTGCGAAACCTTGGTTTCCAGACTCCGTGAAATAGTCCATCGCTTTTTTGTAGTTTTGCTTCACGTCTTCACCGCGGTAGTACATCACACCCAAGTTGAATTGCGCGCGTGCATTGCCCTGTGCGGATGCCTTCTCAAACCAATCTCGCGCTCTCGCAAAGTTCTGCTTCACTCCCTCGCCAGTGTATTCCATCACACCCAGGTTGAACTGCGCGCGAGCATCATTCTGCTGTGCCGCTTTTTGAAACCACTCTCTTGCCTTCGCGAAATCTTTCGCGGCACCTTGTCCGTCGTGGTAGATCGCACCCAGTTCGAACTGTGCATTCACGTCGCCAGCTTTCGCCTTGGCTTGGACGGATTCTAGTGATTCGAGGGAGGAAGAACTGGACGATGCCGCTCCGTCGGATGCAGGCACTCCCGCTGGTTTGTTGCCGCATGCGGCAACCAGTGATACACAGCCGAGAACGAGGAATAGAGACAGAAGTCTTCTCATGCGAGAGCCGAGACTACAGCAGCCTACGAGCCTCACAAGGAAATCCGATGGACGTATCTTTAACTCAGATGTCAAATTGCCTTGCGTACGCGGAGCTTGTGACTATACTTCGCCTCGTTCTTTGCTGGTGATGCAGTCCTGCAGCCACTGGCTACCCTTTTTCTCCTCTCCTTACCATGTCGGACCTGCTTCTTCTCCTTCCCCTATTCGGTGGCGATGATGATGATGACGATGTTGCGGTCCTCGATGACGTCGATGGAGATTTCGACGGTGACGATGAGGATGAAGAGGAAAGTGACGATGACGATAACGAAAAAGCCATCCAAAATTTAGGTAAGGATTCGGACGACGACTATTGATGTCAGGCAGCTGTCGGTGCGGTTCTGCGATCCATGCTCTCGATGGCGTGGCGTTGGATCGTTCGCCAGTCGTACGGAAACTTACATGTTTCCAGTGCTCGAACGAGTGCGCTGAAGCACTGCCATGCGTTCGCGGATTCGTAGACGAAGGCATTGCCGCTTTCTTGGACCGGGTTGTAGTTTTCCAGGATTTCGTTTGGGAGAGAGATCGGTACCGTGCCGTATCGTAGACAATTCTCCAGCATTGCATCATCGTCGTGATTCGAGAAGAACAGCGCGATGTCGGATCCCGCGAGCATCTTCCGTACATTCGTTTCGTCATCGGGGATAATGCTGATCCTGTGCGCGGCGCCGGAGCTCAGCTTCGTGAAGAGATCACCGTACTTCTTCGATCCACGTCCGCGGATGACGATGCAGATCGGGAGCTCCAAAAGTCCCGGGAGCACCTGCTCGAGTAGCGCACCCCCCAGGCTGTCCGTGATCCCTGTTGGCAGACAGACGATCGGTTGCTTGGGTTCGGCGATCCATCCACGCTCCTCCTGGAACACGGTCTTATTTTCCATCTTGTGTTCGATGGTGCGGGCCGAGTACTTGCGTGCGATTTTGTTGTCGTACGCAGGGGAGAGAATGGGCATTGGAGTTTGTAGTTGAAGTGATCAAAGTATTATACCTTTTTTTGGCTTTCTGATCACGTCTGATCGGTTGCGAAATGATGAGAATGTGCTGTAGTAAGAACAGGAAAATTAGGTGTAGTAGGTGAGGTAGGTTGGGTAGGCAAATAGTAAGCAGGAAATATTGAGCGATGCAGGTATACTTTTTTTGAAAGATAGCGACGTCCCTACCAAACTTACCCTACCTACTCTCCTTACCTAACCTTCCCGTGAAGCATCTCGTCATCGTCGATGGTCACCATCTTATGTACCGTGCGTACTGGGCTATACCGCGAACGATGAAGAATGCGAAGGGGCAGCAGACCAACATCGCTTTCGGCATGGCATCGATGTTCATGGCGATCTTGAAGACCGAGCAACCAGATAGTCTCCTGTTCTGTTTCGATGCCGACGAAGACACCTTTCGTCACAAGCAGTACGCCGAGTACAAGGCCGGTCGGTCAGCCACTCCAGATGATTTCTATCCTCAGGTGCCGAGTGCACTCTCGATGATCGATGCCTTCGGCGTGAAGAGTGTTGCAGGCGGAGGATTTGAGGCTGATGACTTTGCGTGTGCGTACGCACGAAAGGCCGAGCAAGAAGGCTATCGCGTGACCATCATCAGTGGTGATCGGGATCTCTTTCAGCTCTGCAGCGACAACATTCGGGTTGCGATCCCTCACAAGGGGTACCAAGCCGCTGAGTATCTGGGCCCGGCTGAGGTCAAGAAAAAATACGGTGTCACACCCGAGCAAATCCCTTCGTACAAAGGTCTCGTGGGTGACAATTCGGATAACTTGCCCGGCGTGCACGGCATCGGACCAAAAGCTGCCGAAGCCTTACTGCAGCAGTACGGCAGCATCGACAATCTCTACAAGAATCTTTCAGCCGTGAAGCAGGCATGGAGAGAGAAGCTGGAAAAAGGTCGTGAACAAGCCTTCTTCTGTGAACGTATGGCGACTCTCATCTGCGATCTGCCACTGCCGATTCCTCTCAGCGATCTCGCATATTCGCGCATCGATCCGCGGCCGATCATCGATGTCTTCAACGACTTTGGATTTACCCTCGTCATGCGCCGATTTCTCGCACTCCTCGAGACGCAGTACGGTGCAGGTCACTTCCTTTCAACTTCTGATACAGCTGCGATCTTCGCGGGGGTATCGCAGAACGAAAAAAAGAAGATCACCGCAGAGACAGTGATGCGTGAACAAGAGAGTCAACTCACACTGCTCTAAGACAAGCCAACGTATAATTTATGTGCACACACATTTTTTTCTGAACACAAAAGTTGTAATGAGGATTTTTTTTCGTTGTGTTTCTCACATCTGTAATTTTACTTTCCATAGCCCTTTTTAGTCATCTTGTATACCTAACGTAGTCAACTCTCGGTTGCAGCATGTCTCAGGGCTTCTCTAGACTACACGATGTTTTGTGAGTCGGCCTCTTTTGCAGCCGCTCGCCTCCACTTCATCACCACCTACCGTTATGCCTAAGGAACGCGTCATCTCAAGTCTGGATATTGGAAGCTCGAAGATACGCACCGTGGTTGCAGTCGTCGATGCGGTCGATGGGGGACAGGTTCCGAGCGTCATCGGCGTCGGACTCTCGCCGTCGCTTGGCATGCGCAAGGGCCATGTCATCGACATCGAAGAGACCATCCACAATATCATTTCAGCCCTGGAGGATGCGGAGCGTATGGCCGGTCTCCCTATCAACCATGTGTTCGTTGGTATGAGCGGATCGCATATCGAAGCCTTCGACAGTCGTGGCGTCATTGCGATCTCGGGTTCTGAAATTTCCGTAGAAGACGTTGCACGCGTCCTCGAGGCAGCGCAGGCAGTCAGCATTCCGAGCAACCGCAGAATCCTCCACATCGAACCGAAGAGCTACGCCGTCGACGAGCAGCGCGGTATCAAAAATCCAGTCGGCATGACCGGCATCCGACTCGAGGTCGAGGCGCACATCATCACCGGTCAGATCCAGCATGTGAAGAATCTCGAGAAGTGTGTCGATCAAGCAGGTGTCGATATCGACTCTCTGGTTCCTGCGACCATCGCGATTTCCGAGGCGGTCCTCACGAAGCGGCAGAAAGAACTGGGTGTCGTCACGATCGACATCGGTGCAGGCTCTACGTCGGTGGCGGTGTTCGAAGAGGGGACAATCCTCCACTCGGTGTGTCTGCCGGTTGGTGGTGAGAACGTTACCAATGACATCGCGATCGGACTACGAACTTCTATCGATACCGCGGAGAAGATCAAGATCGAGTTCGGTTCTGTTCTTCCGGCAGAGATCCAAGAGCGCGAGATGATCGACCTCAGTACCGTCAGCAAAATGGACACGCAGACTGTCAGCAAGAAATACATGGCTGAGATCATGCAGGCCAGATATTACGAGATCTTCTCGCTCGTCAAAGAAGAGCTCAAGCGCGTCGGCCGAGACGGACTCTTGCCGGCAGGTGCACTTCTCACTGGTGCTGCCGTGAAGGCTCCCGGTGTTCTAGACATCGCGCGCGAGGTCCTGGGCCTTCCGGTCCAGATGGGTTTTCCGGTCGAGATTGGCGGCGTCATTGAAAAAGTGGATGATCCGGCCTACGCAACTGCGCTCGGTACACTTCTGTGGGGTATCCGTGAAGGCTCGCGTCGCAGTAATTTCTCATTCTCGATGGGCAACTTCGACATGAAACGTGCCGCATCGCAGGTCGGTTCGTGGTTCAAGAATCTTCTTCCGTAATTTTTCGCGGGTAGCAACCCGCACTTCTCACTCTTCGCGGGTAGCAACCCGCGCTCAC
>CAZESZ010000041.1:0-4240 GCA_964514855.1 uncultured Candidatus Peribacteria bacterium | reverse complement strand
TTCGCGGGTAGCAACCCGCACTTCTCACTCTTCGCGGGTAGCAACCCGCGCTCACATTTCTCTTCTGTTTATCCCCCCTTCCCATGTCCGACACTCTTCGCTCACTCTTCTCCGGTTCCAAGAATTCCAGCGGCGGCAACGCATTCTCGTCCAAGCCTCCGCCTTCTCAGGGTGGATTTGGCGATGACTCGTCATCGACATCGACGGGGTACCAAGAGGTGCGGCCTGACATCGCGCCGAATGCCATCATTCGTGTCATCGGTGTCGGCGGAGGTGGCTCTAATGCTGTTTCCCGGATGATTACGAGCAAAGTTGGCGGTGTCGAATTCATCGCCGTGAACACGGACGCACAGGCGCTCTTTCATAATCCGGCGAACACGAAAGTGAACATCGGACGTGGCACGACGAGGGGGCTCGGTGCTGGCGCCAATCCGGACATCGGCATGCAGTCTGCCAAGGAGAGCTCGGAAGAACTCAAGAAAGTTATCGAAGGTGCGGATCTCGTCTTCATCACAGCCGGTCTCGGCGGCGGCACCGGTTCCGGTGCTGCTCCGTACATTGCAGAGCTCGCTCGCAGTATGGGTGTTCTGACCGTCGGTGTCGTTACGAAGCCTTTCAGTTTCGAGGGTTTGCGCCGCCGCAAGCAGGCTGAGGAATCGCTTGATGCGCTCCGTGGTAAGGTCGATACGCTGATTACTATTCCTAACGATAAAATCCTGTCGTTGATCGATAAGACGACACCTCTGACGGAGGCCTTCCAGATCGTCGATGAGATCCTTCGCCACGGTATCGAAGGCATTGCGAGCCTCATCACCGTTCACGGTCTCGTGAACGTCGACTTCGCGGACGTACGCTCGGTCATGCAGGATGCAGGTTCCGCGCTCATGGGCATCGGTTACGGTACCGGCGATAGTCGTGCCGCCGAAGCTGCACGCGCTGCCGTGGATTCTCCGCTGCTAGAACTCAGCATCAGCGGTGCCAAGGGCATTCTCTTCAACATCACGGGTGGCAACGACATGTCCATGTTCGAGGTCGACGAAGCCGCACGCATCGTTACCGAAGCTGCCGATCCGGAGGCAAACATTATCTTCGGTGCCGTCATCGACGATGCGTACACCGGACAGGTGAAGTGTACGGTCATCGCGACCGGTTTCGACGAGAAGAAGGAAAGCGCGACTCTGAACCAGGCGACTCCGGCACTGCGTTCGCTTCCGTCCTACAAGAAGCAGGAGACACTTCTGCCACGTCAGGACAAGCAGGATGACTCTGTCATGAAACTCGCAGGAACCCAGCTCAACGAAGAGGAGCTGGAAGTTCCGACGTTCATGCGTAAGAAAATCGGAAAGTAAGTCAGGTAGGTGAGATAGGTTGGGTATGTAAGGTAGGTGGGAATATCCATCTACCTTTTTTAGTAAATTTTGCTTCCACTGCCTACCCCACCTACCATACCCACTACACCTCCTCTTCATGGACGTCACCGTTCAGCGCATCGACCCGACACTCCCGCTTCCGCAGTACCATACCGCGGGTGCCGCAGCGTTCGATCTCATCACGCGTGAGACGACGGTCATCGAACCGGGAAAGATTGGACTCGTCCCCGGAAACGTCATCGTGAAGGTACCGGAGGGTTACGCGCTTCTCGTGTTACCGCGTTCGTCCCTGCCGCGCAAGAAAGCTCTCGTGTGCCCGCATTCACTGGGGCTGATCGATCAGGACTATCACGGTCCGAAGGATGAGATCTTCGTGCAGGTGCAGAATATTTCCGATGCTCCGGTCACGGTAGAAAGAGGGGAGCGGATTGCGCAGGGACTGTTCGTGAGGATCGAACGAGCGACGTTTCATGAGGTCGATTCTCACGGAGTGGAGTCGCGGGGAGGGTTTGGGAGTACGGGGTGATTCGATCACATGCACAGATTTTTCTTGCGAGAACGACATATGTACGTTATAATGTACGTATCTTCTTTCCCTGTATTTCTATGACCAAAACGATCACTGCAACACAGGCACGTAAAGATTTTTTCAAGCTTTTGAAACAGGCAAAAACTCCCGGACATTTCGTGCGGATTTCTCTTCAAGGCGCTGACGATGATGTCATCATGATGTCTGCGGGGGAATGGGATGGATGGATGGAGACTCTGGACATTATGAGTGACCCCCAGCTGGTCGCGGATATTCGTGAGGCAGAAGAGGAGATGCGGCGTGGAGTGAAAGGCATTACGCTTGAGCAATTACGGAAGGAAATCGGTAGCTGACATGTTTACCGTTTTTGTGCTTCCAAAGGCTCGAAAACAAATTTCTTGTTTTCCACACAAGGATCAAGTTCGCATTTGGGAAAAAATGAAGTCCCTTGAAACATCGCCTTTTTGTGGGAAAAAACTGGAAGGAGGGTATGAAGGTCGATATGCGCTTCGTGCGTGGCCATATCGCATCATCTATGTCGTTGACAAGAAAGTAGTCACCGTGACAATTCTTTCTGTTGGTCACAGACAAGGAGTCTACAAATAAAGGAAAACGCGGGGAGGGGTAATGTCACTCGCCTCCGCCGGACTTCGGCTTTTCCGTTTGCACATGCGCAGGGCCAACCTGATTCAAGCCTTTCGTGTTCCAGCGGAGCTTGTTCATTTCACGTTTAACATTGTCATCAACAAGATTGAGGAGAATTAGATTCTCCGTGACATTTTCGCCGAGCTGACCTGTTTTGTTTTCAAATGTTTTCCGACGAGAAGGGTCAGCTTCCTGATTCCACCAAGAGCTCAGCTTTTTTGATATCTCTCTCACGAAATTTTCGTGTGCATTTGGATCTGTCGCTGCGAGCTCTTTACAACGTGCGAAGACTTGCGAGAAGAATCCACGTGCTTTTTCATCTTCTTGGAACGCGGCAGTCGAAGTGAATTTTAGAATCTTCACCATTTGTGCCAGGTTCAACAGCATGATGTCCGAACCGCCGACACGGACGTTGAAGTAGTCGGGGTCTGTTTTGCCCGGATCGGAGCTCGCTTGTTCCGTGAACTGATCGAACATTTCTCGGTAATCATTGAAATCGTTTTGGAAGAGCGAAATTCTTGCACCCGGGTTCCATCCGAACCTGAGAAGCTTACGTTCGACGACTTCAGGATTGTCATCCGAGAACGTCTTTCCGGCGAGCACGATGCTGATCGCTTCGTATTTTGCCATGCGGCCTTCCTCCTTATCTGGTGGGAAATGCGCTCCGCATTCTTCCAGCTTCTTTTCGATCTTCACCATCGTCTTCGTGAGGATGTTGTTGTCGAAACCCTCTTTTCCAGGTTTCTGCTTCCACGCATCGATTTCGTGACGGAACATCTTGAGCCACGTAATCGACCATGCGGATTGCACGATCGTATGGTTGGAGATGTTATCGATCATACCTTTGTCGAGACAGTACTTCAGTGTCGGGTCTCTCTCGCATTCATCGCGAATGAGCATCAGGAGTGTCGTGAGCATCCAGGTATTGCTGTGCGAGTATTTGGCTTTATCCTGCAATCTTTGCATGATACCTTGCACGGCAAAGATGTTTTTTTGGCGGAGTTCATGCACCATCGCTTTCATGATGGGTTCCACGTCAGGATCAAGATTGACGCGCTCTACACCATGCTCGATTTGTTTGTTTTTTCCCGACTCATGCTGCGCTACGAGCTCTTCGAATGATTGATGCCCTTCGATTTTTTCGTAATCTAAGCCGTAGACATCATGGCCATTGAGACGATCCATGAAGTAGAGCCATGCGTGATCCGCAGCATAGAGAAGCACCGCCTTCGCACGGTTGAAGTTGTGCCGGTTCTGTGCGAGCAGGCCATCGGAATGTCCTTTACCATCCTTGCCGAAGACGTCTTCGAACGTGAAACCTTCACGCTCGATGTATTCTTTGAACTCGGATGTTTCTTTTTCGTTGCTTGAGCGTGTTTGCTTATTGAGCGTGTGCTGGATTGGAGTATAGAAGTTCATTTCCTTCGCAAAGCGATTCTCTTTTATTCTTTGGTTCGAGCTGTAGTTCTCTACGATCGCTTCCTTGTAGATTTTGATGACATTCATGATGTTGAGCGGCGTCATCCACACGATGTTACTGTCCGGCCCCCACACGTTTTTTCGGAGCCAGTTCATCATGCCACCAGCCTCTTCATTTTGATGTGTGCCCATCCCCTCGTTCGGGACTTCTGTTCCTTTTTCTATGCGGCTCGCGATGCGCTCTGACTGTGTCAGGACTTCGTGTGCGATATCCAGG
>CAZESZ010000040.1:0-9630 GCA_964514855.1 uncultured Candidatus Peribacteria bacterium | reverse complement strand
AGACACGGGGGCATTCGTCCTGCTTGGCGTACACACGCCCGAGTTCACGTTCGAGAAGAGCGAGAAAAACGTCGCGATGGCCATCAAAGAACACGGACTCACGTACCCGGTCGCACAAGATAATGACTTCGGTACATGGTCGGCGTTCGCGAATCGTTACTGGCCGGCGAAATACTTGATCGATGCAAATGGCGTGATTCGCTACGAACACTTCGGCGAAGGCGACTACGAGGAAACCGACCGTGCGATCCGGAGCTTGCTCGGAGAAATCGGTGTTTCTACGGAGGAAACTGCAGGAATTGCTTCGGAGTCGGAGAAGGGCCTCCGTGGTCCTTTGACCGCTGAGACGTATCTCAGCTCCAGGTCGTGGCCCGCGTTTGGTAACGCGCAGGGCGAGCCGTCGGATGACATCGTGAAATACGTAGCGCCGACCGTACTAGCGCTCGATCGATATTACCTCGGAGGTTCGTGGCAACTTGTCAGCGATGAATCCGAAACACTGAGGAGCGATACCGGAGATATTCTCATGCGCTTCCGCGGCGGCGAGATCAATCTCGTCCTGGGTCTGGAAGACGGTGCGAAGCCTGCGAAAGTCGATGTCATGGTGGACGGCAAAGACGCGGGCACGTTCATCGTCGATCGGCATGATCTGTATAACCTCTTCACCGGTGATTACGGCGAGCACGAGGTCGCGCTGAAGTTGAGTGGCAAAGGTGTTCAGGCATTCGCGTTCACATTCGGGCAATAATCGCTACACGTCGTAGTATCGGAAGAATTCCGCGGGCGTTGGACGCTTGCGTTCGTCCGCCATCTCTTCTCGTTTCACGCCGATGAAATCGGTGAGGAATTTTTTCGTGAAAACGCCGCCGTCCAGAAGGAATCCCATATCAGCTTCTAGCGAGTCGAGTGCTTCGCTGAGATCTTCGGGTGCATGCGGTATTTTTAGGAGCTTTGCCGCATCCATGTGATACAGATTTTCATCTGTTGGAGCTCCGGGGTCGATTTTGCGATTGATGCCATCCAGGCCAGCGAGCAGCATCGCTGAGAATGCAATGTAGGGATTGCATGTGGCATCTGGCGAACGGAACTCAATACGCTTCGCCTTCGGATTGTCCGAGTACATCGGGATGCGAATTGCTGCTGAGCGGTTTCGTGCGGAATAGATGAAATTCACCGGTGCTTCGAAGCCCGGAACGAGGCGTTTATAACTGTTCGTCGTCGGATTGCAGATGGCGCAGAGCGCGCGAGCATGTTTCAGGATGCCGCCCATGTAGTGGAGGGCCATTCTGCTGAGGCCTGCGTACTCGGAACCTGCAAAGAGCGGCTTGCCGCCTTTCCATAGGCTCTGGTGCGTGTGCATCCCGGAACCATTGTCTCCGAAGATCGGCTTTGGCATGAATGTGACCGATTTTCCGAAGCGCTTCGCAACGTTGCGTGTGATGTATTTGTATCGGATCATCTTGTCGGCCATGACGAGTAACTGATCGAAGCGCATGTCGATCTCCGCTTGGCCGCCGGTCGCTACTTCATGGTGGAATGTTTCGATCTCGATGCCGGCTTTCTCCATTTCCATGACCATTGCGGCCCGAATGTCCTGGCCTTTGTCGAACGGCGATGCAGGAAAGTAACCTTCTTTATGACGGATAGTGTAGCCCAGATTTTGGCAGCATTCATCGGATCTCTGGCCGCTGTTCCATGTCGCCTCTTCGCTGTCGACGTGGTAGTGGGACTGTCCGGTTCCAACGTCGTAGCTCACATGGTCGAAGATGAAGAATTCCGCTTCCGGACCGAAGAATGCAGTATCTGCGATGCGACTTTTCTTCAAAAAATCACCTGCTTTCCTCGCAATAGTTCGCGGACTACGTTCGTAGAGTTCTCGCTCCATCGGTTCGCGGACATCGCAGAGCAGCGAGATCGTTGGTTCGGTGGTGAATGGATCGATATACGCAGTGCTGGGGTCGGGGATCAGTAACATGTCGGATTCCTGGATTTCTTGGAATCCTCGGATGGAACTGCCATCGAAGCCAGCGCCTTCTTTGAGCACACTCGCCAGTTCGTGAATGGGTTTGCTCGTATGGTGGAGCGTTCCGGGTACGTCCACGAATGTCAGGTCTATCACGGTGCATTTGTTTTTCTTCGCGAGGCTGAGGACATCGTTGGCGTTCATGGGTATAGTGGGAAGAGAAGAAGAATGAGAGTGACAGTGGCAGGGCCGCATCAGGTATGTAATGAATTTCTCGATGGCTCACAAATGATTTTCTTCGATAATTTTTTTGTGTTTCTTTTTTCGACAACAGATATCGCCATCCTTTGGATGGCTTTCTTTTCAGGTTCTATGGTTCCGACACAAAGCCGTAGGACTGCATTAGCATCGGAGTTGTTCAGAATGCAAACATCTTGCTACTCTCTCGGTCGATGGCCAAAGATATCATTCATGTCCTCCAGGCGGTCGGACTCGATGCCAAGCAGTCGCAGCTCTACGTTGCAGGTCTCCAGCTCGGGACCGCACCCGCATCGGATTACGCCAAAACCACCGGCTACAACCGCATCACGTCGTACAATCTCCTCGAAGAGATGGTCCATAAGGGTTATTTCACGGTCGTTCGCAAAGTGCGAGCGAAGTGGTACGCCCCAGTGGCACCCGAGTACATCGCTCTGGAGGCCAGAAAGAACGCCGAGTCACTCGAGAGGGTTCTGCCGGAACTCAGGTCATTGCAGGGAGCGAAATACCGCAAGCCTCGGGTTCGTTTCTTCGAGGGATGGGAAGGAGTACGGCACGTCTACGAGGACACGCTCACGGCGGGAACTGAACTTCTGAACTTCGCGAACTCAGCCGCTATCCGTTCGTTCTGGCCGCTCTATGATAGCGAGTACGTCGAAGAGCGCGTGAAGCGTGGGATACGACTCAGAGGCATCGCTCCGGATGACAACGCCGGCAAGCGCGTTCACGGTGATGACCAGGAGAGACTGCGCGAAGTCCGCCTCGTTCCCGCTCGTGATTTCGATTTCACGAATGAGATCAACATCTACGATCACAAAGTCGCCATTTGCTCGTTCGACTCGGGTTTGCGTGGCGATAAAGACATGTTCGGTGTCATCATCGAGAGTAAAGAAGTCGCGAAGACGCAGCGTCAGATCTTTGAGATGGCTTGGAGATATGCTGCCATCACAAATTCAGCGGAAAATCCAAGAGGAAAGCCCGGACACTTCAAAAGGAGGATCATCGCCTGAGTTTCAGGTCCCTGCTCCTAGCCCCCATGTTCTTCGGGACAACGAGGAGAGGTGAGGGTGGGGGGACGAATGCGCAGTGTCAGTGAGCAGCTACGGGGTTATGCATTGATAAAAACAGGTTTCTCTGCTAGAATGTGAGGAAAAACCAACACCAATCATGCCTTCCGACCGTGTCGATTCCTGCCGTCTTCGTAGCAGTTACTCCCTTCAGGAACTGCTTTCCGACGATATTCTCGGCGAAACCCCACGTACCCATGAGAAGCGTTCGAGACTGATCGGCTCCGACATAGACACCGAGACTCCAGTGCGTATCATGGCGTTCGGAGGTGTTGCGAGATCTTTTCCCTTCTTCAAGACATCCATGGTTCTCACTGCCGTCATCACGATGTACGCGTTGCAGTTCCTGCAGCCCATCGGTTCAGTCGAAGTGTCTGACTCGAAAGAGCTCGCGATGTTCCCGCCGACCGAAACGGTGTCGAGTCACCCGCCCCTCCTTCCGGCTCAGCGTCGGCTACAGAACCGTCTTGAGCGAATGCATGGTGCGGCAGAGGCTACCGCAAGCGCTTCTATAGCTCCTGCTTCCACTCCGAAACCTATTGTTCGATCCGACAACAAGAGAGGGATATTTCTGACCGCGGCGAGCGTCGCGCGTGAGAAGTTTTTCAATGACACCGTCGATGCGCTCCTCGCAGCCGGGAGTAATGCCATCGTCTTCGACGTAAAAGGTGGAGGAGTGCTTTTCCATTCGGCAGCACCCATGGCAACGGAGATCGGCCTGGTGCGCAATCTCTACGATTTGCCCCAAATCCTCGCGAAACTCCACGAGAAGAATATCTACGTCATCGGCCGTTTCGTCGCCATCAAGGATGAAGCATTCACCGCGAAGAAGCCCGATACGCGGATCAAGCACCCTACCACCGGAAAAGTTCTCAATCAGACGTGGGTGGACCCAAGTAACGACGAGGCGATCGCATACAATATGCAGGTCGTCTGTGAACTCGCTGCCGCTGGCATCGATGAAATCAATTTGGATTATATCCGTTTCTCCACAGCCGAGTTCGGCGCACTCGGCGTCTTCAGCGGACAGGAGAAGGCGGATCGCGTCGAGAAATTCATCAAGGCGACGCGCGAAACGATTGATCGTTGCGGACCGAAGACCAAGCTCGGACTCTCCACGTATGCGATCCTCGGTTGGGATTACGATATCAACGTCGCAACTCTCGGCCAAGATGTGCGCCGTTTCGCACCGCTCGTCGATGTCATCTCGCCCATGGCCTATCCGGCAACCTTCACCTCCGACGGATACTACGTTCCGGGCAAGAATCCGGGACCTCGTATGTACTGGCTGGTCTATCGGACGCTCACGGGGTACTCCACACTGCTTGGGCCGGACCAGAGCCAAAAGATTCGTCCATGGATTCAGGGATATTCCGTCGGGAACAAAGACGTTTCGGATCAGATCCGCGCTGTCTACGATGCCGGTTTCTGCGGTTACCAGGTCTGGAATGCCGCGAACAATTACGCACCGTCGTACGTTGCTCTTAGCAAAGACACCGTTCGGCCCGATAGGTGCATCGATGAGCCGAAACTCTGAGCGCCCCGAGGAAGTGCCGAGAAGCTGGTATAGTGCGTCCGTGCAACAATACCTCGATCTCCTACGGCATGTGCAAGAAAAAGGTATCAGAAAAGATGATCGTACCGGTACGGGAACGCTCTCTGTTTTTGGCTACCAGATGCGATTTGATCTGAATGCTGGATTTCCGCTTCTAACGACCAAGAAGCTGCACACGCGTTCGATTTTTCATGAGCTTCTGTGGTTTCTGAAAGGTGAGACGAATATCAAATACCTGAAGGACAACGGCGTGACGATCTGGGATGAGTGGGCGGACAAAGACGGTAATCTCGGTCCGGTGTACGGATCGCAGTGGCGAGCGTGGCAGGGTCCGAATGGCACGACGTACGACCAGATCACGAAGCTCATCGACATGATTCGCACGAATCCGAATTCTCGGCGTCTCATCGTTTCGGCGTGGAACGTTCCGTTCATCGATTCGATGGCTCTGCCGCCGTGCCATTGCTTGTTTCAATTCTATGTCGCCCCTTCGACAGGCTCAGGGCAGGCTCCTTCGACAGGCTCAGGGCAGGCTCCTTCGACAGGCCTGCCTGCCGGCAGGCAAGGCTCAGGGCAGGCTCCTGGAAAGTTAAGTTGCCAACTGTACCAGCGCAGTGCAGATATTTTTTTAGGCGTTCCGTTCAATATCGCGTCGTACGCACTCCTCACGCACATGATCGCGCAGGTGACCGGACTCGGCGTTGGAGATTTCGTCCACACCCTCGGCGACGCACACTTGTATCTCAATCATGTGGATCAAGCCAAGCTCCAGCTGACGCGTACGCCGAAGACATTGCCGACGTTGAAGCTGAACCCCGAGCGCACGAATATTTTTGATTTCACGTTCGAGGACATCGAGATCGTTGGCTATGATCCGGATCCGGCGATCAAGGCGCCGATCGCAGTATAGTTCGAATGTCGAATTTCGTATGTCGTATATCGTGTACGTATCTATACTCTTATTTTTCGTGAGAAAATCGACATTCGATATACGACATTCGATATACGATTTATACTCTCTTTATGACAATCTCCCTTATTGTTGCGGCCTCAGAAAACAATGTCATTGGGCGTAGAAATGCTCTTCCGTGGCATCTTCCGGATGACCTCAAACATTTTCGCGATCTCACCAAAGGAAAGACCGTGATCATGGGCCGAAAGACGTACGAATCGATCGGCAAACCGCTACCCAACCGTCGGAACATCGTCATTTCGACGACGAAAAAATCGATCCCAGGCTGTGAAGTTTTTTCTTCACTCGGTGATGCATTCATGCGGCTGCATGATGAGAAAGAGCAGGGCGAAGTCTTCATCATCGGCGGCGTCCGGATTTTCCAGGAAGCGTTCATGGAGATTCTGTCCGAATTTTCCGTTCATCGGATTTACCTCACGCGCGTGCATGCGACAGTGCAGGGAGACGTCGTTTTTCCTGAGATCAACTGGAGGCGCTGGAAAGAGGTTTCTGCTGAGAAACACGCAAAAGATGCGAAGCATGAGTATGCCTTTACATTCCTCACGTACGAGCATGTGTCATGACCTAGTCCAATGAATGTTCCTTGAGAAGCTTTTCTACATATGCCCGTGTTTCATCTTTGGAGATGTTACTTGCTCGACGGACTAAGTCGAGCTTTTGGGTGATTTTTTCCGCGTCGAGGCCTGAGCGCAGATATGTCTGCGCTGGCAATGCCAGCGGATGCGTTATCGTTACTTCTTCTGACGAGTTTGGGAGGTTGGACATAACGTTATTATCTACCATCCATAATACAAGTCAAATTTCAGGCTGGTTGCTGCTGCGTTGCGCAGTGAATACTGCCGTAACCCCAGATGAGTTCGCGACAGTCGATGCCGATGACGTCTCGATCCGGGAAGCAACCTTGCAAGATACTCACAGCTTCGCTGTCGCTGGGTTGGGCGTAGGTCGGCACGAGAACGACGCCATTACCGATATAGAAATTCGCGTAGCTCGCGGCCATACGACGGCCTTCGACGACGAATTCTCTGGGCATCGGTAGGTCGATCACCGTCAGGAGCATGCCGCGTTCGTCCTTCATGGTCTTTAGGCGATTTGCGTTTTCGTTGAGCGGCGCGAAGTTTGGATCTGTAGGATCTTTTTCGGTGACGGTTACGACAGTCGAAGGGCCCACGAAACGAGTCAGATCATCCACGTGTCCGGTCGTATCATCACCCTCGATGCCCGAACTGAGCCAGAGAACATTGGTAATCCCTAGAAAGTCGCGGAGTTTGTGCTCGATATCTTTCTTTGTGAGATTTGGGTTTCTATCAGGGGACAAGAGGCAGCTCTCGGTCGTGATGAGTGTGCCTTGGCCATTCACATCGATCGAACCGCCCTCTAGGATGATCCCGGTTCCGAAGCGCCTGGATTTGTCCAATGGCATCTTGTCCGGAACGTCGTTGCCGATGAGGAGGTCCTCGTACTTTCCGCCGTATGCGTTGTATTCCCACTTGGTCCAGGCAATCTCACCCTTCGTATTTTTTACGAAGATCGGACCATAATCACGGATCCACACGTCGCCGGATTCGATCTCATGCATCGTGAGGCGTTTCATGTCTGCTCCGAGAGCTTCGAGTTTCTTGAGTGCTCGTGTCTTCACAGACGCATTCGGCACAAGAAGGTCTACTCGTTGATACTTCGTCATCACCGCAATGATCTGGCCGAATCCTTCTTCTGCGCCCACGAGGTGTGTGCCCTCCCATGTCATCTCGTTATACGGCCACGAGAGCCAGACGGATTCTTGCGGCTCCCATTCTGCCGGCATACGGAAGCCGAGGCTCTGGGCGGTCGGAGTAGTCGTACTCATGGTTTTTTGATGATATCGGTGTAGAGATCGGGCCTGCGTTCCAGGAGGAAGCGCCAGGCATCTTGCATTTTCTTTGGATACGAAAGATCGATGTTCGCCAGGAGTACCTGTTCCGTATCATCGCCTTTCGTCAGTATCGTCGCATTTGGATCCGCAACAAATGATCCGCCGTAGAAATGCGTGGCACCTTCGTCACCGACACGGTTCACGGCCGCAACGTAGATGCAGTTTGCGGCAGCATGTCCCACTTGAGCGGCTTGCCACATCTGTTCCCAGTTTTCTTTGATCGTCACATCGACAGGCGGGATGTTCGCGTTCGTGCCGATAGCGGTGGGGTACACGATGAGATCGGCACCTTTGAGCGTTGCTATTCGCGCGAACTCCGGAAACCATTGGTCGTAGCAGATGCCGACGGCGACGTTGCCGAACGGAGTCTCGTGGACCTTGATCGCTTCATTCCCGCTGCCGAAATAATCTTGTTCGTAGAAGCCTGGATCGTGCGGAATATGAGCTTTCCTGTATGTGCCCAAAGTCTTGCCGTCGGGACCGAAGATGCATGACGTGTTGAATTTCTTGTCTCCTTCCTGCTCATAGATCGAGCCGCCGATGAGCACGATACCGAGCCTGGCCGCTGTCTCGGACAGGATTCTGTTTGTGGGACCCTGTAGGGGTTCGGCGAGTGAGAACGCTTTTTGGTTCTTCGGTACGATGCAGAAATACGGACTACTAAAAAGCTCTGGAAGGACGACCATGCGGGCGCCTCTTCGCACGGCTTCTTCAGTCATGTTGACTGCTTTTTTCACATTCGCGGACGTGTCGTCCGTCATGGACATCTGGAGCAGGCCGAGTGTGACAGAGCTTTTTTCCATTGTCCTCGGATTGTAGCATGGATATTGATCGTCACAAGAAACTGTGTACGATGCACTCCATCTTCCCCGCGACTCATGAAAAAGAAATTCGATGCGCTCTCACCGGCACTGAAGAAATACATTGTCCCCGAACAGGAGAAGAGCACCGGCACAGTGTCGTCGGTCGTCAAGAAGAGCAAAAATCCTGTGTCGTCGTTCGCTGCTAGGACCCTCAAGCACTGCAACGGCGGCTCCACGATGCAATCCGCACTGTGGCTCAAAGATCACGTCGATAATGGCGGTAAGATCGTCGTCACGCTTGCGGGAGCGTTGAGCTCCTTCGAAATCGGAGTCACGCTTGCGGAGCTGATCCGCAAGGACAAAGTCCATCTCGTCTCGGCGACGGCTGCGAACCATGAAGAATCGTACTACCGCTACGTCGCGCATTCGCACTACGCGCACATTCCGCGCTACACCGAGCTCACGCCTGAACAGGAGGCCGAGCTGCGGGATGCCGGGCTTCGGCGCATCACGGATACATTCCTGCCGGAGGACGAGAGCGTACGCATCATGGAGCCACATCTGCTGAAGATGTGGAAAGACGCACAGGAGAAAGGCGAGAGATATTTCCCACACGAGTACTTCCGCCGTCTCTATGAGCAGAAGCTCATCAAGCCGGATCCGATGGCGAACCCGGATGATTGTTGGACGTACGCCGCGTACGAAAAAAATATTCCCATCGTGATTCCCGGCTTCGAAGATTCTACGATGGGCAACATCTTCGCGAGCTACACGTATAGCGGCAAGTATCGCGCCAAGAAAGATCCTCTGCTCGATCATAGCATCATGAAGACCGGTCTCGAGTACTTCACGGCTCTGTACGACTGGTACATGGACACGTCCAAGAAGTCTCCTGTTGCCTTTTTGCAGCTTGGTGGAGGCATCGCTGCTGATTTCCCGATCTGTGTTGTTCCGTCCCTGAAGCATGATCTGGGGTATCACAAAGTGCGCGACTGGGCAGGATTCATCGAGATCGGATCATCGCCCATGTCGTACGGTTCGTACTCTGGCGCAGGCGGCAAGGAGACCCAGAGCGGACAGGGCGGGGACGGACAGGGCA
>CAZESZ010000039.1:6882-9638 GCA_964514855.1 uncultured Candidatus Peribacteria bacterium | reverse complement strand
CCCTTGCGAGAACGCGATTTTGAGTCGCGCGCGTATACCATTCCGCCACCATGGCATAATCTCAGTGTATAGGTTTGTCGTCTCAGAATGAATGATTTTGAGTCGCACGCGCCTGCCTACGGCAGGCAGGCCTGTGTCCCGGAGGGACATATACCATCCTCCCTTCGGGAGGCAGGTCCGCCACCATGGCAATCGTAGAAACTGATACGTATCGTACAGCGTTTTTCTCGCCCTCGCGATACCGTATCTCGGGTACAATCTGCTTCCGATGAAGCAATATTCGACTTTTCATTTCTCCGGCTACTCCTGGAACCACCACGCCGGGAAAATTTCACTGAAGTACTCGCTCGACAAAGAGATCTTCTTCGAGGAACTCATCTTCCTGCCGGAACCGATCTCGGACGAACGTCTCAAGGAGAAGGAGTGGGAAATCGAACGGCTGCTCTTCGCGCTCCACATCGTCGGCGGCGTCAGCTACTTCAAGACCTGCCTGCCGCGTGCGATGAAGATCGAATCCGGAGAGCTGAGCCAGCAGGAGGCGCAGTTCTGGAACACGGTGTACGAGAAGGGACTCGGCGAATTCTTCTTCAAGAACAACATCGACTTCCGCGGACTCGTGAACTTTCCGGCGACTCGGGCGAAACCGATACTCGCCCCTGCGATGCGTAGGAAACCGGTGGAGAATCCGCTTCGCCGCATCCTCGTGCCGATCGGCGGCGGCAAGGATTCGATGGTGACGATCGAACTGCTCCGCAAAACCGGCGTCGACCTCACCCTACTCAGATTAGAACCGCATCCGATCATCGATGAACTGTCACACGCCGCAGGTCTGCCGATGATGACGGTGAGGCGCCAGCTCTCCCCGGTCCTCTTCGATCTCAACGCTGCGGGCGCACTCAACGGCCATGTGCCGATCACGGCGTATGTGTCGATACTGTCCGCGCTCTGTGCTGTGCTCTACGATTTCGACGGGGTAGCGATGAGTAACGAACGGAGCGCGAACGTCGGCAACGTGGAATACAAAGGGCAGATGGTCAATCACCAATGGAGCAAGTCCGTGGAATTCGAACGTATGTTCCGTAAGTACCTGACCGATGCAGTCGTCACGAATACGGAGTACTTCAGCGCCGTGCGTCCATACTCTGAGCTGAAGATCGCACAGATGTTCTCGATGTATCCGGAATATTTCGAGCGTGTGACGAGCTGCAACAAGAACTGGAAAATAATCGAAGAACAGCGCTCGGACAAACGTTGGTGCGGTACCTGTCCCAAGTGCGCATTCGTCTTCGCATGCATGGCAGCGTTCCTGGACAAAGAGGATCTCGTCACAATGTTTGGCGCAAATCTCTTCGACGAAGAATCACTCGTGCCACTCTTCGAGGAACTGCTCGGCATCAAAAATTTTAAACCGTTCGAATGCGTCGGCACACCGGAAGAAACCAAGGCTGCCTTTATTTTGGCTCACCGCTGCGGCGAACTGGAGAACACGCCGGTCATGAAAATGTTCGTCGAAAGCGTCCTACCAACTATCAGTGACCCAGATGCGCTCGTCGCAGAAGCGCTCACATCATCGAAAGAACACTTCATTCCAGCAGCACTCCGATCAGCATTTCTCTAAGCCATGCGTATTCAGGATTTCGCCGGCAAGAACGTCTGCATTCTGGGCTTCGGCCGCGAAGGTCGTGCGACTGCTGAGGCATTGCAGGAGTATGCAAAAGACACTCAGATTACGGTCGCCGATACGAACGAGACTATCGATGTTCCGAAAGAATTCAGGAGTCAACTCGGCACAGACTGGCTCACAGACCTCGAGACGTTCGATATCATCATTAAATCCCCCGGTATTCCTCCGCGTCCCGAATTTTCTCGCATTGCAGAGAAGCTCACGAGTCCGACGCAGATTTTTCTGGATACCGTGAAAGACTCCGGCGCGATCATCATCGGCGTCACCGGATCGAAGGGAAAGAGTACAACCTCCAGCCTCATCCACGCGATTCTGAAAGCCGCGGGAAAGGACTCGCACCTCGTCGGCAACATCGGCGAACCGGCGATCGCGCACATCAGAGATGCGAAACCACATACAATTTTCGTGCAGGAAATGAGCAGTTACCAACTCATGGATCTCACGGTGAGCCCACAGATTGCCGTCGTGACGGCGTTCTTCCCGGAACACCTGGACTACCACGGAAGCCTTGAGGCGTACCTGGAAGCGAAGAAGCACATCGCACGGTTCCAAACGAAGCAGGACATCGTGTTCTTCAACGGTGCATTTCCCGAGGCGAAGGAGATCGCCCAGGAGAGTGCCGGTACGCGGAAGGCATTCACCGCTGACGATGCGCCAGTCACACTCGATGAGATTCTCCTCAGAGGAGAGCACAATCTCGGCAACATCGCGGCCGCGTGGAGCGTCGCGCGATATCTGGACATCCCGAAGGCGACAATCCTGCAGGCCGTGAAGTCATTTCAGGGACTCCCTCACCGTCTGGAATCCATCGCCGTCGTAGACGGCATCGAATGGGTGAACGACTCGATCTCGACAACGCCCGAAACAGCCGTTGCCGCACTCGAAACGCTCGGATCGCGTGTGAGTGTCATCATCCTTGGCGGCCAAGACCGCGGGTACGATTTTGAACCACTCGCGCGGAAAATCGCCAATACCCCGTCGCTGCGCATGGCGATCCTCCTGCCAGGCAGCGGCACCGTCATCGGCAAGGCGATTGAGCACGTCGGCGCCTCCGTGATTCTGTCGGAAGCCA
>CAZESZ010000039.1:0-6782 GCA_964514855.1 uncultured Candidatus Peribacteria bacterium | reverse complement strand
TACCTGGCGATCTTCGTCGGCGGTCTCCTCTTCAGCTTTGGGTTCACATCTCCCTTCGGCATCGGCATTTTTCTGGAACTCGGAGACTCCGTCGACCCTCTCCTTGGCGGACTTCTCGGTGGGATTGGCGCACTGCTATCGGATCTCGTCATCTTCGAAGTCATGCGCTTCGAGATCTTCCACAATGAACTCCATCACATCCGCGGATCGAGAATCGTGCAGTGGATCCATCGAATCCTACACCACGAAGAATTCCCCCAGAAGCTGCGCGAGTACCTGCTCTGGTCATTCGCCGGCATCGTCATCGCCTCACCGGTTCCGGATGAATTCGGCGTCGCACTCGTGAGTTCACTCACGAATATCAAAGCGCGTTCGTTTGCGATGCTGTGCTTCGCCTTCAACACTGCAGGCATCATTGTGTTCCTCGTCGCCTCAAAGAGCTCAGTTTAACCGCCGCCAACCTTCACTGTTGCGGGACGCACGATTTTCCCATGGAGCTCGTAGCCGTCTTCCAGGACCTCGATGACCGTTCCGACAGCTCCCGGCACCTGCATGAGCACTTCATGGCGCTCTGCATCGAGCGGCTTGCCGACGGATTCGAAACGTTTCAAGCCCATGTCTCCCACCTGCTTCAGAAACTGCTGTTCGAGTGCGACGATGCCCTTCACCCACGGATCGTTCTCGAGATTCTTCGGCAGTGACTTGAGCGCGCGCTGGAGATTATCGATCGTCGGCAGGAGCTTCAGGAGTACGGCCTCCGAAGCGAATTTGCGGATGTCAGACGCCTCGCGTTCCAGGCGAATCTTGGCGTTCTGCAACTCTGCCTGAGACCGAGAAGCGATCTCAGAAGATTTTTGTACCTGTTCTGAAAGTTCCTCGATCTTCTGTTCGAGCTCGGTGATGCGAGCATCACCTGCCGCTGCAGCCTTTACCTTGGCAGACAAATCGTCGTCTCGTGGCGGATCTTTCTTCGTCATGAAGTGATCATACCAAAAAAGAGTGATCTTTTCAGCCCAAGCTCTTTCTCAGCATCCCGGCTTCCACGATCTCGCGGGTAATGCTCTCCCTCAGAAGATCCGGTGACTGCAGACGCTGATATATCGATGATGTGAGGTTGCGGTGCAGAAGATGATGTGGTTTCTCGGGACCAAGGTTGATCTCGAGAATTTTTTCGAGGGCATCGATGTCACGTTCAATATCTCGGAATACACTTTTCTTCTTCGCCATCATCGAGAGATTCTCACGATTCAGATATTTTCCCGCGTGCTTCAGATCGTCTCGTAGCGCGGGATAGTACGTCTCGACAGTCTCGAGAAGTCCGACCTCGGCAGCCGACACCAATCCCCTGCCGGTCGCGATGAGCTCCGGTGGAATACCGACCGAATAGAGTGCAGCGGTGAAACCGATAGCCCGAGGTAGCCTGACCTTGCCGATACCGCGACTGTAGCCAAAAAGCCCAATGTGCTGCAGTCTCTCGCGGCGCTGCGGCAGGTACGACGCGACGTCGTTGATGATCGGAGCAATTGTTTCGATCGTCGGTTTCCAGTAATCGGAGAAGAGCGTGCAGAGCAGAGCAATTTTTTTCGCATCTCTGCCTGGGATCGAAACCAGTGTCCGTTTCGGAGCCTCTCTCTGAATATGGAGGAGCGCCTTTCTCACGGCATCTTTCGGATAGTCGTACCGAAACGCCGACTGGATGGAGTACGTTCGCACGCCAGCGTACTGCTGCAGAAACGTTTCGACATATTCGGGATTGACGCTGCCGCGGAACGGAAGCGAACCTGTACCGAGCACCGGATACACGTCCATACCGAGGCTGTCCGCCGTCTCTTTGGCGGTACTCAGAGCCACTTTGACTGCTAGAACCGCAGGAACCAGCCCCGCATTCATCGCCGGATCTGAACGTGCGAGGAAGAGACGCTGACCCCGAGCTTTGGCTGCAGGATTTTCTTTCAGCAGCTTCTTCCAATAGGGAGCGAGAATCCTATCGATCCTAAGCAGCGACGGCACATCTTCGACGAGTGGCGTGACATCGAAGAGTTTCATGAGCTCGGCGTCGACTTTTTTGCCGCGATGGAAGACGGCTCGGTGATACCCCGCTATTTCGTTGAAGGCCTCGCGGACCCTGATCGGCTGCGAGGCATCGGTCGTCAGCGGCAGAAACATCTCGGTCACCGGCGGACGGCTGATACCAATGTCACGCGCGAGGTCTGAGAGTGAGAGAATATTCATGAATGCTCGCGCCATCCGGTGCATCTTCGATCCATCGAAGGCAGGAATACGATACGTCAGATGTAGATCCGTACCCAATGGACGCTTCTGAAAAAATTTCTCGCCACGAGAAAAAAGTTTTTCACCAACTGCTTCATCGACGTACTTCCCCTCCCAGTCCCACATGTACTCGTCGATCGGCAGCTCCTTGAAGAGGATCATCACCTCCTCAATCTCATCCTGAGTCGTCACGAAAGCGCCATCCTTCCACCAAGGACTCCCGGCATTGTCCGGGTGTTGAGTCGCCATCGTCACAGGAACGGAGCGTCGCATCAACGCGTACCGTATCACACAGCGCGTAGCTGGTCGAAGTTGTGACTGAGGGTGTATGCTGGGCTCGATGACCACGAAGAAAAAAAATGGACTCACGAAAGGTGCTTGCTGCGACACACGAAGCACGTCGACGAACGTCCGATGGGCCGAAGTGGGCGTCATGCTCATTGTCCTTCTCGCGCTCTACCAAGGGAGCAAGAGCCTGAATCTATTTTCCTTCGCCACGGATACGGAGAACGTCGTCGGACTCGGTACGGTACTGCTCATTGGTCTCACCGCATCCACCTCCAGCTGCCTTGCGATGGTCGGAGGGCTGCTTCTCTCAGTCTCCTCCGCGTGGGCAACGGCGCACCCCAAGGCAACGACGTGGGAAAAATTCGAGCCCCAGCTGCACTTCAACATTGGCCGTCTCATCGGCTACTTCGTCTTCGGCGGACTCACGGGTGTCCTCGGGCAGAAGCTCCTCCTCTCCGTCCACGGTACCGGCATGCTGAAAGTGGCGCTCTCGCTCGTCATGATCATCCTCGGATTCAATATCCTCGGATTCATCCCGAAGAAGTACTGCCGGGTTCCCTTGCCGAAATTCCTCGTAGGCCACATCCGCCGTATCAGTACTTCGGAAGGCATGTTCGCCCCACTTGCACTCGGTTCGCTGACGTACTTCGTGCCGTGCGGTTTCACGCAGTCGATGCAGCTCCTTGCCCTCGGATCGGGAAGTTTTCTCGCCGGAAGTTCCATCATGTTCGTCTTCGCGCTTGGTACGCTACCCTCACTCCTCGGCATCAGCACCGTCGGATCCTTCGCCCACGGAAAATTTGGACGTATGTTCGGAACATTCGCAGGTTGCCTCTCGCTCCTCCTCGGCCTCAGCAACTTGCACGCAGGACTCCTCCTTGCAGGTTTCAATGTCTCACTCCCCTCGTTCTCTTCGACCGTCATCGTAGGGAATGATCCTTCTGTCACGTTCGATAAGAACGGCCAGCAAATCATCACCGTGGGCGTCAAAACGAACGGCTACAGCAAGAACGAGTTCACAATCGAAGCAGGAAAGCCCACGTGGATCTATGCAATCGCTCCGGAACCGCTCACAGGCTGCATCAGCAGCATGACGATACCGGATTTTAACGTGAGCAAGCTCATCCGCATGGGAGAAAACTGGATCGGTCCGATCACGCCCACGAGGAATTTTTCATTCATGTGTTCGATGGGCATGTTCAAAGCAGATGTCCACGTGCAGTCGTAAATACGCGTACGAAGGACTAGGATAGTTACATGTCATCCGTCACCAGTGCTCGTGTCACACTCATCCTCGGCGTCGCATTCGTTTTCCTGTACTTCGGTATCGAGAAATTCGTGCATCCGGAATTCTGGGTCGGATGGATGCCAAGCTGGATGGATGGCCTCTCAGGCCTGACTGTAGGAACGTGGCTGCAGATCATCGGAATTTCAGAAATTGCCATCGGCGTCGCCGTGCTCATCCCAGTACGCATTCTCCAAAAAATCGCGACGCTCTTTGCGACCATTCATCTCATTGGCATTCTGACGCAGGTCGGCTGGAATGACGTTGCGGTCAGAGATATCGGCCTGATCTCGATGACGGTAGCGCTCTGGTTTTTGATCTAAACGACCGGCTAAAAAGCAGTCTTCCCCACAGGCGTCTTTTGGCCCATAATCTGCGTCGCTACAACATCGTTCACGCCAACATATGTCACGGTAGCTCAGTTGGTAGAGCACGGGACTCATAAGCCCGGGGTCGCCGGTTCAATCCCGGCCCGTGACACCATGTAAAAGCACGGCACGTACAGGACTCATAAGCTCGAAGTCGCCGGCTTGTCGGGCGTAGCTCGTCGTAACGAGCGAAGACTGATTCCCTGCCCGCCGGAGCTCGCAGAGCGCAGGTGGGAATCCCGGCCCGTGACCCCCCTCTGTGGGTTCTCAATAGTGGGCAACGTACACTCAAAATTTGCACCGTAAACCCCCACACCACAATCTTTTCAGGTCAAACGAGTGCTACATCAGAGCTTTTCCAGTTCCTTCAGATCCTTATCCGGTAGATACAGAATCAGCAGTCCGAGCACAATGCCGCCAATGGCTGTCACAAGGTGCTGACCCCCGAAGGCCAGCGCATCGAGAGAATCCAGAACGTACCAGATACCGCGCCAAATCATGACAAGGCCAATAACAATGGAGGTGTTTTTTGCGAAGTAGCGGATGATGTCCAGAGCGTTTCTTCTCATAACAAAATGATAGTATCATGACACTCATGACATTTTCCATACCACCACTTCGACGAAAACAATTGCCGAAAGCTCCCCCATTGCGAAAGCTCCTCGGACCCAGTTTCATCATTCTCGGACTTGGGCTCGGCAGTGGCGAAGTAGTGTTGTGGCCGTATATGGCAAGCAACTACGGCCTCGGCATCGTGTGGGGCATCCTCATCGGCATCACAATGCAATTCTTCATCAACATGGAGGTGGAGCGGTATGCACTGGTGAATGGGGAGAGTGTCTTCGTGGGCTTCGCACGGCTGTGGCGATGGTTGCCCGCGTGGTTCATCGCCTCGACGTTTTTCGGTTTTGGTTGGCCAGGCATCGGCCTCTTCGGAGCGACACTCTTCGGACATCTCCTCGGCGGTGTTGATCCACGCATTCTCGGCGTAGGCATCTTCCTCGGCATCGGTGCGATCCTGACGCTCGGAAGCGTCCTGTACAAAACCGTGGAGACTCTGCAGAAGTACCTCATCGCAATCGGGGTACCATTCGTTGCGATCCTCACATTTTTCCTTGCAGATGCTTCGGATCTGAGCCTCCTCGCCAAAGGTCTCATCGGCATCGGATCTGTGGGGGGGGTACCGTATTTCTTTCTGCCGGACGGACTCATATTCGGCACGTTCCTCGGTGCGCTGGCATATGCCGGTGCTGGTGGGAATCTGAATCTAGCCCAGTCATGCTACGTGCGTGACAAGGGTTACGGTATGGGTGCATACGCAGACAAAATTACCGGGGTGATGTCCAGTAAAGAGCAAGGGGCGTTTTCGCTCACGGGGCACACATTCAACACGACGCCTGAAAATCTGCATGAGTTCCGCAAGTGGTGGGACCTCGTCAACAAGGAACACGTCCTCGTTTTCTGGCTGCTCGGTCTCTTCACCATGCTGACACTCTCTCTGCTTGCGTTCACAACGACGTTTGGGCTCGAGGGGAACGCTAGCGGCATTGCGTTCGTAGTGAACGAGGCCGCCGCCATTGGTCGGGAGACTTTGCCGATCTTCGGGTCGCTGTTCCTCATCGTTACCGGGACAATGCTCTGTGCCACACAGCTCACTGTGCTCGACTCCACGAGTCGCATCATCGCCGAGAACGCCTTACTCTTGAGGCCAAAAGCGACACACAACGTGTCCCGAAGTTACTACATCGTCCTTTGGTTGCAGATTGTCTTCGGCATCGCGGTCTTCCTCATGGGATTCGATCAACCGCTGACACTCATCGTCCTCGGCGCAATCATCAACGCATTCAGCATGTTCGTGTACACCGGCATCCTCCTCTGGATGAATAATCGGCTGTTGGCTCCAGAGCTACGACCGACACCCTGGAGAAATGCGGTCATGATGTGCACATTCGTTTTCCTGGGAGCATTTTGCTTGGTTACTGCGGCTGAAAAACTACTGTAAGAAGGTACGCGGTAGCTGGCACAACAAAAAGGAGAATCCGCTGTCAAGAATGGCAAATGTATGCCACACTGAGGCCATGACACAGCTAGAAACAGCGGGGTTCGCCGCACTCAACATCGCTCCCGAGATTCTCGGGATTCTTGACCAGCGTGGTATCAAAACTCCTACGCCCATCCAACACCAGGCCATTCCGCCAGCTCTCGAGGGTAAGGATCTCATCGGCATCGCGCAGACCGGAACCGGGAAAACATTCGCTTTCGGCATTCCCCTGCTGCAGCGCCTGGTACAGTTCGGCGGCCGAGCACTCATCATTTTGCCAACGCGAGAACTTGCGTCACAAGTCGAAGAGTCTCTCCTGCCGATCGCACAGAAACTGAAAATCGGCATGGCCGTCTTCATTGGAGGTGCATCGATGCATCACCAACGCATGATGCTGAAGCGCAATCCACGCGTCCTCATCGCAACTCCGGGCCGCCTCATCGACCATCTGCAGCAGCGCACGGTCACACTACGAGAAGTGAAAATACTCGTCCTCGACGAAGCCGACCGCATGCTGGACATGGGATTT
>CAZESZ010000038.1:0-9694 GCA_964514855.1 uncultured Candidatus Peribacteria bacterium | reverse complement strand
CCGGGATATTCCGTGACCTCGCGAGTGCTTCGCGGATCGTGATCGCTCCGCGGTAACCGCCTTCATAATTTTTCGGGACATCGGTGCCAATCGTCAGCGGACTATCGAGCACGATCGTCTCCGGCGTGAAGCCGCGTTCGAACGCGGCTGCGTACACGAGTGGCTTGAAAGACGAGCCGGGCTGACGCGGCACCTGTGCCATATCGATCTGCCCCTCCTGTTCCGTCGCGAAGAAATCATTGTTCCCAACGTACGCGACGACTTGCCGCGTCACCCTATCCACCGCGACCAGAGCCACGTTCTTAGCACCGGCCTTCTGAAGAATTTCCTGCGAGTCTCGAATGGCATTCTCCGCAAGCCGCTGTATGTGCGGGTGCAAGGTCGTGTGGACTGTTATACCTGCCGCTTCCCAGTGCGCTGGAATATCGAACGTGCTGATGATCGATTCGATCTCGTCTCTGACCCACAACGAAAAATGCGGTGCCGTGATCGGGTTCGAGAACGGTACAAATTTCATCGTCAGAAGTTCCGCTGATGCTTCTTCAAAATCTTTTTCATCGATGAACCCGAGTCGAAGCATCGCATGGAGCACCGCATCGGATCTGCCGGGAAGGCGTACGATGCCGGCCTTGCCCTGTTGGTTCTTTGGCAGCAACCCGGTTACAACGAGATTCAAATCGAGCGTTTCATTCGTCAACTCACCTCTGCGAATAGCGCGCAGCGTCTCGGTCGAGACCGTGCTGTGGACGTGTGGGCCGTAGGGACTGAAGTACGACGGACGCTGGGGGATGCTCACGAGTACCGCCGTTTGTGCCAGCGTGAGCTCGGATGCCGGAACGCCGAAATATTTCTGGGCTGCAGTTTCTATGCCATTGATGCCATTGCCGAAACTCACGCCGTTCACGTAGAGCGTCAGGATCTGATCTTTTGTCAGCTTCTTTTCGAGACGACATGCTATCAGTATTTCGTAGATTTTTCGCGTGAGCGTTCGTTCGTGCGTCAGGTACAGCATGCGCGTGAGCTGTTGCGTGAGTGTCGATGCACCTTGCAGTTGGCCATCGAAGATATTCGCTTTCAGCGCTCTCAGCACCGCGCGTGTATCGATACACAGGCCACGCTCGAGAAATCTTTCGTCTTCGATCGCGATGACGGCTTTCTTCACGATGTCCGGTACGTCACTGCCTTGCAGAAAAATCCGATTCTCTGCGCTGCTGAACTGATACAGCGGCTGATCTTTTCGATCCAGAATCTGAATGCTCTGCTTAAAATTCAGACGACTTACATCCAGCACCGGTCCGGCCTGCAAAAAAGCGATGTACAAGACATAGAGTCCGCCCAGAAGCGCGCACAGAAGCGAGAGCAGCGCAAGGAGCGCATGGACTCGTACTGACGTGTGCCGATGGCCAGAGTAGGAGGGGTTCAAAGTAGGCGACTATACGCCACCGAGCCCTGGTTTGTCAGGCTTTCGTCATTTCATGGATCGTAGAAAATTGGCGATGTCCTCACCGGTGACCTTCGGCCAGGTGTGGGGATAGAATTTCCCTCGTTCGTCCGTATCGATGCTGTGCGGACAGAAGACGACATCGTTACCGCCCACGCAGCCTTTGTGCGTCACGCAGTTTAGCTCAGCGGGACCGGTCTCCTCAGTTTCCATGCCGCAGAAATTCGTCTCCGTCCGCAGCTTTCGTACGAGTTCAGCGCCGCTGAACGGCGCGAGATTATCGTTCGGATTGTGAATGATCATTGCTGCTGCGGGTCCGGCGCAGGTCGTCTTCACAGAATCTCCGCCAACCGTTGCAGACGCCATCACTGCGCCACCGCGTACGCACGCTACGGTATTTGCCATCCATGCGCCGAGCGAATGTCCGACGACGGAGATGCGATCCATATCGATGCAGTAATCGGTCGAAAGCTTTTCGACGATGGCATCGAAGAAGGCGATGTCGCGGATTTCGTACGGTGTGTTCCCGGGGTCGGCCCACGCGTACGTACCGTTATCGTTTTGTACCGCTGCCGGGTAGGCGATGATGCTCTCGGTTGCCGAGCGATCGAGCCGCATGTAACTCCTCACCTGTTCGTTGCTGTTCGTGCGGCCGTGGAATGCGACGATGAGTGGAGACGGGTCATGGAATACGTAACTGCTCGGGATCGTCAGAAGAAAATTTCGCCGAATGCCATTCACCTCTACTGTCGTTGGAGCGATGTCAGGAGCGGGTTTGTTGCACCCTGCGGAGAAGCGGGAGATGGCACGATCATTTTCAAACCTGAGGACACGCCACAGCAAGTCCGCCGCACGCTCGCGTGTGAGCGCCGACCATGGTACGTACGAGTGCTGCGGCATAATGCCGAGCGTCTCCAACTTTTCCGCGTAGGGTTTGTACCAGTCAGCGCCAGGCGTTTCCGTCATTTCGTGGCCGTACGCGTTGAGCACGATTTTGATCGCTTCCGCGAAATTCACGGCTTCTCCGGGCCTGAACGTGCCGTTCCTGTAGCCCTGTACGATGCCCCGGTTTTTGGCGGCGCACACGTATGGTGCAAACCACTCATCCGGATTCACATCCGAAAAACAACGCCGCATCACGGGGACGACGTCGCTTCGTCCTTTGAAGACAATGGTGAGGAGCTCCGCGCGATTGATGGTCTTCGTCGGCTTGAAATTTCCGTCCGGATATCCGCTGAGAACGTTCTTATCTTTCAGGTACTCCGCGGCCTCTCGGTAGCGGTACCACGTGTGTGTCATGTCCGGAAACGGCAGTGGCGCAGCGCTTGCTGACGTGCTCTCCAGTACGAAGTGAGCGAGCAGCAGCGCGACGATGATCGGTTTCTTCATGCGACTGGCTTACCCTTGAGACGTATCAGGAGTTCTGGTTTGCGGAGCCATGCATCGAGTGTGAGCAGTGCAAAGACGACGAGGATCAGTCCGTATTCCGCGACTGGAACGCCGTGTGTGATGTTCGTGGCGAGTGCGCCGCCATAGTATCCCACCATGAGGACGAACCCGACAGTGGACGTGCGGGGCAGGAGGTAGAGTGCCGCGATGATCAGCTTCGCTGCGCCGAGAGGGTACTCGAGACCAGTGAGGCCGAGGCGCGAGACGAACGCGGCGATGTCCGGATCGTTCATCGGCATGACGAATTCCATGATGCCGCTGAAGATCGTAAGTGCAGCGACGAGAACGGTACAGATCCAGCCGATAATGGAGGAGAGGCGAGGTTTCATAGTGATTCCACAGAAGAGAGACCAGAAGATGTCGGATGAATTCTATGTCTTTTTCTCCTCTCACTCCAGCATCGCCCCGACCGTCAGCAGCGCAGGATAAAAATAGTGCTATGATTCGACTATGCAAACCTACGAGTGGTACCAACAGCTCATCAAACCATCCTGGGCTCCTCCCTCCTCCGTGTTCGGGCCTGTGTGGACCGTGCTCTACATTGGCATCTTCCTTTCCTTTGGTACTGTCTTCGTTATGGCAGCCCAGAAGAAGATTTCCTGGATAATTGCTGTGCCCTTTGCGCTGAATCTCTTCTTCAATTTTGCTTTCACACCACTCCAGTTTGGACTCAGGAGTAACGTCCTCGCGAGTATCGATATTCTCCTCGTGCTCGTTACACTGATCTGGGCGATGCGCAGCATTTTCCCGTACGCTCCGTGGGTGACGTACGCGCAGATCCCATACGTGCTGTGGGTGTCGTTCGCGACGTGCCTGCAGCTTACGATCACCTATCTCAATTTCCGCTAAACCTATGTTCCTCAAACTCTACGCTATCGCGACTCCTATCTTCTTTGCTATCGATATGATCTGGCTCGGAGTGATCGCAAAGGATTTCTACCGCCAGCAGATCGGAACGCTCCTCAAGCCGAACGTGAATTGGACCGCCGCGATCATCTTCTACTTTCTCTTCCTCGCAGGCTTGGTGTTTTTCGTGATCGAACCGGCGATGCAGAAGCATTCATGGTCCGATGCACTCCTCCGCGGTGCGTTCTTCGGACTTGTCACCTATGCAACGTACGACCTCACGAATCTCGCTGTCGCAAAGGACTGGCCACTCCTCGTCACGGTTGTCGATATGGCGTGGGGTGCAGCACTCGCTGCGGCAGTGAGTACATTGACGTATGTGATTGCACAGAAAATTCTATGATGCACCTCTTCGCCGTGATCGCCCTGGCGGTGTTTTTGTACATGAACGTCTGGTTTTTGATTGCACTCATGACGAAGAGAAATGATGTGGCGGACATCGCGTGGGGACTGGGATTCGTTCTCATGAGCTGGATCGCCTTTTCTCTGTCCGAACACTCGGTGCGTTCTCTGATCGTCAATGTTCTCGTGACCGTCTGGGGCCTGCGGCTCACGTGGCACATCGCGAGGCGCAATCTACGGAAGTCGGAGGACAGCCGTTACGCAGCATGGCGATCCTCTTGGAAGCATTTTTACATCCGTAGTTATCTGCAAGTATTCATGCTCCAGGGCCTCTTCCTCTACGGCATTCTCTTTCCGATCCTCTTCATTCACGCTGCTGCGCCCATGCCTCTGCAATTGCTCGATGCCCTCGGTGTCGTGATGTGGGTGATCGGCTTCTTCTTCGAGTCTGTTTCCGATCGTCAGCTCAAGGACTTTCTCAAGGATCCTGCGAACAAGGGCAAGATCATGCATAGAGGTCTCTGGGCGTACTCACGACACCCGAATTACTTCGGTGAAGTGCTGCTATGGTGGGGGATTTTTCTCTGCGCCACATCTCTTCCGCATGGATATGTGACGATCGTGGGTCCACTCCTCATCACTGTTCTCATTCTCTTTGTGTCCGGCATTCCGATGCTCGAGAAGAAATACGCAGGCAGGCCGGACTACGAAGCATACAAGAAGCGAACAAGTATCTTCATTCCGTTACCACCCCGATGAAACGTTCGGAGAACATCGTTGTTACCGTGAACGACCTGATGCAGAAAAACTGCCATTACAGACGCACGGAACCGGAAGGTTCTCACTTCGATCCTCGCTTCAAGCCCGAGCTGACGCCGAAAGAGATGCTTGCACTCGGTGTCTTCGGTGGGAAGTACATGACCGACTGCAGGGACGAGTTCCCGGTGGATTGGTTCACGCACGCGAAGCTCTGTCACGATCGTCACGATCCCAAGCTCAATTTCTTCGGCGTGCATGCAAGTCAGCCCCTCTCGGTCTGGCGGAAGAAAGGCTGGATCCATCCGGCAGATCCCCGCGGGTGGTTCCAGTGGTACTGCCGCTATTACATGGGTCGTCGTATGCCGGAGGAAGATGATCGGCAGATTCGACGTTGGCTTGCGATGAAGCGTCACATTGCACAGGTGAAACATAACTGCGATCGTGGCGACCTCTCGTGCAGAAGGCGTCAGCGGCAGGCGCTCCTGCATTGGGCGTACGATAGTCGGACGATGTGATGCAGAATGCCGTCGATCACGCTCTTGTTCCCGCATCCGTCAATCCAACTCTTCATCGTACATGGTATGATTCTCGGTATGCATCGAACAAAGGAGCAGCAGCATGATCATGCAATCTTTCGGGCGGCTCTCAATGCTTCGGGAGATGCGATTGTCATGACCAAGGCAAGTGGTGAAATTCTCTATGTCAATAAGGCGTGGGAACGTCTCAACGGTTACACACTGCGAGAAGTCGTCGGGAAAGACCCGCATATTCTCCAGAGCGGCAAGACTCCGAAAACAGTGTTCAGGGATATGTGGCGCGCCCTCCAGAAAGGGAAAATATTCACGACAGAGGAGATAGTCAACCGCAGGAAAGACGGTACAGAATACTGCGAACGCATTAGCATATCGCCGGTGTTCATCGGCAAGACGGTCGTCTACTTCATCGGTCTCATACAGGACATTACCCTTCGGAAGCAGATGGAAGAACTTCAGGATATGTTCATTACCACTGCTTCCCATCAGTTGAAAACTCCGCTCTCCATCATTCGGTGGTACGTCGAAGTACTCTCGGAGAGAGTGGTAGGAGAGCGTTCCATAGAGGAGACGAGTGCTATCAAGACCATTCAGAAGGCCGTCGACCGTGGTATTGGTCTCGTGGACAATCTCCTCGCTCTCTCACAGCATGCGCGCGGTCGGTTGCGTCTACAGATGCAGCGCACAAATCTCTGCGTGCTTGCCAAGCAGGTTGCTGACGAGTTTCTGGAAACGCCTCTTGGAAGGAATGTTGCGGTTGTCATCGAGCTACCGCATCAGCCTATCGTTGCATCTGTTGATGCAAATTTCTTACGAGAGGCATTGCGTAACATCGTCAACAACGCAGTGTCATATACAGAGAAAGGATGTGTTCGCATATGCGTCGGGAAACAGAAGAGCATGCACTACATTGATGTATGCGATACCGGTCCTGGTGTTCCGAAAATCGTCCAAGAGAGAATATTGAATTCAGCCAAGCTTCATTCATCTCCCTTCACGATGGACAGCGCCCACGTCGGATTGTATCTGGCTTGTACTTTTCTACGGATGCAGGGAGGGGACGTGCAACTTCTTCAGAGCTCAAGGAAGGGTAGTACATTCCGTATACTCTTGCCGAGAAAGGTATCCGCAACGAAATAGCGTCGTACTTCCTTCTTTCGTCATGACTGCGCATGTAGGTGCGTGGCTAGATACGACGAGAGGGGACGCGCGCACTTCTGCAGGAGCGTAAAGATCTGGCGTTCATCGCTGAGCAGTGCGGCATGACGGTGGGGACCGTGCTCACGTACATCGAAAAGCTCATCGGCCTCGGTACCGCACCGTCGCTCGGGTACTTGGTCGAGAGTGTGCGTGATGCGGGGCGGATCCGTGAGGTGTACGAAGAGCGTGGATTACAGTCGATGCGCGAAGCCTTCGATCAATTTGCAGGCCGGGTATCGTACGATGATCTGAAGCTCGTGAAAGTGGTGATGATGGCGGAAGGTGGCTGAAGTCCGTGTTTTCCAGATACGAAAAAAAGCAAGTCAGTGGCTTGTTATGCGAAGCTCTCGCAGGGAGAGAAGAATGGTTTACCAGTTGGAGCAGATGATTTTGGGATGGTACGAGCAGTTGAAAGGGTTTGATCAGGCTGGATGAGCGAAGGTCTATGAGCACATTTTTCCAAAAAGACGCTAATATGGTATGGACTTATAAATAGTGCCATGCCATAATAGGGATATGGGACTTCTTGAGGAACGAGTACAAAAGAGGCTGGATGCAAAATTACAGAGACTGAAAGCCCTTCGGCCGCTTAATGCGGCTCAAGTGGCAAAGCTGCGCAAGCAATTTGAAATTGAGATGACCTATAACAGTAATGCTATTGAGGGTAATAGCCTCACTCTTCGTGAAACATTTCTTGTTCTTGAGGAGGGTATAACGATTAAAGGTAAACCTCTCAAAGATCACTTGGAGGTCAAAGATCACAAGGAGGCTCTCGATTTTCTCTACGATCTAGTGTCTGGTCATAACATCACGCTTTCGGAACATTTAGTACGACAGTTCCATCAACTTGTGACGAGAGAAACCGAGCAGGAGTGGGCAGGAAAATACCGCAACGGTTCAGTGATGATCATGGGTGCAAGTCATGCGCCTCCCGATGCCATCGATGTTCCACGACAAATGAATCAACTCATCGAATGGTATCGGAAAAACCAGCAAAAACTTCATCCGGTAGAGCTTGCGGCATTGTTGCATCATAAATTCGTTGCTATCCATCCATTTTTCGACGGCAATGGACGAACAGGCCGACTCATTATGAATATTCTATTGATGCGGACTGGCTACCCGCTTGCAATTATTCTCAAGAACGACCGCAAGAAATATTATCGTGTCCTCCAGAGTGCGGATAGGGGCAATAGTTCGGCATTGACGCTATTTATCGCACAGTCGGTTGAACGTTCTCTCGATATCTACCTTCGGGCATTCGATGCAAAGAACACAGAAAAATGGATAACGCTTTCGCAAGCAAGTTCTGGAACCTCGTATACGTCCAAGTATCTCAATCTCTTGGCACGCACTGGTCGCATCGGCGCTCACAAACGAGGAAGGGTTTGGTATACGACAAAAAAGGCTGTAGAAAACTATCGCAAAGAACGCTTAAGAAATAGGTGATTTTGTCTTATGGAAGCCAATGGTGGAGATGCCCCTCCTTCGTCCCGCATACGCGGGACTACGGCGGGCAGGCGGGAGACCCTGGTCCTCTCCCGTACAAAAATTCACCAAACCACCCACTTCGGTGGGTGCTTCGCGGAATTTTGTGGTGGAGATGCTGGAGAAAAGTCTGCCTGCCGTCAGGCAGGTTCACACCAAATTGAACAGTTAATTTTTGGCTGGGCGGAACAAATATTGAACCTTTATGCACAAGTTCCGAAATTATTGGTAACTGGCAGCCCAAAGTAAGGAGTTACAAACTCGGTTCTTCTATAGATGATTCCTTGGCATGAGCTTCAATGCTGGTTTGCTGCTGAAGTTTCACGATGCTACGCTAAGGCAATGTTGAATCCTAATCAATACAGTAAAACTGGACAGAAATTCCTCTGCGATCTTTTTTGTGGCTGGCTGGCCTTTCTCTATCTCTTCGGTTTTGTCATAGATATGTTTGGTTCGGAAGAATCGGAGTTTTCGCTCCTGCGATCTTTGTATGAGGCAGGATTTTTATACATGCTCTTTGTTCCCGCTACGATTATTTTAACTGTTCCTTTCCTCGCATACCTATTTATCACACAAGTATTTTCAAAAAATTGGATATGGTTGTTGCTTATGATACTACCATTTCCCATCCATTGGATATTGACGAATCCGGTATCAGTCATTCCAGATATCGGTGTTTTTTTCCTCTACGAAACTTTATATATTCTATTGTTTTATCTTCTGTACCACAGACGATACTTGTCAGATTCTAAAGAGTTAAAGAATGTGCCTCTATGGCAAGCAATATTGATCCCTCTTGCCTGCGGAATACTTATAGTTTTTGAGCGCATGACTTCTTTGCACTGGAACCTTTGAAAAATACTCTCTTCGCATAACAGAGTCATAAACTTAGATTTCGCTCTCAAAATTTTATCAAGAGAATGCTAAGATTTTGGCATCCTCAGCTTGGAAACACCATAATATACATCAACTATTTGCCTTAAATAAGGCATTGGCGGAGATGTCCAACCTTTGCAGCCCTGAGGGGCTGACTTCCACCCTTCGCCTCCGGGCTACGGGGGACAAGACGGTTGGCAGGGAGGAGACCTAGATCAGTCGTTTATTACGAAATGCAAATCCTGACGAGCTCTTAAGATATTTCTCAAATGAGTATGCCTTTTCCTTATCTTTGAAAGCGGCATAGAAGATAAGCTCTTCAGGACGGATGCGACTCGTTGTAGGAACTGCATGATGTTTGTGCTTAATCAGACGCCCCTTCAAGTTTTCGGTACAGCCAATGTAGTGCTGATCATTCTCAAGTTTTAGGATATAGACGTAATGCATAGTGTTTAATTATATGCCGAACAGCCCCACTTCGCTCTGCAATTTGTTGAGAGTGAAGCGAAATAGGTGCAGAAATACACCAAAGAATTGGGCAGAGCTACGCGGGGCACACTTCTTTGTGGGAGTAAGTGGCTCGCCACGCGTAGCTCTCATGAACGAAGTGAATGAGAGCGAAGTGTGGTGGAGATGCCGGGAGTCGAACCCGGGTCCAACGTGTACGCCGAAGGTCTGTACGATCATGGTCTTCTCATTT
>CAZESZ010000037.1:0-9840 GCA_964514855.1 uncultured Candidatus Peribacteria bacterium | reverse complement strand
ACGTACTATAAACAAGTATTGTGATAACGCAAGCGTTTTCTCATGCACACGCTCACCGTGCTATCCTGCACGCTCTATGCATCCCTTCGACCGCTACGCGGCGTTCACCGATCTCAAGGCACTGAAAGAGCTCAGCAGTAAGCCACTTCGGCGGTCTATCCGCGTCAATACGCTCAAGTGTTCGATCGACGATATGCTCGCGTGGGGGAAGGCCAAGAACTGGAATCTGACGCCGGTACCGTGGTGTCAGGAAGGCTTCTTTATCGATAGAGTCGAACGTGACCCTTCGACAAGCTCAGGGCAACGAGAGGCGCTCGGAAAAGATTTCATGCACCTGATGGGAGGTTTCTATGTCCAGGAAGCTGCGAGCATGCTTCCGGTTGCGCTTCTGGATCCCAAGCCTGGCGAGCGTATCCTGGATATGTCTGCGGCACCCGGCAGCAAAACAACGCAGATTGCCGCAAGAATGGGCCTGCCTGCCGAAGCTCCGGCAGGAGCGCAGGCTGGGGTGTTGATAGCCAACGACGTTCAAGAAAAAAGAATCTGGTCACTGCTCACAAACTTGCAGCGCTGCGGCGTCACCAATGCCTGCGTCACACGCAAAGTTGGCCAGTGGTTCGCCGGACACATGACCGAAGTTTTCGACCGCGTCCTCTGCGATGCGCCGTGTACTGCGCAGGGAACCGCGAGAAAAGACAGCGACGCGCTGAACTTCTGCTCGATGGACAACATAGGCAAAATGGCGAAATTGCAGCGCGAACTTCTGGAATCAGCAGTTCATGCGTGCAAAGTCGGCGGTCGCATCGTGTATTCCACGTGCACGCTGACGCCCGAGGAGAACGAAGATGTTGTCTTGTCAGTATTGAACAAATTTAGTGATCAGCTTTCAATCCTTAATCCCGCGGAAATCTTACCCTACGCTTTCACAGGTCCGCTTGATGATTCGGCCCGCGTTCAAGCCTCGCTTGGACGGACGAAAGCCGAGCCGATGATCCGGCTCTGGCCTCAGTCGCTCGATACCGAAGGCTTCTTCTCAGTAGCGATCGAGAAGCGCGCGCCGACGAGGGACCGTCAAACGAAGAAAGACTTAGAGCCGCACCGTTGGTCGATACTCCCAAACTCGCGGCGAAAAAATATCGCAGATAGATTGGAAGATTGGTTCGGTACATCGTTTCTGCGCGATGAGGACATGCTGTACGAAATGAAAGAACAGCTGTTTCTCTTGCCCGAGGAATATCGCCAATTCTTTTTGCCGACGAATCCGTACTCTGGCGGTATTCCCTTCGGCAAGTCCACGTCGCACGGATTGACTCGTTTGTCACACGAGATGGCAACACTCAGAGGGCATGAGGCGACCAAGCAGGTGCTGAAAGTTTCGGAAGAAGAAATGAAATCAGTGCTGAAAGGCGTGAATATTCCGTCGTCACTGGAGGGTTTCGACGATGGTGATGTTCTCTTTTCGATCGACGCAAAGCCGCTCGGACGAGACATCGTTTTCGGTAGAGGCATGTTGAAGGCCGGTACCGTGCTCAACAGGCTCCCGAGGGATATTGTGAGGATGTTCGCGTAAAAACTCCCACCCCGTCCCGCGTCCGCGGGACACCTGGGGGAGGGATTGAGGGTGGGGGACGGTAGCTCTTGCTTCTTTTCACTATTTCCTATAGAATATAGATAATCTATAGATTCTACAGAATTACCAAATCTCCTATGGTTATCGCCACTCTCAGTGTCCAAAAGTCCGGCATGATCACGCTTCCGAAGAAATGGCGGGATCGCAATCCTACAAAGATTGTCATGGTTGAGGAAGTATCCGAAGGACTCCTTATCAAGCCATATTCGGATATAGAATACTGGGAAGATGACAAGGGAAACTGCGGCCTGCATTTTCCTCATGGTATCGATGCTGGCGAACTCGCAAAAAAATTACAACATGCGTCTGACATGCTCGATAAAGAGGAAGATCGAAAAAAAGTACGTTTTTCCAGAAAATCAAAGTGATATATGGATCGCTACCAAAAATTTCTGAAAAAGGCAGACAAAAAGCTTCGAAAGAGGATCATTGAAGTCACTCTACTGTTTGCCAGTGGCGCATGGTCCAATCTTGACGTGAAACCTCTCAAAGGTTTTGAGGGTTTTTATCGTTGTAGGATTGGAGACATACGTCTGATTGGTCATAGAACCAAGGATGGCATGATCATTATCGACATTGATTGGCGTTCGTCGATTTATCATCGTTGGAAGTAGTTGGAGTGAAGAGAGGGGTGTGCTCTATACTCACCGCCTCATGGACGTCAAAGACGAGATCCGCGCCCGGCTTCCGATCGACCAGCTGGTCGCCCAGTACTGTCAGATCAAGCGGAAGGGCCGAAATTTCGTGAGCCTCTGTCCGTTCCACAACGATTCGCATCCAAGTTTTCTCATCTCGCCGGACAAAGGCATCGCGTACTGTTTTGCGTGTCAAAGCGGCGGCGATATTTTCAGTTTTTTTCAGAAGATCGAGTCGGTCGATTTTCCGATCGCGGTAAAAATGCTCGCTGAGAAAGCCGGTGTCGAGATACCGAAAGATAATTTCGGCCCAAAAAAACCGTCGGTCTCAAAAGATGAAAAAGATCGGTTGCGCGAATGTCTGGCAGCGGCTGCGAAATTCTACGAAGCAAAATTGATGACCGTTCCGGCAGCAGTCAGCTACGTCCAAAACCGCGGTGTCCCCCCGGAGCTCATGACAAAGTTCGGCATCGGTTACAGTCCGGATTCGTTCTCCGAAACGTACGATCATCTCTTGAAACTTGGCTTCAGTCGGACCGAAATCGTCGCTGCCGGCCTCGGCGTGCAGAAAGACATCGAAGGGAAAATGTACGATCGGTTCCGTCATCGCATCATGTTCCCGATTCGGGACGCACAAGGAGTCATCATCGGATTTGGTGGACGAGCGATGGGCGACTCGGACGCGAAGTACGTGAACTCGCCGGAGAGTCCGCTGTACAATAAATCCGCAGTTCTCTTCGGACTTTTTCAGGCTCGCGAGGCGATCCGAAAAACCAGAAAAGTCGTGCTCGTCGAAGGGTATTTTGATTGCATTGCAGCGCATAAAGCGGGCATCGAACACGTTGTTGCGGTCAGCGGAACGGCGCTCACCGAAGAGCACGTGAAGATCCTCCGTCGTCATGCCGACGAGATTATTCTGTGTCTGGACCAAGACAACGCTGGTCAACTCGCAGCGGTCCGCGCGTTCGACTTACTCAGCCGCGCACATCTGCGGATCAACTCCGTCACACTGCCCGCGAAAGACCCCGATGAGATCGTTCAGCGTGATCCTGCACTCTTCACGCATCTCATCAGCGAGACCGCGATTCCGTACATCGACTCGGTCATCAGCCGTCTGAAGGCCATGCCGGACACTGCCGAGCCTATGGGCAAGCGCAGAGTTGCGGAAACGCTTTTCCCCCTACTGGATGCCGTACCAACGGAAGTAGAACGTCGCGCATATATCCAGAAAGCAGGGGGCAGCTTCGGTGTCATCGAGAAAGAATTCGAACGCGATTACCGCGAGTGGAAAATGCAGTCGGGCCCGACGAAAAAAGCTGCCGCTTCTGAAAAAGTTTCGGATGCTCCGTACACTCGTTACGAACTTTGTCTGGGATTTGCATTGCTGTATCCCATTGTTCGCCCACTGACGCCGGAGCTCATAGCGCCCACGAGTGATCCGTACGCCCCTCTGCGTGAAGCGCTGCCGTCTGGAGGAGAGCAGGCTGCTGCCGATATTCTTGGGCCGCTAGAGATCGACCCGCTGCTGAAAGAAAAGCTGAGCGTCCTCGCGCTCTATTGTGAGGAAAATTTTCCGTTGTGGTCGGATAATCTCGCGCCGAGGGAATTTCGGAAAATAGTTCTCTCGAGTAACCGCGAGAAGATGCTCGAGAAACAGTACATTATCGTCAGCGAGCTCAAGGCCGCGCGCGAGAAAGGCAGGCCCGATGAAGAGGCGCGGCTTCTCACGCAGTACCATCAGCTCCTGAAGCTCACGAAGATGGCTTCGGGTACATGAGAAAGTGCTGGACAACTTATAAGAAAATAAGATATACTTACTTACGTATTTATATCCCCTCTACCCTATGGTCAGCAAAGTGACGAAAAGCACAGTTCGGGGTCAAATTACCTTGCCGAAGGCATGGAGAAGCAGGGCCGGCACGGACCTCTTCTTGATGGAAATGAGCGATAACTCGATTCTTATCAGGCCTTTGCAGGTGGCAAAAGAAGGCAACGAGCACGTTCTCTTTGACGCGGATCGCGATAACAATGGAAAAGGTGTGACACCGGATGAGATGATTGCCGTTCTCAATCGTATTCGTCGTGGATAAAATCGAGAAATTCCTTCGTGCCTTGAACGCAAAAGATCAGCAGGTGGTACTGCTTGTTCTTGAGCAGCTGAAGAGAGATTATCGGCTTATCCCGGGCGTGAAAAAGCTCACCGGGAAGCAAGATTTCTTTCGCGTGCGTCTCGGGCGCTACAGGATTATTTTTGTCGTTCATAAAGATCAGTCCGTCGAAATCATACGAGTCACGAAAAGGGATGAAGAAACATACAAAAATCTATAAACAAAGGCCCCCTTGCAAACACAAGCCACGAACGATACTCTCCTTCTACTCTTATGGCCTCGCACCCACGTAGTTTCATTCATCAGCCGACTGATGACGAATTGAAGGCGTTTCCCGACGAGATCAAACATCTCGTGAAAAAAGGTCGTGAACAACGCTATGTTACGCACCAAGAAGTGCTGCGTGCGGTTCCAAATGCCGAAGAAAATATCGATCTCCTCGATCGCGTGTATTCGCTGTTCATGGATCTCGGTATCGAGGTCATCGATGTCAAAGACACGCTCATTTGGCTCAGAAAAACAAATCCGGGTGCCGAAGGGCAGATCGCCGATAGCGAAGCTGGTTCTGGTGCTACGACTGCAGCCGATACGGATGATGAGTCTCTTGAGGTGGTGGCGACGGCCGGTATCCAGCGCAAAGATGATAAGAAAACCGCTGAAGACAATAAGAAGAAACGCAAAGAACGCGAGGTCGACCTTCTCGAGATCAGCAATGACTCGGTGCGCATGTACCTCTCCGAGATCGGACGCGTGCCACTCATCGATGCACGCAAAGAAGTCGAGCTCGCACGCAGAATCCGCAAAGGCGACGCAGGAGCCAAGCAGCAGCTGGCGGAAGCGAACCTTCGTCTCGTTGTTTCGATCGCCAAGAAATACATCGGTCGCGGACTGTCGTTTCTCGATCTCATCCAAGAAGGCAACATCGGACTCTTTCGCGCGGTGGAAAAATTCGATCCCGAGCGTGGCTTCAAATTCAGCACGTACGCCACATGGTGGATCCGCCAGGCCATCACGCGTGCCATCGCTGACCAGGCTCGCACCATCCGCATTCCAGTTCACATGGTTGAGACGATCAATAAGCTCACGCACACACAGCGTCGCCTCGTCCAAGAACTCGGACGTGAACCGACAGTGGAAGAGCTCGCTGTCGAAATGGAAATGGACATCAAGAAAGTTCGTCACATCCAGAAGATTTCCCAAGACATTATCTCACTCGAAGCGCCGGTTGGATCTGAAGAGGATTCCAAGCTTGGTGACTTCATCGAAGACGAGGAAGCCGTGAATCCCTTCGATGCGACGAATCGCCAGCTGCGGAAAGAGAATGTCCATGCGATGCTCGAATACCTGACACCGCGCGAGAGAAAGATCATCGAGATGCGTTTCGGTCTCAAGGATGGCATCGGTCACACGCTCGAGGAAGTGGGTAAAGAGTTCAATGTGACACGCGAGCGCATTCGCCAAATCGAGGCAAAAGTACTGCAGAAACTGCGTGATCACCCGAGGTCCGTGAGCATCCGAGAACACGCACCAGGCAAAGCCGCGGCATTTGCCGCATCGTCGTTCATGAGCGGAAAACTCTGTCCAGAATGCCGCAAAGGAACGCTCGTGGATCTTCACCAGGGCGGCAAGCTCATCATGAAGTGTGACCACTGCGCGTACACTCTGAACGCACCGCCCACCAAGGAGTAGGTAGTTCCCGCCATCCTATGAATGCATCTACTCGGGCACCGCTCTCCGAACTGTTCCTCGGCATTGCTACCCTTCTGTCGAGGAAAAAATTGCCGGTCGCCATTGCGACATTGTCTTTTGCGATGCTGATCGCTGTTGGCTCGGCGGCAGTACAGTTCCAGGTCGTGCGCATCGAAGATGGCATGATGTCCGAGTTTCGCGTGGATCGAGAAAAACTGCGGACGACTGTGGACGCAGATCTCGTTGCCATTGGTGAGATGGACGTCGGTGAGTTTATCGAGGCCTCCGGGATTCGCTTTGGATCTGGGAACGTCGCGAGCGTACCGTCCGGTGAGCATGCATTCGGACTCGCGTACGTGCGTAGAGTTTCTCCGCTTGTAGCCGCACAGATGGCTTTCAATCTCATCGTACTGTTCGTTGCTGCGGTGTTCTTCTTCCTGCTCTTTACAGGAGGATCACAGTCGGCGTACGAAGCCGCACGCAGGCTCCCAAGGATGACACTCAGAATGTGCGCACTTGCCGTGTGGCTTGTCGTGCGTTCGCTTCTTTGGATTCCGCTCGTGGGTCCGTTCATCGCGCTCTACATGCTTCCGCGCCTGTCACTTGCTCCGGTCTTTTTTGCGGGTGGAGAAGCAGGCGTTTTTCAGAGCATTCACCTCAGTCTCAAGCGCACGTCAGGTCGCTGGCTCATGACAGTGATTCGTCTGATTCTCATCGTCGTGACCGCACTCCTTATCCTTTGGCCGATGCTCGTGCTCGTCGTTGGGGTAGCGCTTCTGTCGGTGAAGGTTGGGTACATTCTTCTCCTGCTTGCATTCATATTTTGGATCGCGTACCAATGTGCGGCACTAACGGTACTTGCGGCGCAGTACTAAAAAAACTTTTCATCTATACTTCATGCCATGCGATTCTTTGAGAAGGAGTACGACCGACTGAACGTAGGTCAGAAACAGGCCGTAGATACGGTCGAAGGCCCAGTGATGGTCGTCGCGGGGCCCGGTACCGGAAAAACTCAAGTGCTTGGCATGCGCGTCGCGAATATTCTCAGGAAGACGCAGGCCAGACCCAGCAATATTCTCTGTCTCACATTTTCTACGTCCGGCGCTACCGCGATGCGCGAGCGACTCCGACAACTCATCGGACCTGACGCGTACGGCGTGAGCGTGAGTACTGTGCACGGTTTCTGTGCATCTCTCATCACGAGAAATACACCGGTCTTTTCTGACTTTTCAGCGAAGAAACAAATTTCCGATCTCGAGAAATATCAGGTGATGCAGCAGATGATCGATAGTGTCAGCGAGGGCTCTGAACTCATCAATCCGAAGAATCCGTACGAGAAGATACCTGCACTTCTCGGTCGTATCAGTGACTGCAAGCGTGAGGGGAAAACTCTGAAAGATCTGCTTCGAGTTGCAGATGAGTACGATACGCAGATGGCAGAGAAGAGTAAGCCGGGAACGAAAGTCCATGAAAGAAATCTTCTGTCCGCCCGAAAGTTCCGAGAGTTTATCAAGATTTTTCGATGCTACAGCGATCACTTAGAAGAAAAAGGCCTGTATGACTACGACGACATGATCCTCACGGTTCTGAAAGTTCTGAATACGGAGGATTGGATTCTGTCAGGACTCCAGGAGAGATATCAGTACATCTTGGTCGATGAAGCCCAAGACTTAAATGGCGCACAGTGGGCCGTGATCGAGAGGCTGACGACCTACGATACGCTTCCGCACGATCCGAATTTCTTCGTCGTCGGTGATGACGATCAGGCCATTTACCGATTTCAGGGCGCGAACATCCAGCACATGCTGGCGTTCCGTGAGAGATTTCCGAAAGCACCGGTCATTGTTCTCACCGAAAATTACCGGTCGACGCAGACGATTCTCGATGCTGCGGGCAGACTGATCGCGAGAAATGACGAACGCCTCGTCGGAAAAATTCCTGGTCTCACGAAAGACCTCAGAGCCCAAACGAAAGAGAAAGGCGACGAGCCGACCCTTCTTCGTGCGGTTTCAGATTCCGCCGAGCCTTGGCTTATCGCAGACATCATCGAAGACAGAATGAAGAAAGGCGTACCAGCGCAAGAACTCTGTATCCTCGTGCAGACAAACAGCGAACTGAGGCCGATCTACGATGTTCTGCGTGCCCGCGATATTCCGGTTGTGTTGCACGGAAAAGCTGATCTTCTCACACACCCAGTCGTGCGGCAGGCACTCACGATCCTGAAAAGTACCGGTGGTCGCGGTGATGATCCTCTTCTTCATGCGATGGCGTGCGAGTGCTTCGGATGCCATCCGGCAGATATCGCGAGGCTCATTGCGGCTGCTAGAAAAGAGAAGCTACCGATGCACGACCTTCTTCTTGAGCTGGAGCACTACGAACTGCCGTTTCTGAGTCGTGATGCGTTGATTCGCACCCGAGATCGTCTCTTTGATTTCCGTCAGAAGCAGGAATCTCGTACGGTGCTGCAGACAGTCGAATGCGTGCTCCGGGAATCTGGTATAGCCGATGCTGCAAAAACTCTGGATCCAGTCGACCTCGCCGTTATCGAGGAATTTTTCCGTTACGTGAAAGAGCGCAGTTTCGATTCGCCTCTCCTGACGCTGAAGCAATTTCTGCATGATCTTTCGTTCTACGATGATGATAATTTTGGCCAGGTTCGACTGACGTACCAGATTCCACATCTTGTGAGCGAAGGCGTGCAACTTCTTACGGCACACCAGAGCAAAGGCCTCGAATTTCACACCGTCATTCTTTCTAGTTTCAGAGACGGCCATTGGGATCAGCGCAGAAATCCTTCATCATTATCTCTCCCGGAAGATCTGCTGTTCGGATGGGAAACAGAGCAGAAACGGTACGAAAAGCATCAGGACGAACGTCGCGTTGCGTACGTCGCGATGACGAGAGCCAAGCGCGAACTTCTGTTCATCTGTCCGCGAGAATTTGCCGTGGGTGAACGATCACGAGCCGTTTCCCCCTCAGCATTTTTTGCTGAGGCTGGCCCCATTCCGGAGCGTGACGAGGGACTCGCATCTGCAGAAAAGTCATCACTGCTTCTATTGCAACCTGTGTCTCGTCCGGATGCCGAACTCGACGCGTATCTCTACGAGCGGCTGAAAGATTTTGCGCTCTCGCCGACATCACTGAGCAGATTTCTGGAGGATCCTCTGGCGTTCAAGCGAGTCGATCTCCTCGGTCAGCCTGAAGAGCTGACAGAGTCGTCGATTCGGTCTCTTGGCTACGGCAGTGCGGTTCACTGGGCGCTAAGGCAGTGGGCGACTGCGTTGCAGCAACGCAAAAAATTCGGTGTCGACGATTTCCTGAAAGCCTTCGAGTGGCATTTGATGGAACGTAATATATTGACGCCGAAACAACGGAGCGATCTCCTGTCGCAGGCGAAAGAGGCATTGCCGAAATATTTTGTCGCCAAACTCGAAAACGCTTCGCCTGTGCTGCATGCCGTCGAGCGTGATCACCGAGGCCAGCTCGTCACCTCGACTATGCTCGGGGGAAGCATTCCGATCAAAGGCAAGATCGACCGGATCGATCTTCTTTCACCGGTGTCTAACGAAGCCATCATCATCGATTACAAAACTGGACCACCGAAGGCGCCCTCGGCCATTCGCGGCGGCGCGGAGGAGGGGACAGTGTCGCGCTCGGGTAGAGACGGAGCGAATTTCCGTCAGCTTGTCTTCTACGCACTTCTGCTCGAGATTGCGGATCCAATACTTGTTCCCCAGGCCTTCCGGCTAGATTTTATCGGTGAACGCGGTGAGGATCC
>CAZESZ010000036.1:0-9949 GCA_964514855.1 uncultured Candidatus Peribacteria bacterium | reverse complement strand
CGTCATGGGCGCACATCATAGAATGGCGAGAGACTTTTGAGTAGCTACAATGCATGCGTGAAAAATATTAGCTACAGTATCGAACGCACGAAAAACCGCACGTCTCGCGCGATGCTCCGAGATGGCACTATTGTCATTCGGCTCGCACGAGGGCTAGCCAGAGCCGAAGAAGACATGCACGTTGCCTCGCTTCTGAAACGCATGGCGAAAGCGTACACGCGTGAAGCAGCGAAAATTCGTCTCGATCCATTTCGACCTCTCTTTGAGAACTCAGATTCGGTGATTCTCGATCTCACAACCGGCTCGACTATCAGTTTTCGCATGGTTTCTGGAGCCAAAACCAAAGCAATGCGCACACAAGACGGCTGGTCAGTAGTACGCGCCGCAAACTGTAGCGATGCACGATTTCATCGCTTTCTCTGGAAACTGCTTTCAGCATCTGTGAAACAAGAAACCGAAGAACTCGTGCGACGCATCAATAGCGAAACGTACGATGAAACTGTTCGCTCAGTAACCGTAAAGTTCATGCGTTCGAGGTGGGGAAGCTGCTCGCACGAGGGCATCATCGCATTGTCCACTCCCCTGCTCCTCACGTCACCGGAGATTCTTCGGTACGTGATCATCCACGAACTGGCGCATATCCGGCATCCCAATCACTCGAAATCGTTCTGGCAGCATGTGTCTGTTCATGATCCAGACTTTGCTCAGAGGCGAAGATTACTGCTGCAGTACAGGCTTCCGCGAGGTGAGGGATCGAAAATCTGGACGAAACCTGACCCTGTACTGTAGTAATATGAGCTAATTTTCCGTCACCAATATGTGGGAAAAATACACTGTGCAGTTCCCTGAACATATGCCCAGTGAGGCTCTTGAACGACGGACGGAAATTTCCAAGATCGATAATGCGTTACATGCATATGTAGCGGAAGAGAATCGTTTGGGTAATTGTGTTAGGATAGGATTTATTACTGACAGAAGTGAATATGGCACTGTGTCAATATTCGGAAGTTTGGACATGGCAAAAAAAATTATAGAAAGGACTTCCCTAAAGATAAGAAATTTCCTCACAGTAGAAATACCGGAAAGGGATCGACACGAAAGCCATGTCAGCATTACGAAAAATTTCGATAAAATCGGAAAAACGATTACTGGCTGCATTGAGAAAATCAACGCGAAAAAGCTCCTCGGTACAGACGATGCGATGCCAACGAGCACCGAAGTTACAACGTTCGTCATTGCAGCGGATACATCGTCAGTAACGCTATATGTGACAGGCAACATCGAGCTCACGCGGCATTTGCTGACCCGAGGGGCGAAGTTAAAACTCCTCGACTGATACCTATCAGCCCGAGCAATTCTGCTCTACAATAGCAACCGATGCCTAAGGTACGTCGAAAGACCAAAGCCCGCACAAAGAAGCGTCGTTCCCGCAAGAACGAGCTCAGTCTTGATTTGGAACTGGAGGACCACACCCGGCGCCAGGTGAAAGCAGTGGTCGCGATCGGACTCGGAATGGTGCTATTTCTGGCTCCCGGACCGATGGGCCTCGCGGTCAACAAGGGACTGACGTTCTTCATGGGTAGCTGGAAGACGCTCTTTCCGGCGTCGCTGATCCTCTTTGGATGTCTGCTCATGATCGGAAATTCACCGAATATCGAACTGAAACGTTCGGTTGGCCTCTCGATGTGTCTCGCCGCTTTCCTCGGCATCGTGCAACTCACGTCTCCGATGAGCGACTTCGCCGATAGCAGAAACGAGTTCGGCGGTGCCATCGGCTTCATGATGGCATTTCCGTTTGCCGCTTTCCTGAGCGCAAGTGCCGGATTCATCATGCTCGGTGCACTCTTCATCGCGGGACTCTTCATCACCTTCGAACCCGATATTCCGGCCATCATCTCGCGCATGACGGCTGTGAAAGAAGTGAAGCCGCCGCGCATCAAAAAAGAAGTGGAAGAAGAGGAAGACAACTACGAACAAGAGCTTGCCGAGGCCGCGATCGATCTCATCGAACGTGATAGCACCGAAGCTCCGGACATCAATATTGTTCGTCCGGCCTTCGCAACCGAAAATCCACCACCAAAACCTTCCGGCAAGGCCGCCGTACAAGCCGTGACGAAAGCGAAGACACGGGAACTTCTGGAGATGAAGGACACGCGTTTCGAGGAATGGAAATTCCCGGAACTGGAACTGCTCGATAACAAGCGTAGCGAACTCACCGTCGACGATGATGAACTGAAGCGGCAGGCCGCAAGGATCCAGGAAAAACTGGGAGAATTCGACGTCGACGTCACGATGAAAGACGCCCACCCAGGACCGACAGTCACACAGTTCACGCTCCAGCCGGCCGAAGGCATCAAGCTCAGCAAAATCGAAGGCCTGAAGAGCGACCTCGCACTCGCGCTCGCGGCTCAGAGTCTGAGAATCGAAGCGCCGATTCCGGGTAAGGCGCTTGTCGGTATCGAGATGCCGAACGAAAAGCGATCAACGGTGTACTTGCGGGAAATGTTGGAGTCACCGCAATTTAAGCAATCCGCGTCACCGCTCACCATCCCGCTCGGGCGCGGCGTCTCCGGTGATGCGTACGTCGCGACGATCGAGGACATGCCCCACCTTCTCATCGCCGGCGCGACCGGTGCTGGTAAATCTGTGGCGATGAATACGTTTTTGATTTCCCTCCTCTTTCAGAACGCACCGCACGAACTGAAGTTCATTCTCATTGACCCGAAGCGCGTGGAGCTCATGCCGTACAATGGCATCCCGCATCTCCTGACACCGGTCATCACGGAGTCGGACAAAGCACTGCAGGCTCTGCGGTGGGCCATCGCGGAAATGGGCAGACGTCTGCACCGATTTTCCGAAACCGGTGTGCGCAATCTCGCCGAGTTCAACGACAAGCAAACCGACGAGGAGAAGAAGCTTCCGCGGATCGTCATCGTGATCGATGAGCTCGCGGACCTCATGATGCGCCAGCACCGCAAAGATACTGAGACGATGATCGCACGCATCGCGCAGATGGCACGCGCTGTCGGCATGCACCTCATCATCGCAACACAGCGTCCGAGCGTCGACGTCATCACCGGGCTCATCAAAGCCAATATCCCGACGCGCATCGCCTTCCGCGTCGTGTCGGCCGTGGACTCTCGAACGATCCTGGATTCGATCGGCGCCGAAGATCTGCTGGGCAGAGGCGACATGCTCTACATGACAGCTTCGACGCCCAAGCCCGTGCGCATCCAGGGAATTTATATTTCAACGAAAGAAATCGAACGCGTCATCAATGTCGTGAAGATCGCAGGCGGCGGCATGTTCACGGAAGAAATCAGCCTCGGTAGCGGTGATGAAAACGAGAACGGCGCGGTGGACGGCGGCACAACGATGATCAATCTGGACGCCGATGACAACGGTGGCGATGACCTGTTCTTCGAGGCCGTACGTGTGGTCCAGGAAACCGGCAAGGCATCGGCATCACTGTTGCAACGTCAGCTGAAAGTAGGCTACGCACGCGCCGCACGTCTCCTCGACATCATGGAAGAGAAAGGAATCATCGGTCCATCGGACGGAGCCAAAGCTCGCAAGGTCTACATCGATAAGCTCGCCGGTGCGGAAGCAGTGCAGTAAACGCACATGGAACTCCTGCTCGCCACCACGAACAAAGGAAAAGTTCTCGAGATCGGCGAAGTGTTATCAGATCTGCCGATCACGCTGAAAACGCCGGCAGACTTCGGCATCACCGACTCTCCGCACGAACATGGTGAGACGTACCGCGATAACGCCATCATCAAAGCGACGTTCTACCACGAAATCGCTGGGATCCCCACACTCGCCGACGACTCGGGGATCCTCGTTCATGCACTCAAGGACGAACTCGGCGTACAGACCCGTAGGTGGGGTGCCGGACCCGATGCGTCCGATCAAGAATGGATAGATTTTTTTCTGGAGAGAATGAAGCGTGAGAAGAATCGAGCGGCGACGTTCGTCTGCGCACTCGCCTACATCGACTCTACAGGCGCAACGCATGTCTTTGAGGGAACATGCGAGGGAGAGATTACGATGACACTCGAAGCTTCATATCTACCGGGTTTACCAATCTCTGGCTGCTTTAGACCACATGGGTATTCAGAAGTCTATTCAGCCATGAATATTGAACAAAAAAATAGTACAAGTCACCGCGGACAGGCGCTCAAAAAACTGCAGAAACACCTGAAAAGCATGTTATAAACTATAATAGACAAATAGAATATTCTGGAGTATAATAGTATGATTGAACACATACAAAAACCAGCTTCGGCAGGCCTTGAGGCGTATTCAAAGCCAAGCTAGACAACATGCAGATATTATTGCATCTACTGCATGCGGAGCCGTCATGGGCGTCCTGTTCCTGACATTTCTCGGTCAGTTCCAGGCGAAGCAGGCAACGGTGATTCCACTCGGTGAAAAACAGACTGCGATCGTTGTCATACAGTCATCTGATGCTTCTGTTTCGGAATCTTCAGCTCCGGAGGCTTCCGAGCCTCCAGCCGAAGCTCGGCCTATTGTCACGCACAACGCAGCACCGATACCCACATCCGTATCATCACTGAGCATTCCTATTTCGTTCAGCTCGGTACCAACTTCCTCCAGGCCTACATCAACGTCATCCGTATCGTCCATCACTGACACGGCTTCATCGATTTCTGCACCAGCATCGACGTCGTCATCACTGGCCTCCTCGTCATCGTCATCGGTCGCACCAACTGCCACTCAAAACATCGACGAATTTCCGGCCCTCGACCACACATCGTTTCCGGTTGGGAAAGTCCCGAACTGGGGCGCCATGCGAACACCACAGGAATGGAATCGTCGATATTTCGAGATGACCGATGCAGACTTCGTGCGCATTCCGCGGTACGACATGGCAGCCCTCACGATCCCAATGAAAACTCTCACGGATCCGGTGACGGAAGAAAATATTCCCACGATTACCGCGAAACTTTTCTATTCCACACGCTACCTGGGTCGCTACGACTTGGATGCGACCGAGGGAAGTGGACAACACGCAGGTGTGGACCTGAAGCTCGCACGCGGCACGCCGATCGGTGCTATTGCCGGTGGCAGGGTCGTCAGCGTCACGACAAACCAAATACTGGGATTACACGTTATCATCGAACATCGTCTGAAAAACGGCACAGCGTACTTCTCGGTGTACGGACATTTCGACTCTTCTCCCGTGCGCATCGGACAAGACGTGCGACCAGGGCAGATCGTCGGATACGTGGGCATGACCGGCAACACATCAGCGCCGCATCTGCACCTGCAAGTAGACCGTGGAGAGCCTGGCAAACCTCATGTGCCATTCGCTGAAGGCGGCAATGCTGCGGGCAGCATGGTTCACCCGATCACCTTCATCGCAACGTACCGAAACGGCGAGTAACAAGAAACAGCCCTCATGGAGGGCCGTTTCTCTGCTGAAATGTACGGCTTATTATTTCGCTGCAACGTTTCCTGTGGTCACATCTCTCTTGGCAACGTATCCAGTCGGGAGGCCTCCGACGAGACGACCTTTCGTATCGAGCTGGATCTCCAGGCCTGGATAATCTGGATGCAGCCACATGCTGACGTCTCCACGGTGGTAGTCGCGGCAGGTCATGGCAAAGGTCTTCTTGATCAATCCCTGGCGATGGATGAACGTATCCTCATTGCTGCGGATGAGATTGAGAGTGAGCCCCTGACCGCTGACACAGGCGTTCCAAACCGGGTTCGTGGAAACGACGACGCCGTTTCTATCCTGATGAACGATAATACTGGCGCTCGGCACAGGGGTTGCTGCTTGTTTGGGAGCGCAGAATGTTTCATCTTTCAGAGCTACTGCCACTTGCACGGCATCACGACCCATGATGACTGCCATCACACCGGCGAGCCAATCAACGAGTGAATCCAACGCTCCATTCGAGATACGCGACTGCATGGAACAAATGTACTGCTGCTCAGCCTGAGAGAACGGCGTACTTGGTCCACCGCCGAATCCGCCGCCTGGCAGATCGCCATTGCCACCGAATGCCCCGGGAGGCGTTCCTGAATTATTGAAGAAGCTGGCGACAAATTTCGCCGCAGCCCCTAATTCGTTCGTACGGTTACCTCTGTGGCTGCCACTCGAGCCATCGCCTTGCTGATTACCAGAGCTACTGGAAGATGAGGAGCTCGAGGAACTAGAGCTGCTGGAAGATGAGGAGCTCGAGGAACTAGAGCTGCTGGATGAAGATGAGGAAGAGCTACTAGAACTGGAGGAAGAACTCCCACCATCACCACACTCCGTCACAGTGCCTTCGATGCTTTCACACCCCTTCGTTTGCTCTCCATTCACACACAAATCCCCTACCTCGTCATTTTTCTCACCATTCAATTCATCCTTGTCAGTCTGACTGCCGCCATCCATACGATCATCACCGTCACCACCCTTCAACTTGTCATCATCGTCATCGCCACACAGAGCATCGTTCTGCTTACCTCCATCAAGATCATCCTTGCCGCTGCCTCCATGGACGACATCTTCTCCGTCACCGCCATCGACATTATCTTTGCCATCACCCCCGAACATCGTGTCATCACCGTCACTCCCTTTGATATCGTCATCGCCACCCAAACCACAGATGGTGTCGTTACCATCCTTGCCATCAATCTTATCCTTATCCTGGGTACCGACAATCACGTCAGCACCACTCGTACCATCAAGATGAGTGTGACCCGCATCGTACTCGTCACCATCATTTGGCCCACCGACTATCTTGTTATGACTATTGACCCAGACAGTCGCGGTCTGGTCATTACACGTCGGAGGAGTCTCTGGTAAGAATTGGCATGTTTCGTTGTTGCAGTCTTCGCTACCATCACACTCCTCCGTTCCATTGTTATTCACGACACCATCGCCACAGTATTCCGTCTGACACGTTGCATTACACCCATCTCCTACCGCCACATTGCTGTCATCACATTGTTCGACGCCGTCCTGGATATTCCCATCGCCGCAGACAGCATCTTGGCATGACAGTGTGCAGGATCCGGTATCACTATTTCCCTCTCCATTATCACACTGCTCACTGCCAGCAACGATGCCATCCCCACAATCCGTCGTACAAACATTTGGCTCTGCATCGTTACAAGAGTAACCAGATTCGATCGCAGTACAATCTGCAGCACACCCATCCCCAGCTTCAGTATTTCCATCATCACAAGACTCGGCATCTTGCCTGAGACTATTGCCGCAGACTGACTTCGTGTTGTCGTAGCTACAGATGATCGTGTCACCCGGTTCGAGAGTCAGCACATGGGTGCCAGGGACAGGACTGGATCCAATAGAATCACCATCATACTCACAAACAGAGTTTGTCAGATTCCATCCCGGCAGCTGATTCTCGCTCACCGTGAACTCCGAGCCGTCGACTTCGGTGAAGACATCGAAGAACGATGATACGAAGTAATCGAGCTGATCCGTCGTGGTAATATCCAAACCGGCACTGCCAGTGATGTTGAAGTGGAATGCGCCCGTACCGTCAGTCGTCTTCTTCCTGAACTGGATGTGGGAAGCCGCCTGATTCACGATCGTACAGACGGTTTCTTCACCCGGAGTGATCTCGATGTCGGAACAGTCGTTGGAGTTCTCCTGCCAACCGGTCTGTGGAGTCTCGTCGACGCTGTAGGTCGCAAGCGTTGAAACCGAGAAAGACTGTGAACTGGTTCCATCAACAGTAGTGAGCTGGAAAGCGCCGAGATCGCCCGTGAAATCGAACGTGCCGTCTCCGCCAATGGCGTTCTTCACAACCTTCAGTGATCCGTATTTCGTATTCGTAACAGTGCACGTCGTCGTACCGCCAGCGGTAACAGTGACATTCTGGCAGGTGTCGCCTGTCTTATCCCAGCCCGTCGGAACAGTCTCATTCACAGAATACATCCCTGGCGTCAGATTTGTGATGTCACGTGTACCAGTACCGCCGCTCGTGGTAATGTCAAACGAAGCTGCACCGGTAAAGCTGAATGTTCCATCGCCCCCGACTGTATTTTTGGTCACTCTCAGAGTGCCTGTCGTCGGTGCTTCCGTGTAATAGACGGTGATCTGGACATGGTCGACTCTCGCCTCTGTTTTCCCTCCATCTGTCGTGTCCTTTTTGACAGAGAAAACGAAGCCAAAATTCGAGGCATTGATATCTGCGGAAGTCCACGACTGCCCCCAGAGATCACTGGAAGACCCATAGGTAACATAGACATCGGATGTACCCCAAAAACCACTCAAGTCAGCTTTGTTACCACCGCCGATGACACCACCCTTCACCAACTTCACAGTGCTATCCTTTATTCGTGACGCATCTTTAGCATTCCGCTCAACTTCCAGGACGATACCATTGATGGTTGCTCCAGTCGGTACAGCGAAGCCAAAATTTGTTGCCTTCAAATAATTGCTGAAGTCATTGTCATCCAAATCCTTCACTACTGCGTACTGATTATTGGATGTGCTCGCTCTTGCAGTATCCTTCCAGTCCTGTGAGCCAGCACTCGTATCATTCACAAGCGTCGAAGCGCTATTCGGTCCGATGGAAGCTGCCTCCGCTATCGGCACAAAAACCGGCAGCGACGAAGCGAATGAGCCCAGAAGAATCTGGCCGACGAGAACGGCAAAACTCACGCGGGCAGCAAGCTCACGCGACAAGCGTGAAAAAATGGAAGTGTTGAGCATGAAGGGGGGGGGATTGATGCCAACCATATAGAACCTTAGATTCGTGAGGTCAAGGGCAACGCATAACACTTTTGCCTAGCCAAACTCAACTAGGCGTACTTCTGGACTGACTTTTAAATGACCGCGAACTTAGTAAACCGGCGATGATGATCGCTTGATCCTCCGGCGAGAGATTCCTATGGTTGTATTTCCATTCAAGCTCCTTGAGGTAGTACCCCATTTTACGCTTGGAAATACCGTGATGAAGGTGGAGTCGTTCACTCGTCCACGCCCAGAAGCGCTCAATGCCATCGATCATCCGCTTGTGATTACGCTTCGGAAAACGGTGGAGGTGACCATTGCAGATGAATGCAGGATAGTCCTCAGTCTGTTGAAATTGCGAACTTTGTGAGAGTTGATTCCCAGGAGACGCCGGCACATCAATCGTACGATGCAACATCGGTTCCAGATGCACCTCACCCTTGTTTGAAAGCTTTATGCCGAAGAAAACATTGCTGCCATTGATGGGCACACCGGAGGTCAATGCACCATCGACAATCGCCATGCGGAAGGACGCATACATCTCTGCAACTAGTCTGTAACGATACTTCGTAATCTTAGCGGCACGTAGCGCAGGGATATCGAGGACGAAACAGGTCAGAGTATCGGACCACTGACGAATGTGAGCTCCCACCTTCTGCCCTCGCAGCGTGAACTTCGTGCCGCACATGGAACACTTTTTCCTTCCGTCGCTGAGTGAGTAGAGTCTCGTCCGTGCCTTGCACTCTGGACAGAGGACATGACGGGAAGCATCGTATGATCCTCGTCGCAATGCTGTGCGAATGTGCGGCAGAAGAAAGTCTGAATTAAGAATCATAGGAAGCCATATTCTACCATTATCATTGTCCGAAATAGCACCCCATTCTTTCTAAGCACTAGCTCTGGACAATGGGATATTTTTCTCTTGATATGACAACACAGAGTGTCTTGAGGAATTTCAAACGGCACATGCTTCAGTACGGAAAGTTACAACTCGCCCGCATGGCGTAATCTCGTGATGGAAATACAGTCTTTACATTCGTCATTTGAACTGATGCTTCCCAGGCCGAATAGGCGTGAAGTCTAGAGCAACAATCTTCGCCCACACCTGTGAGATCAGTGAACGCAAATCGTCTTTCTCCGCTTGCGTCACGGAAAATTCGCGTACCAGGGGATCCTCACCGCGTTCACCGATAAAATCTAGCCGGAAGGCCTGGGGAACAAGTA
>CAZESZ010000035.1:7474-9988 GCA_964514855.1 uncultured Candidatus Peribacteria bacterium | reverse complement strand
TGATCATCGGCTCATCAACGAGCATCAAAGAATATTCTTTCATCTTAAGAAATGGAGAGAAAAACGGATAGACCGTCCTCCCCGACCTTCAAGGATTGTTGCTGTGGACTTACACAGGAGACCCCGCGCGCGGGAGCTTGTGCGTAAATCCAACAAAATCCGGAGATGGAGGGAAGGAACGTACGAACACTATATCATGCTTTCGTGCAGCCGAAAACAGAAAAGCCCTCAATAAACGTCTTGATGCGACCCCACGGCAAGCATCAAAACAACAGCGTATCCATCGCGCTCCACAAAAATCAGTCGCAGATCAAAGCTGGCAGAGATCGAGCGCTTGTCTTTCATAGTTCCCTTGAGCGGATGATTCCGCAAAACTGCATCGAAAGGACTATGACGAAACTTCTCGATTGCTGCATGTACCGCTTCTTGTTGCCGACGCTCAAGCGTATCAAATTGCTTGAGAAACTTTTTATGATACGTAATTTTCATCCCTTCTTCTTGGTACGATCGCGAAGATACTGGACAGCATCCTCAGCGTTATCAAAGGAGACACTCCCCTCTAGATCTTGAGCGGCTTCGAGCACTTCCGCTTCAAACTCCGGTGTGAAGCCGTTCACCGTCAGTTTTTGTCGAACCGGAAACGGCAATCCATGATCTATTTCGATGCGACACAGAAACATGCGTACCGCAGTCGTCATATCAAGCCCGAGGGACGCGAGGATCTTATCGACGTTCTTCTTACTCTTATCCGGAACACGAACCTGAATAGTTGCCATCGGAATCATTGAGAAAATGCTAAAACATTACAATTGTATTACAAATGAAATGAAAAAGCAATGATTTCTCCTACTTATCGAGATCCAGCGCCTTGAGGATCTTCTCGTAGCCCTTCGATTCATTCATCTTGAGGTACGTGAGGAGCTTCCTACGACGAGCAACTTTTGCCAGGAGTCCGCGGCGGGCTGAATTGTCCTTCTTGTGCTCTTTCAGGTGCTTCGTGACGTGATCGATTTCCTTGGTCAGGATGCCGACTTGAACGTGCGGAGAACCGGTGTCCTTGGCATGGATCTGAAACTTTCCGATGATCTTCTTCTTATTGGCTTTCTTGAGCGACTTGGTAATGGGGGAGAAAAAGGGAGGAAGGCACAAGTGAAACAATTCTCCGGGCCTCCAGGAAAGCGTGAACGCTAACGAGGAAGCTGGTAGCGGACGAGATCCTACGCGTCGGAAGAGTAAATGTCAATGCTGGAGCTATGTGCAGCCAAAAAAAGATGAATTAGTGGACAGTCGTCCACCCTGTGCTAGCATACCGACATGACCGGATTTGAGATCGCCCTCGGCGTCATCGTCATCCTCGGAATCGGGGCGAGCCTCGTTCTGCAGATGAAGCGTCCGCAAACGACAGTCGACAGTCGCGACTGGAGCAAAGAGGTCGTAAAGCTCGAGAAAGAAGTCGAGATCGAGAAAGCCGAACGCAACAAACTCACCGGTGCAAACAGGCAGATGTTCGCTGAGCTCGCTCAAGCGAAAGCGAAGATCCAGTCCATCGAAAAGGAACGCGACTCTTTGCAGAGCACCCTCACAAAGATAGAAGCGAAGCGCGAACAGCAAGAGAAGGAGCACGCGCGCGGCCTGGAGAAGATCGATGCCGCTGAACGTGCGCTCAAGGAGGAACGCAGCCGCGTCCTGCAAACCGAGGTCGAAGCGAAAAAAATGGCCGACGAAGAGCGCGACAGATTGTGGAACGACCACGAAGTCTCCGTGATCGCAACACTCGCAGATCTGTGTAAGCAGCCGCACCTACAGTTCAAGTCCTACAGCAATAACAATCTCCCTGACGACTTCGATGGCTCACTGAAGCCCGATTTCCTAATCGATTTTCTGGGACAGTACGTCGTCTTCGATGCAAAAGTGAGTAAGGCACAGAGTCTGCAAACATATATCGATGACCAAGTGAAGAAAACTGCGGAGAAGATGAAGAAGAGTGACAAGATTTATCCGCATATTTTCCTCGTTGTGCCGACAGAGGCAGTGCGAGAACTGAAGAAACTGGTCTATGCCAAAGACCAGTACTATTTCTACGTAATTTCGAGGGAAGCTCTGTCCCCCATCCTCGCGTCGCTGAAGCGGATCTCGACGTACGAACTCGCCGAGACCCTGGATCCGCAGAAACGCGAGAACATCATCAATATGCTTGCAGATCTGGCAACGCACATCAGCTACAGAAATGCGCACGAACTCCTGCTGACGAAAATGGGTGCAGACACCTTGGAACGCGTTTCTCGTACCGACCCAGAACTCGCCGCTGAAGTGGAACAGAAGAGGATGGAAAAGAAACTCTCAGCGCTTTCTCCATCTGAAATCAAGCGCATTGCCGGAAGCCTCACGGAGCAGAATGCTGAGATCTCATCTCTCGCCTCTCCAAAAGCTTCAGTAAAGAAAAATATGATCGATGCGGCACAGACCATAATCTCTCAGAAACTTTTGTAGAAAAACGCGGGCAGAATGCCCGCT
>CAZESZ010000035.1:5080-7374 GCA_964514855.1 uncultured Candidatus Peribacteria bacterium | reverse complement strand
CCGCTCTCTGAGTAGAAAGAAAAACAAGAAAGAAGGGAGCAGGTATTCTACCTGCGTGTGCTACTCTTTGGCCCACACATGACCCCCGACACAGATCCGATCTTCGCAGGCTTGAACGACCAGCAAAAACTGGCCGTCGATACGTTGAAAGGCCCTGTGCTCATCCTCGCCGGTGCCGGCTCCGGAAAGACCCGGACGATCACCCATCGGATCGCACACCTCATGGCGCAAGGGATACCCGCATGGCAGATCCTCGCCGTCACATTTACCAATAAAGCGGCGAAAGAACTGAAGGAACGAATCGGACGCATCCTGAAACTCACAGACACTGCAGGCACGGAAGCCACGCATTTGCCAATGTCCGGAACATTTCACTCCATTTGCGCTCGCATTTTACGACGAGACATCGAGCAGATCGGTCGGAACAAGAGTTTCGTGATTTACGACTCGGACGATCAGCAGAAGGTCGTGCAGAATATCCTGAAAGACATGCATATTACCCCAGAGGAGCTGAAGCCCAGGACTGCGCTCGCACACATCGGTGGGTACAAGTCCGAAGGCGTGCGCACTGACAAAGCTCGCAGCAGAGGTACATCGGCGATGGAGGCTCGCATGGCCGAGATTTACACGAAATATCAGAAAACACTGCTGGAATCGAACGCACTGGACTTCGATGATCTGCTCATGGAAACGGTTCGACTCTTCGAAGAACGACCCGACGTTCTGGCGCGATACCAAAACACCTGGCGATTTCTGCACGTCGACGAGTACCAAGACACGAACCATCCGCAGTATCGCTTCATCAGCTTGCTCTCCGCAGCGCACCGAAATCTCTGCGTCATCGGAGACCCCGACCAATCCATCTACTCATTCCGTGGCGCGGACATCAGAAACATTCTGGATTTTCAGCGCGAGTACCCGGACGCCGTCAGCATCAAGCTGGAGAGAAATTATCGATCCACGCAACAAATCCTCGACGCCGCGGATGCAATTATCTCCGCAAATCCGAACCGGCCCGACAAGAAGATGTGGACCGAGAAAAAAGACGGCGCAAAAGTGACGCTTCAGGAAGTCATCGACGAACGGCGCGAATCCGAAGTGGCAGTGAAAAATATCGTGTCACTCAAGACACAGGGAATTCCGCTTGCAGACCAGGTAATCCTGTACCGAACGAATGCGCAGTCTCGGCTCTTTGAAGAAGCGTGTCTCAGGGCCGGCATCCCCTACCGCATCCTCGGCGGGCTGAAATTCTACGCGCGCAAAGAAGTGAAGGACGTCCTCGCCTACCTCTTCACAGTACTCAATCCCGCAGACACGATCTCGATGCTCCGGATCATCAACGTGCCGTCCCGCAAAATCGGCGAGACGACGATGGCACGACTGCAGAACTTCTGTAACGAACGCGGGCTCAGCCTGTGGCAATCTCTGAAACACATCGAAATGGTCGATGGGATCAGTGATGGCGTGAAGCATCGTATCGCCGACTTCACCATCCTCGTCGAATATTGGCAACAGCTCTCGAAAACCGCGCCAGTGAGCGCGGTTGCAGAGTCTATTATCAAGAGAACCGGGATGGAAAAGTGGATCCGAGATGATACCGAGGAAGGCGAAACGCGATGGGAAAACGTCCTAGAACTTCTCTCGGTCACGAAAAAGTACGACGGCGTACCGCCCGAGCAGTCCATCACGAGCTTTCTCGAGGAAGTGGCACTCATCAGTGAAGTCGATAAGCTCGATGACAGCAATCGCGATGCCGTCACGCTCATGACGCTGCATCTGTGTAAAGGACTGGAATTCCGATGCGTCACAGTTGCGGGCTGCGAGGAAGGCCTACTGCCACATAGCTCAGCACTCATGGACCGCCAGCAAATGGAAGAAGAGCGGCGACTGCTGTACGTGGGTATGACCCGTGCAAAAGAGCACCTGAGCCTGTTCCACGCCACAAACCGTACGCTCTGGGGAAATTCGCAGAACAATGCCAGAAGCCGTTTTCTCGATGATCTGCCACAGCATGTGATCCAGGTGCAGAGCGAAGAAATCACGAGCAAGTACGGATGGCTCACAAGCAGCGCTCCGGAAAAAACATGGTGGAAACAGAGCGCACCACGCAATGAATTTTCACAGGAATCGTCGAGCGACGATACAAATCAGGACTGGCTTGGACACATCGAGGAAGAGATCGCCGAAGGCACAACGATCGAGCACCGTACGCTCGGCATGGGAACGGTCATGAGCCGCAGCGGCGACATCGTGGAAGTACGATTCGAGAGAGGGGCGACCAAAAGACTTGCTCT
>CAZESZ010000035.1:0-4980 GCA_964514855.1 uncultured Candidatus Peribacteria bacterium | reverse complement strand
ATAATACGTTCCCATCGCGACCGGCGAATCCAAGCCGACCCAGGTGAAAACGGACGTACCATCGGTCCACGTCACAGCGCCGGGACTGGAAGAAGATCCAGCATCATTGAGCGTGAGCCTGAGCGACGCATGGGACGAATCCCCAGCCACGATATTTCCGTAGACAACGATGACACGCGGACCATCCGCGAACGATCCTATGCTCTCCGGTATGCCGCTACACGTAACGAACGATCCGCTGACAACACAGGAGCTCCTGTCAGGAATACCCGACGAACCGATCGCGACGTTCGAGAGCGTGACCTGACCAGTCTGCTCGATCTGGAAGACGAGATTCGTCACCGCAAGCTTCGCGCTGCTATCGGTCTTGCGACCGGTGAATGTGAAGGACCCGAGGAACTGGCTCGTGCCAGTCACGAGCGGCGCATTCGTCTGACCGGAATTTTTCACGGACGTGATCATGGACCTCGCTGTAAGGAAAACCGGGAACGTATCGCTGACAGAAGACTGCTTGATGTACTCCGTATTGCTCCATACGCCATCACCTTCGATGGTGACATTACTTATCTGGACGTTCTGGCCACTGGTGCCCCCCGCGCCATCGGCACCGAGCTGTGCCCGGAAATACACACTGCGCTGTTCGCGCTTACCGACGATCAGCGTGCCTGCAGGAACCTCGAGACGGTAATTGCGATTCGTCGACGAGGATGCAGTATTGAGTGTTGCACGACCGAGGTACTGCCTGCCGTCATCATAGACCGTGATCGACTGTACGGTTGGGATATCGGCTACGAGATTGATGGAAACAGCAGTCACATCGAGCGGTTCTTCTTCGATAGAAAATTTCGCAGCGCCAATCATCGGAGTCGTTTCGCCGAGCAGAATGAACTGCGTACGCGGAGTCGTATCCGTTAGCGTATCGAACGGACGGTTGCTTGCGTGGGATGAACTGGACGACATCGATGAAGACGACGAACGACTGGAAGACTTGGAAGAAGACGATGAGGACACGGAAGAGTAGTTGCCACTTTCAGCGAGCCTCAATTCATTCAGTTGGCCCCTGGCCTGAGCGAAGAACGCCGCTGCAAGGCGTACAGCCTGTCCCCGCGTGAGAGATCGATCGAGATCGATCGTCATCGGCAGATCTACATGAAGTGCCGCTGCCGCACGGTAGTATCGCTCTGCCCAATGACCTGATGCAGAAGAAACATCGTAACCGAAGAGAAGCGTGAGCATCTTGAGTGCCTCTCCGTACGTCACGGTGTACTCGGGATGGAATGTGCCGTCGCCAAAACCGCTGACGACCTTCTGATCGCGCGCAGCGCAAACGTACCGACTGAACCAGTCACTCGCGTGTACATCGGAAAAACAGGAGAGCCCCGCACTGTAATAATTGCCTCCAGAAGCCAACATCGCGACTTTCAAGAATTCAGCACGATTGATGACACGAGTCGCACCGAACTGACGTGAACCGTAGCCCTTCACTATATTCTCGCGAGTCAGGAGATTGATACCTGCAGCTTCACTGCTATCCGAGCGGACATCGTTGTAATAGTCTGCAGGAGCGATCGTTATCGCAGAAGCGATGAGCGGAAGCGCCGTCAATGCGGCGGCGAGGGAGAGGGCAATGCGATGTATCATGGATGAGGAATGTAAAGAGACAGAAAGTGGTGCATACTCACACACATGATAGACGAAAAGATCCGCGATTTATTACGAAAATACGGCATTCGCCTCAATACCGACGCAGGTCAACATTTTCTCCGAGACGAAGACGTGCTCACCGAGATCGTGTGCGCGGCAGACATCCACCGAAACGACCGTATCTGGGAAATCGGCCCCGGCATCGGAGTGCTCACGAAAGAACTGGTACAACGCGCCGAGATGGTGACCTCCGTCGAGATCGATCCGCGCTTCCCTCCACTCATCCGCGAGTACACCGAGAACGCGCCGAATCTGGAGATCATCGTCGGAAACGCACTCCACACGCCCACACCAACCGACGGTCCATACAAAGTGATCGCCAATATTCCGTACCACATCACGTCCCCTCTTCTTCATCATCTGTTTCTGGAATCTACAGTTCTCCCCACGTCGATCACATTTCTCATTCAGCGCGAGGTTGCCGAAAATATCGCATCGAAGACATCGGAGAGCATCCTGACAGTGTTAACGCATATCTTCGGGCAGCCGTCACTCCTGAGACTCGTGTCACCGGACGCTTTCCTACCACCACCTGCAGTGGATTCTGCGGTTTTGCATATTCAATGTTTTTCAAAGCCCAAAGCTGACAAAGAAACTGCGCAGAAAATCCTGAACCTCGCGAAGCACGCGATGAGCAAACGACGGAAAATGCTCAGCAATTCCATCGGCGAGCTTCCATCGGGCATGGAATCACTCGCCGCAGTGAAGATCGATCATACGCGCAGACCGCAAACACTCACGATCGAGGAATGGATAGCACTCGAAGCCGAACTAGCGAGACACCGATGAAGACGATGCGACCGACACTGGCCTTCCTGCTATCCTGCATCACGGCGCTTTTTCTGTTGCAATTCTGGCGACAGCCACAGTATCCGCTGATGCTGTACGCCTTTCTCCTGGGATTGCTGACCGTGTCATGTGTCATGGGACTGATCCAGAAACGATCTCTGCCATGGATCCTGACAGCGAGCATGTTCGGGCTCATCGTTGCACTCGCACTGGCACAGCGCGCATATCACGTCACGACGCCAACGGACATCGAATCCTTCGCCGATGGCAACTATCACGAGCTTCACGGATGGATCATCGACGATCCGGATATTCGACCCACCGAGACGCGCCTCATCGTAACGGTCGATCGCCTCGATGGTGCTACGCCGATGATCGGACGTGTCCTCGTCACCGAACAGGGAGGATATCCACCACATCGGTACGGCGATGAGGTGACGATCAGCGGAAAGTTGAGACGTCCGGAAGTCATCGAAGGGTTCGATTATCCGCACTACCTGGAACTCTCGGGCATCCGCGCAGTCATGACACGTGGCAGCGTGAAAACGACGGAGAGCGCAACCAAAAGGCCTCCCGACGCTCGCACGTACCGAGTATTCGGACTCTTGTACGACCTACGAAAATCGGTCGAAGACCGTATCGGGCTCATCCTGCCCGAACCGCATGCGTCGCTGCTCGCAGGCCTCCTCACCGGCTCTCGACGTGGCCTGCCGAAACATCTCTCGGATGACTTCAGGGCGTCCGGCATCACCCACATCATCGCGGTCTCAGGTTACAACATCACCATCATCCTGACATTACTCGGTAACGCGCTGTTCTGGCTTCCCGCAAAACGGAGATTTTGGCCGCTTGTTCTGATGGTCACTGCATTTACGATCTTCGTCGGTGCTGGAGCGCCGGTAGTACGAGCGGCGATCATGGGTATTCTGGGTCTCATTGCGCTCCAAGCTGAGCGCGTTGCGATCCCGCGGCTGACGATTCTCTGGACTGCGTTCTTCATGCTGCTGTGGAATCCGATGCAGATCTGGTACGACGCCAGTTTTCAGCTCTCGTTTCTTGCGGTCATCGGCATCACCGAACTCGGACCATGGCTGAAGAGGGTTCTGAAAAAGGTTCCCGAAACATTCGCTATCCGCGAGTCACTGGTTGCGACACTGGCAGCGCAGATCGGCACGCTGCCAATTTCCATTCTGATCTTCCGTCAGTTCTCACTCGTGTCACCGATCGTGAACATCCTCGTCGCTCCACTCGTGCCGCTCTCGATGCTTGTTGGAAGCATGTCGCTTCTTCTCAGTCTCCTCTGGATGCCGCTGTCTCTCGCTATCGGATATCTCATTTGGTCGCTTCTACAAGCCATTATCTTCATAGCGCATCTCGGTGCCATGATGCCGTTTGCTTCGGTGCGCTGGTAATAACACTTCTTCGTTCATCATCAAAACTGATACACCAAGACATTTGTTCCGCCCCAGAACGGTAGCTTCACGAAGACTTTTTTCGCGGGATCTTTCTTCTTGAAGGAAAACGTATTCGAGATGACTTTCGCGCCCGGCTTCAGTTCTTTTTCGAACTTCGGTAGAAGTTTCTGCATGAGATCGATCGAAAGATAGGTGAAGATGACGTCTGCATCGGAAAAATTCTCATGGAAAAAATCTCGCATCCGCATGTCGGGCTTCTTCGAACTGAAGAGATTGCGAAACTTTGCGAGTAACCACACACCGAGTGCACCTTCGTAACCAACGGCGCGGATATCAGAAAGCCTGCGCATCGCCCTCCGGAGTACACGACCGTCACCGGCACCGAGGTCGAGGACCAGCATCTGGGGTCGTAACTGCGCCTCCGTGATCATCGTCTCAATGACCGCAGCCGGCGTGGGAACAAACGGCACCATGTGCTTCAGGTGAAATAGCGAACTCACGAGCACGAGAGTGAGAAAGCTCATGAAAAACAGAAGCGAGAGCCCGAGCAGAATGGTCACTGCGCTTTCGATCACACGAGAACGAAACCCATGTACGTGAAGAGTGCGCCGAGAATCACCATGAGGAAGCCTACGAACATTTGCATCGCAGCACTGTCCAGGAGCACGCCTTCTATTTTCTCGCGGTACGCGCCGAATCTCGCAGGCCACCAGGCCATGAACAGACCCTTGAGCAGAACGATCCACGCGATAAGAACGACAACACCCTCTCCGTCAGGGGAAATGGAATGCTCGCGACGCAGTGTGGTGACAGCGACAGAGATCACCGTAACAGCGATGAGTCGGAGCATATTTTCATCCTTGAGAAACTTGCGCCTCCATACGAGGTGCTTCGCATCCGAGAAGACGAGCGGAAAACCGAAGACATAGAAACAGACGCCAATGACCAAGGAGAAACTTGAGAGGGACATGATGTGGATGGTGAAGATTGTCCCTCATTGTTTTCTTTTTGGGCTCAATTGACAATTGACCCACCGACACCTTCCTGCTTCAACATAATTTAGAGCAAGATG
>CAZESZ010000034.1:5914-10110 GCA_964514855.1 uncultured Candidatus Peribacteria bacterium | reverse complement strand
GTGAAGAAGTAGGCACGCCGCAGAGCTTACCTGCACATCGGATCTTGTAAAAGTGGCTCATGTATGCTACAATATTACGATTTATGTCGCCTAAATCCATACCCACGCCGGACGAGAAGGCTACGCCTGCAGAAATCGCAGGGAAAAAGTCCGCGGCTTCGAATGGCAAAAACATCCTGATCGTCGAAGACGAGCGGCCCCTGTCGCACGCGCTTGAGATGAAATTGAAGGCGCAAGGCTTCTCGACGAAGGTCGTGATGAACGGCCAAGAAGCGCTAGATGAACTCGGCAAGGGCACGTACCACATGGTGCTCTTAGACCTCATCATGCCGATCATGGACGGCTTCGGCGTTCTCGAAGAAATGAAGAACAAGAAAATCAACGTACCGGTGATCGTTCTCAGCAACTTGGGCCAAGACGAAGACCGCGCCAAGACGAAGACCCTGGGCGCTGTCGATTACTTCGTAAAATCCAACACCCCGATCGCCGAGATTCTCGAGCGAGTGACATCCGCACTGCAATAATTATGGCCTCTCTCACGAATCAGGAACTCGGCACCATACTCGTTGCCCAAAGCTACCTCGGCGAAGACGAGCTGAAGGACGTTCTCCACGAAGCTGAGGAACGCCGCGTTGATCTCAGAATCATCCTCTTCGAACGGAGACTCCTCACCTCAGAACTTCTGGAAAATGCACTCGCAGAGCACTTCAAACTTCCGTTCTATGACCTCGTCGGCAAATCGCCGGCACGGGAAACTGTTGCGATGCTACCGGAAGATTTTGCGCGCACCGTCAGTGCAATCGCCGTGGCGTACGTCCCTGAAAAAGAGATTACGATCGCGACATCGGACCCAGGCTACGAAGGATTAGAGGAAGCGGTGAAAGCGAACGTCGGTCAGCCGCGCTACGTACCCACCGGAAAAATGGCTGTCCAAGCCGCCGGAAAGAAAAGTTTTTGGAGTAAAGATGTGAAGGCTCCACTGAAGAAATTCACAGGAAAAGTGACTTTCGTGTACGCACCGAAAAATGCGATCAGTGGCGCATTCGCTCTGTATCACAAACCGCTCGCGACGCGCTTCCAATCCATCATGGAGAAGCAGAAGAAAGTCGCGCCGGAAATGCTCGAAGAAATTTTCGGCGACGCGATGGGACTCAAGGCATCCGATATTCACTTCGAACCCCAGGAAAAAGATGTCATCGTCCGCTTCCGCGTGGACGGCGTCATGCACGAGGCAGGCAGGCTGCCGAAAGCATTCTACGAAGGCATCATCAACCGCATCAAAATCGAAGCGAATCTCAGAATCGATGAACACTACGCAGCACAAGATGGAGCAATCCGTTACAAATCTCGAGCGGGAACGATGGACGTCCGCGTGTCGATCATCCCGATCGTGGACGGTGAGAAAGTCGTGATGCGTCTCCTCTCGGAATACGTGCGAAATCTCACGCTCGCCGACCTCGGATTTTCGGATCACTACCGAAGCATTCTCGAGAAAGCGGCAAATAAACCGTTCGGCATGATCCTCACCACCGGTCCAACTGGCTCAGGAAAATCGACGACACTCTACGGACTCATCAAGATGCGCAATCGTCCCGACGTGAACATCTCCACCGTCGAAGATCCGGTAGAGTACAAAATCCCCGGCATCAACCATATTCAGATCAACATGGGTACCGGACTCACGTTCGCGAAAGGGCTGCGCGCCCTCGTTCGTCAAGACCCGGATATCATCCTCGTCGGAGAAATCCGTGACCCCGAGACCGCGAGTATCGCCGTGAACGCCGCACTCACGGGTCACCTCCTCTTCTCGACACTGCACGCGAATGATTCCGCAACTGCCGTGCCGCGTCTCATCGAAATGGGTGTAGAGCCGTTCCTACTGGCATCGACATTGGAGGTCATCGTCGCACAACGTCTCGCGCGAAAAATTTGTCCGAATTGTCGTTTCAGTTTCACGATTCCATCGAGCGAAGCGAGGACACTCTTCCGCGGCGCAGAACATTATTTCACCGGCTCCGAACCGGTGCACCTGTATCGCGGGAAAGGCTGCGATGCATGCGGCAACACCGGATACCGCGGACGCGTAGGAATCTATGAACTTCTGGAGGTCAACAAAGATATGGAAGAGCTCATCGTGCAGAAAAAAAATAGTACCGAACTACTCCTGAAAGCACGTGAACACGGATTCATGTTCCTCTTCGAGGATGGGCTCGACAAGGCGAGGGCCGGCCTCACGACGATCGAGGAACTGATGCGCATCGCGGCACCACCGGAGGAAATCTATTTCGCCAATAAACATGATGCCAAAAATACAGCCAAACCCAATGGCGCGTGAGCAACCTGAGACGATGCTCGGAATTCTCACACCCCCCGAACCCGTGAAAACGGAGGTCCCTGCAGTGGCCGAAAAACCGATCGTTCAGAGCACCATCGATAGGAAGGAGACGGTGGTAGCAAAAGATGCTGCAAAAAAAGATACGATATCAGAGCTCGCCAGAGGTGCTCCGATCGTCCGCAAGAAATCGGGTCTGAAGCAGATTCTCGATGGCATCGGGAATGTCGGACTCGGTAAGGAGAAGGCCCACTTCATCGAAAATCTCGCCATTCTTCTCAACTCCGGCCTCACCATCGTCGATGCACTGAAAACGATCGTACTCGAAATACGCCTGAAGCCGATGAAGAAACTCGTCGGCCGGATCATCGACGAAGTGGAAAGCGGCATTCCGCTATGGATGGCGATGGACAATCAGAATTTCTTTTCGTCGTACGCACTCGCGCTCATTCGCATCGGAGAAGAGTCCGGTTCGCTGTCGAAGAACATGGAATACCTTTCGGTGCAGCAGGAAAAGGACAGATCGCTCCGGTCCAAAGTAAAGATGGCCATGATCTATCCGTCGATCGTCATCACGCTCACAGTCATCATCACGCTCGGCCTCGCATGGTTCGTGCTGCCGCAACTCGTCGGCGTTCTCCTCTCGCTCAACGCCAAGCTGCCACTCAGCACGCGCGTCATCATTTGGATCGCAAATTTTTTCAAAAAAAACGGCGCCGTCGCGGTACCGCTCACCGGCGTCGGATTTTTGTTCACGTTCTTGGTGTGTCGGTTCACGAGTCTCCGCGGACCAGTGCAGCAATTCATCTTCAAGACTCCGGGCATCGGAACCATGGCGAAATCCGCAACCATTGCGCGTTTCGGCGTGATCCTCGGAAGCCTTCTGAAAGCAGGCGTGCCGCTCGTCGAGTCCATCAAATCGATGGCCGAAGTGACGGATACTGTGTACTACCGGAAGTTCTACGTGAAGCTCGCAAACGAAATCGAGGTCGGACAATCTTTTGGAGCGGCCTTCGCGTCGATCAAAGATACTAAAAAACTACTGCCCGCTTCCGTCCAGCAACTTATCGTCACCGGCGAAAAATCAGGTAGAATATCAGACATGCTCATGCGCGTTGCGGAGATCTACGAGAGAAAAGCGGAGGATGCTGCCCAGCGTTTGCCGGTGGTTTTGGAACCGATGCTCCTCCTCTTCATCGGAGGACTGGTCGGCACGATCGCATTTTCTATTATCGTTCCCATTTATTCGATCGTCGGAAACGTCGGTCGATAATACCCACTTTTTTCCCTCTCTCCCTATGCGTACCGTCGCTGCGCGCTCCAAGAAAATCAAAGTCGACCCATCCGGGCGGCGCGGCTTTACCGCAATCGAATTGCTAATCGCCATGGGTCTCATGGCGGTAGCGGCCGGCATCACCATCCCGATGTATCGACAGTTCCAAATCTATGCTGATCTGGATATCGCTACAGAGCATTTGGTGCAAGCAGTGCGCTCGGCACAGGCGCTGTCGCAAACTGGAAAATTCGACTCCTCATGGGGCGTGTATTTCCCGAACGGAACACTCTACGCCGGCGAAGATTACGCATCGCGCAACAGCGAGAAAGATGTGAGCTTCCCACTCCCCAGTAGCATTGAAACTGATGGCTTGTCCGAAGTCTCGTTCACTCGCGTGGACGGACTTCCAAGTGCAATCGGCACGGTGTGCATCTACTCCTCCACAACCGATGCCTACCGCACGATCGCAATCGATGGGAAAGGTGTACTGGCAGTGAGCAAAGTATTGAAAGGATTCTGCAGTGGAGATGCCACCGGCTCCTCCGGCGGCGAATCGACGTCAGGCACGACGAGCGGGACGACATCTGG
>CAZESZ010000034.1:0-5814 GCA_964514855.1 uncultured Candidatus Peribacteria bacterium | reverse complement strand
CACCACCGCGGGTAGCACGTCGGGTGAGACTTCTGGGACGACGAGTGGAACAACGGACGGTACGACGTCAGGCACGACGAGCGGGACGACATCTGGCACCACCGCGGGTAGCACGTCGGGTGAGACTTCTGGGACGACGAGTGGAACAACGTCTGGGACAACAGGCGGCACTATCGGAGGCGATACTGACGGAGGGGGCGGTGACGACGAAGAGGACAATGACAGTGACGATGACACCGAGGATCAGGATGATGTAAGTAACGGCGATGAGGATGTCGATGAGGGTGATGGTAGTAGTAGCAGCGGCGGCGGCTCACTGAACTGTGAGAAACGCTTCGCGATCGATGCAAGGCATGGGAAGATCAAGAACAGGGGTACGAACGACATCAAGCTCAAAGTCCTCGGTTCCAACATGACGTATGGATCCGGCGGACCGAAGGTGGAAGTTCGCATCGCCGCAAGCACAGACGACGGTACCGAGTGGAAAGACTTGTTCGATGGTCGCGGCATCGCTGCGAATGATCAGCAGACACTCACCAATTTGCCGGACGCAGCCTCGCTCGTCCTGCGTTTCAACGGACGATACTCGTGGCTCTTCAACAAAACATTCCGTTCCGACGGCAACGATGGTCACGTCTACATTCTGAAGAATGGCGATGCCGTCCCGCCCTACATGCAACTGAAGAGTGGGAATAATCTGGAAGGATTCCTGAAGGACATCATCGATGCACAGGGAAAGATCAGGATCGGCGCAAAAGATGCGCTCTTTATCGTCGAGCTTGGAACGCTGGACCAGCGAACGTCGAGATTCGTCGGTGCAGTCGTCCTTGCAACCTACGTAGAAAAAAACTCTACGTGCACGACGAAAGACAAGCCGCGCGTGCGCCTCAGTTTCCGTCGTATCGAAAATACCGGTGCCGGTAATCTCAAAGACCGTGTGTACGTCGGTCCAAATGCCCTCTCGTTCCGCAAGAACCAGTGGATCCCGCTGAAAGACAAAGCCGGCAATATCATCATCGACGGAGGCATCAACGAAGATGTGAAAGGCATTGCAGTCGAACGCGGTAACGGATGGATCAGAATCATCGAGCACGGTTCGCACTCTAATAGCAGTGGTAAGGAAATCGCAGATATGAAAGTCAGATTCCGCAATGCATGGATCAGCTCCATCGTGAATGAAGTGGATCAGAATGCATCCGAGAATCCGACCGACGGCATCATCAATGACACAGACGGCGGGGATGAATTCGTCGCTGGAAAAACAAAGAAGAGCATGCTCTTCTTCACGCGCGTCACAACGGAAGATGATGGAGTCATCCTCTATTGGACAGATGTGCGACCGAGCGGAACGAGTGCCTCGAGCTCTTCTTCTAGCTCATCCTCGAGTTCGAGTGACTCGAGTTCTGTCGGCGCTTGCGATGTTCCCTTCACGGTCAATACGAGTGGCCTCCTCACGCTGAACGATAAGGCCGACGTCACGGTGAAGATCGCCGGATCAGAAACGACGTACGGCGAACGCGGTCCGCGCGTCGATGTCCGATCCAGAATTTCGTTCGACGACGGCGCCACCTGGCAGCAACTCTACGGTTACAATCGTTTGCGCGGTAACGAGCTGAAAGTCTTCCGGAACGTCCCTTCGGGAAGCCGCATCCTATTAGAGTTCAACGGTCGCTACTCATGGATCTTCAATAGGACCGTATCATCGGGTCGCAATAATGCACGTGTGCGTGTGCTTCTCAGGAACCAAACGTTCAATGGTCTCCCGAATTTGGTCACATCCGGCAAACTGAAGAAGTACCTGCGCGACCTTCTGGATACGACCGGAAAAGTGAAGCTGACAAGCCGCGACATCGTGTACATGGTCGAACTCGGTGACGCGACAGAAGCGAAGTACAATGATGTAGTCGCCATTGTTTCCATCGACCGTCCAACGTCGCTCGGTGGTTGCACAAGTTCCTCGAGCAGCAGTACGACATCGTCACTCTCCAGTTCCTCGGAAACATCCGCATCGTCCAGCTCGTCACTCACAAACGGCAATGATGACATGGACCTGGATGGCATCATCAATAGTGAAGACCTTTGTCCGTTCGATACATCAGTCCCTGAATCTGTGCCAACGGAGTACATGACATTCGAACGGTACGCACTGACCAGTCCTCGCGGCAACGTGAAGAAAATTCCCGTGTTCCGCACTGGGCCCAGAAAGCAAGTCAGTGACTTCACGCTGGAAGACACTCGCGGCTGCAGCTGCTCTCAGCTGCTGGATGCCATCGAGCACAAAGGGTACAACCGCTTCTCGGAATTCCCCGCGCTGAGGCGTCAGATGGAGAACTTGTTCTCGTTCTACGTGACGACATCACGGCAATTCGGTTGTGGACAGGCACTCCTGCGGATGGTTTCCGAAAGTCGGGAGTAGAGACTAAGCTGTGCACATGACGAGAGCACGGCTTCCCACGATCGGCAGAACAAAGAGGGTGGACCGTAGTCCATCCTCTTTGAGTGTGCGACGCGGAAGTCTGATGTTGGAAGCGATCATCGCCATCGGAATCTTCGCACTCTTCCTGGGGGGCATCGGCATCTCACTGATCCTCGGCGAACGGTCGACAGCTCTCTCTGGAGATCGTACACGCGCTGCATTTTTGGCAGAACAACAACTGGAAGCGGTGAGGCAGATGCGGGCTGCAAGCTTCGCATCGGTCACGACGGGAAATCATGGGTTGAAGCTCAATGCGAGTGGTTGGAGTTGGTCCGGTACGGTCGTGAAAAATAATGGCTATACATCGTGGGTCTCGGTGACATCGAAGGGAACGGATTGGCTAGAGGTTGCATCGAATGTGACATGGAATTTCGGCAACACACGATCGGGGTCGGTCTTGATGACGACACAGCTAACCGACTGGAAGAAAATTGCCACCGTTGGCAACTGGGCCGCGATGTCAAAGATCGCGCAAACATCCGAGAGCGGAACGCCGGAATTCCAAAGTATCGTCGTGAGCGGAACATTTGCGTACATCACCGGTATCCGCGGATCGGGGGATAAAGGTCTGTATGTGTACAACATTGCAAATCCGGCGAGCCCGGTGCGCGTCGCGAGCACCTTCGACCTCGGTGCCTCGGCGTACGGTATCGCAGCTATCGGGAACCGTTTGTACATCGCAACCGATGATGCGACGAAGGAGGTGCAGGTCTACGACATCACGGACCCGACCAATCTCACCGCCGCAAATCTTCTCAACAGTTACGATCTTCCAGGAAGCGGCAACGCACGTAGCATCGCCGTCTATGGGGCGAATGTTTTCGTAGGATCACTGCAAGACGTCCCGAACGACCAATTCACGGCGATCCAGATGAGCGAAACCGGCCCGATGACACTCCTGAGCTCTCTGAATGTGAGCGGCAGCGTGCTCGGCCTCTCACTGCAGGATGGCTATGCGTATCTCGCTAGTGGGTACAATGTCGGAGAATTGCAGGTCGTGGACATTTTCGATCCCGAGAACATGGCGTTCGCACCGGGCACCGGTATCGATATGCCCGATGTACAAGACGGTATCGCCATGGCGACCATGGGGACGTCCGCACTCATCGGCCGCATGAATGGCGGAAGTATCGATGAACTGACGCTCTACGACATCGGCTCTTCGCCAGTCCCAAGTCCGCCTCCCGGTCCGTGGACACTGGAAATCGGTGGCGACGCCCTCAGTCTCTCCGCGGTGTACGGCAATACGTATGCGTTCGTCGGCGGCAGTGCGAATAACGCTCAGTTGAAAGTGCTCGATCTCGTACAATTCACCCAAGGCGGCGCGGCAGTGGTAAAAACATACAACGCGAATGCCACGATCAACGGTCTTTTCTACGACTGGCAGATGGATCGTCTGTTCGCGATTTCTACTGATACACTCTTCGTCTTCGCCCCGGGATGATGCCAATCTTCACGACTCATCATCGGCCAGTGGAAACAGGCATTTTTCGTTTTTCGTTTTTCGTTTTTCATTCTTCGCGTTCCGGCTACATCCTGCTCATGACGATCTTGATGATCGGAGCCATCGCATCGGCGATTCTGTCATCCCTCCTCCTCCTCGGCATTTCGGCAAACCACGTGAGTCTGTCGGTACTGCAAGCCAATCAGTCTCTCAGTATCGCGCAGGGCTGCGCCGAGTACGGACTGCTGAAACTTAGGCAATCGCCAACATATATGGGAAATGAATTCGTCACGATCGGAGTACATACCTGCGAGATTTTGCCGGTCGGAGGTATTGGGAACAATAACCGCGTTCTCTGCCTGGAAGGAAAAGTTGGTGATACCGTCCGTCGCCTCGAGATCGCGGTCTCACAAGTCTTACCCCAGACGAAAATCTTTTCATGGCAGGAAGTATCTGTTTTCTCACTCTGCCAATGAAGTATGGTCACGTGCACACCGCGTTCTCCTTACTGGAAACAGTGCTGTTCCTCGGCATTCTTGCGATCATGAGTGGGACCATCGTTGCGGTGTACATTTCCACACAGGAATCTCGCGTCCGTCAGTATGCGATAGCGGAACTGGAACAGAGTGGCACAGCACTCATGGGAACGATGACCAAAAATATTCGGCGTGCGGAAAGAGTTCTGGCACCCTCAATTGGCGAAACGGGTAGCCTGCTCGCGCTGCAAATGGCAGGGAATAGCGAATTTCCTACGATCTACGCTCGCAGCCCAGATGGCAATCTCACGAACGTGCAGAAAACATCGACGAGCGCCCTGCTCACGTCCCACGTAACGATTACGAATCTTTCATTCCAAAATATTGCTGATTCGACGGTCACATACTCTTTCAATCTCACGATCACCATTCCGACGATCGTTCCACAGCCGTACACGAGAACATTTAGTTCAACCGTGACGTTATTTCCAGACGACCAGGGCGACGCGGGAGGCTGCGGAAGTTGCACAGCACCGGTGTGCACGGACCATGAGTATATCTGGCACAGCTGCGACAGTGGTGTGTGTACACAATCTGAGGTAACGATTGCGTGCTAAAGAACAAAAAACAGTGCTTCTACGAGCTGTGAAAATACCGAAAAAATCAAGACAATTTGAGTCATCAATTTTCGCAAAGAATAGCTGTTTGTTACAATATTATTCCGTACCACGGAGTTCTATCCGTGATTTCCTTCCTCTCCAAATTTTTATGTCTCTCTCATCTCTGAAGCGTGGCTTCACGCTCATCGAGCTTCTGCTCGTCATCGGTATCATCGCGATCCTCGCCGCGATCGTCATCGTCGCTATCAACCCCACGAAGCAGCTCGGGGATGCACGCAACGCTCAGCGCCGTGCCGACGTGAACACGATCCTGAACGCTGTGTACCAGTACTCCATCGACAACAACGGAAACCTGCCTTCGACCATCACCACGACCACGACGGCCATCTGCCGCAGCGGCGTGAACGTCGACTGCACGGGTCTCATCAATCTGAACGTGCTCACCGGTTCGTACGTCGTCGCCCTACCAGCTGACCCACAGACTGCAACGGCTACCTCCACGAACTACACCATCGTCAAAGCTGGTAACCGCATCACGGTTGCATCTCCTGGCGCTGAGCAGGGTGCGACGATTGCTGTCACGCGCTAAACCGTTTCATCCGACGGAATACGAAACCCTCCCCTCACCCGGGAGGGTTTTTTATCAAGACATACATTTCAAGAAATGCAAATGTGTCCGGCGCAACGATCATCCGCTCCTGATACACTGTGGTCATTCCGTGCAAAGCGCACGTTCTCTGTTCCCTCCCTTTTCATGTCTCTCTCATCTCTGAAGCGTGGCTTCACGCTCATCGAGCT
>CAZESZ010000033.1:8056-10115 GCA_964514855.1 uncultured Candidatus Peribacteria bacterium | reverse complement strand
TTTTCCGTACACGTTGCCAGGAAACTGGGGCGAACGGACGATCGTCTTCTTCAAGAAAACTGCCGCGACACCAAACGAGTATCCGCGTCGTACAGGAGTGCCGAAGCAAGAACCGCTATAAGGAAGTACGTAGTATTTTGTATACTGAATACTAAATACAAAACACTTGCTGTTAGAATTGCTGCGAGAGCGAGCTCATCACGACGACGAGGCAGGCTGCAAAGACCACGAGAAACGGTGACATTCCGAGGGTGCGGGTGCGCATGATTTTTCGTGGGGAAAATGACGACGAACCGCACTATAAACCTCACCGCTTCGCCAGCAATTGTGCATCGATGATAATTGTGCCGGAGTATCATGCATGTTTCTGGAGAAATGTTTCGAAAAACGCTTCCGCAAGCCAATCCTGTCAGTGTACTATGAAGACAATCTTTCATGCGGCTGCCAAGCCAAAATCGTTATGCCGAAACCATACATTCCCAATGACAAGTGGAGCCAACGCGCTGCCGAGGAAGGCTACCGCGCACGCTCCGTGTACAAGCTCATGGAACTGGATGAAAAGTACCGGCTTCTTCATCAGGGCATGCAGGTGATCGATATCGGAGCCGCACCTGGATCATGGCTTCAGTACACGTCGAAACGCATCGGCCCACGCGGCCTCGTCCTCGGGCTCGACCTGAAGGAAATTAAAGGAATCGCACCGAATGTGAAACGTGCCATCTGCGATATCAACGATGCAGCAGCCGTAGAAAAAGCGATGCACACTCTTGGTATGACGAAAGCGGACATCATTCTCTCCGACATCGCACCGAATACGAGCGGCATCAAGGACGTGGACCAGTGGAAATCGATCGAGCTCAGTCGGATGGTCGTGGACTTCGCGAAGCGGCATCTCCGCCCAGGAGGAAAACTCGTCATGAAAGTATTTCGGGGAAAAAACTTCGATGAATTCTTACGCGAAGTGCGCGAGGAGTGGCCGAACGCAAAACCCTACACCGTAGAAGCGAGTAGAGATAGAAGCAGGGAGGTGTACATCGTGTGCCGTTAGGGCGCGAATATCGAATGTCGAATGCTCGAAAATCGTCTAACGTTTTTCGACATTCGATATTCCACATTCGGTATTCGTATTCTATGATAGTCTCCATGATCAGTTTCATGGGTGTCACCAAAGAATATGGCGGACGAGAAGTCCTGTCGGATCTGAGCTTTACAGTCAATCCGGGCGAGTTCGTATGTATCACTGGCCCGAGCGGTGCAGGAAAATCAACCATCGTTCATCTCCTCATTCGCGCCGACATCCCAACGAAAGGTCGTATCGAGATCGATGGCGCGGACCTTGCGAAACTTCCGGCGCAGATCCTGCAGCTATACCGCCGCCGCTCCGGTGTCGTCTTCCAGGACTACAAACTGCTTCCCGACCGCACCGTCGAGGAAAATATCGCATTCGCACTGGAAGTCTGCGGCGAACCGGACGAGATCGTGGACGAGCGGACAGCGGAGATGATGGACCGAGTGCAACTCTCCGACCGTGCGGACGCTTTTCCGAGCGAACTCTCGGGTGGCGAGAAGACGCGCGTCGCACTTGCGCGTGCGCTCGTGCATAAGCCTGGCATTCTCATCGCGGACGAGCCGACTGGCAATATCGATCCGGAGCAGTCGATTCACATCCTGAATTTTCTGCGGCAGGTGAATGCCGAAGGAACGACGGTGATTCTCGCGACACACGATAAACTTATCGTCGATGCCCTCAATGTCCGTGTGCTCAGAATCGAGAATGGGAAGCTCGTACGAGATTCCGTCGGAGGGTACATGAGTACGACAGGTCAGAAAGCGCAGGAAGTGCCAGTTACGAGCGAACCGAAACAGTCACGTATCCACCTCCAACGAGGAACACACGTTCCAAAGCCTCGCGGCGGCAATCCGCATAAAACGCCGCATCTACCTCCAGAGTTGCCGGAGACACCTCCGGACAAACCGTCGGCCGGCGGCACGATCAAGCCGATTGCGGTGTAGTTCTCGATACGCCTTCGCTACGCTCAGGCTACTCGAACTGACATAC
>CAZESZ010000033.1:0-7956 GCA_964514855.1 uncultured Candidatus Peribacteria bacterium | reverse complement strand
GCGGTGTAGTTCTCGATACGCCTTCGCTACGCTCAGGCTACTCGAACTGACATACGTGATCACGCTCAGATTATTCGAACTGACATACGTGATGTGTCTTGTATCACTTCGAGTAGCCACGCAGCAGCGTGGCGTATCGAGAAGTTACCACTGCAACCCTCCCTGCATTTCGACAATCCCAGATCCTCCATCTCGGATTTCACCGATGTCGTAGGCGGGAACGCTGTGCTTTCCTAGATGCTCGATCGCTGTCTGCGCGAACTCAGATCCCACGACGATCGTCATACCGACGCCGAGATTGAACGTCTTGATCATGTCTGCTTCGTCGTTGCCGGACCTTTCCTTGATGAATGAAAAGACTGGAAGCACGTTGATGGCGGCAGCATCGATGACTGCATTCATCGTCGTCGGTAGAATTCGGTTGAGGTTGCCTGGAATGCCGCCGCCGGTGATGTGCGCCATGCCGTGCAGGCCCCCCTGTGAGAAGAGATCTTTCAAAGCCGTGAAGTAACAACGATGCGGCTCCATGATGAGATCCAGAAACCTCGTGCCACCGACAGTCTTCTCGAGAATCGATTCGTCGTCTTTGATGAGTGCCCGAATGAGTGTGTAGCCGTTCGTGTGCGGCCCGCTACTCTCGAGCGCTAGCACACGGTCTCCGGGCTTTATCGATGCACCATCGATCACGGAGCCTTTTTCGGCGACGCCGATGCAACTGGCACCAAGAACGTATGTTCCGGCAGGAAGCACAGCAGGCTGTTCCGACGTTTCCCCCCCCGTCAGGATGGCCCCCTGGGCGGCGCACGCTTCTGCAATGTATTTCACGAGATTTTTGATGACATGCTTCTCCAGCTTCCCACAGACGATCAAGTCTTGGACGAACATCGGAGCAGCCCCCATCACGATGACATCGTTCACGAGGTGATTGATGAGATCGAAACAGATGCCCTGTACACGGTCATACTGGAACGCGAGGAGTTGTTTGCTGCCCGGCTCTTCCGTTTTGCACACGAGAACGGGATGCGTGTACCCGGGGAAAACGCCTTCGCACACGGACGCGAATGCGCCGATGCGATTGAGCACCAGCGGATTCGATGTCTCCAAACTTGCTGCCATCTCTTTCTTCGTCGTGTCGGCAGTCGCGATATCAACGCCGGCGGATGAGTACGATATTTTCTTCAACATGGCGACACGCTACCAGCTATCAGCTATCAGCCACAAGGCACGCCATTCCTAGTTTCTTGGGAGATAGCTGTGTACACTGGTTCATACATGGACCATTGTCTCTCCGTCTGCAACCTCCTGAAAGCTGCTGCTGCATGTTGCGAGCGCCAGCTCAATGATTCACTCTCGGATCTGGGGATCAGCCATTGCCAGGCGACAATCATGCTCAAACTGAGCGAGGGTCCCATCTCCATGTCTGGATTGAGTAAGGAAATGTGCTGCCACAAGAGCAACATCACGCAAATCGTTGGCGGACTCGAGAAGAAAGGGTTTGTCGTGCGCGCATTGCTGGAAAACGATCGCCGGGTTTCACAGCTCAGGCTCACGACCAAAGGCAAGAGTGCGGCAGACGGTCTCAAGGGAATTCTCTGTAGCCGCGCAGCCGACTGCATGTGCATCTTCTCCACCGCAGAGAAGAAAACACTTGCAACACTCCTGAGTAAATACATCGAAAGGCACCGTGATCCGTAATCTGGGCTGGTAGACTCTCTCCCATGGAAAATCGTGCAATGTCCACTCTTCTGCGAAGAATAGCTGATCTTCTGGACTACCAGGGGGTCGCATTCAAGCCTGGCGCATATCGAAAGGCCGCGCAAACCATCGACGATATGCCGACGGACCTGGCACTCCTGAGGACGAAGAAGGAGCTCATGGAGCTTCCTGGCATCGGTGATGCCATCGCAGAAAAAATCATAGAATACCGTGCGACCGGTCACATCTCGCTTCTCGACACACTGCTGGCCGATACGCAGATGGGTGCGGCGGATCTCATGAATATCGATGATCTTGGGCCGAAACGCGTTCGTGACATAGAGCGCGTACTGAATATTCGCACCGTTCCAGAGCTCATCGAAGCAGCGAAAGCCGGTCAGCTCAGGACGCTGCCGCGCATGAGTGAAAAAATGGAGAAAAAAATTCTGGAAGGCGCTCTGCGGGCACAGGATCGGGTACAGCGTTTTTCGCTCACGGATATCGAGCCCGATGTTACAAAACTTCTGGAGACCCTGAAGAAGATTAAAGGCGTTGCGAAAGCCGAAGCCGCTGGGTCATTTCGCAGACGGAAAGAAACCGTCGGCGATGTTGATATCCTCCTCGCCGTGCAGAAGCCCACCGAAGATCTCGCGATGAACATCGCGAAAGCCATCAAAAAACTTTCGATCGTCGAACGAGTAGTCGCTGCGGGAACAACACGCATCGCGTTCGATCTCACATCCAAGCTGCGCGTGGATATCCGCATCGTTGATCTCGCACAGTGGGGCAGCGCACTCCTCTACTTCACCGGCAGCAAAGAGCACAACATTGCGCTACGGCGTCGCGCCATCGCGCAGGGAATGAAACTGAACGAGTACGCGCTGCTGAAAGACGGCACCGTCATCGCATCGAAGGAAGAACGTGACATCTATGCCGCCCTCGGCCTTCCGTTCATCGAACCCACGAAGAGAATGGGGGAACTACCAAGAACGTAGAGACGGCCGGCTGGGACGTCTTACTGCACACAGTCGCCCACGACGTGAATCGTATTGTAGGCCAAACTGATGCGATTTGCGGGCGTGAATGCGGAGAGCACCGTTTTCGTGATCGCAGTGACGACCTCGCGCCGCTTCCCAATGGGAACGGTGAATTTCAGTGTAAAGAGGACACCATTCACCGCGAGGTCCGTGTGTACTTCAGGTTCACCGACTTCCCAGACCGTGTAGAAGAGCGCAGTGCGGCGACGCTGTTGTTTTCGCGCCTGCTCCGTAAACTGACCGGCCTCCATTCTCAACGCTTCGAGCAGAATCTCCTCAGCCTTCTTCCAGTCGCTATCGTACGTCACGGTTACCTGCATCTCAACGCCCATGAAATCCGACGTCGTGTTATAGTTGAGAACGGATTCGCGCAGAACCATCGAATTCGGGAGGTTCAGAGTTTTTCCGGTACGTTCGTGTGCATTGAACTGACCATTGACGCTCACCTCCAGCATCGTGGTCCGAAGCGGCCCGATGTCGATGACGTCTCCGGTGTAGATGCCGATGCTGACGCGATCACCGAGTGTGTAGAGTCTGCGCTGAAGCACGATGATCCATCCAACGACATCTTTCACGATGTCCTGCAACGCCACAGCGATACCGGCGCCGATGATCGCAAGCGAAGCAATGATATTTGGATGATCCGATACGAGCTTGCTGATGAGCCACACAGCAGTCACGGTGAAGATCGTCGTCGTGACAATTTTCGCGATGAGATATCGGCGATTCTTCTCCTCGATCCTGCGTACGATACGCCTGCGGATCAGCCGATCGAGGATGATGGCACCGAGGATCACCGCGACGTACTTGAGGAATCCAAAGAAGTACGAAAACTGTTCGTACCACTGCGTCCGATTCAGTTTGCTGAGGCGATCACGCTGCAAGACTAGTCCTGCCTCGATCGCGTTCACACGTTCCTCGAGAATCGCTTTCTTTGCGAGGAGCTGTGCGTGTGATGTTGTGAGCCGCAGAGAATTCGTCTCATCCGCGCTGCTATCGGACACAGCGTATGTCTTCTCCTCTTCATTCAGGAGATCGATGTCCACGTAGAGGCTCTGCAACTGTTCGGCCATAGAACTCACGAGCGTTCGCTGACGGTCGACAGCTTTTGGCAGTCCCGCGGTATCGATGAGCTGCTCATCGGTTCCGGCCGGCGAAACGATCGCCTTTACTTCTCCGTCGGCTTGCCTGCGAATTCGCAGGCGCTCATCGACGATGCGTTTTTCCAGATACGCATCAGCGCTGTTCTTCTTGAGGTATGCCTGGTAGAGCATCGTCAGTTGGCGCTCGTCGTAGGACACGCCCTGCTGCGCGGAGGCCGCTAGCGGCAGAACCGAGAGAGCAAGGAAGGAGCCAACGATGAAGAGTCGTCGCATCGATTATCCGAGAATGCCGGTACCGTACAAACCAGCCGTAAGAACGGAGACAATCGACATGAGTTTTACGAGAATATTGAGCGCCGGACCGGACGTATCCTTGAATGGATCACCGACAGTATCACCGACGACGGCTGCCTTGTGCGGATCTGAACCCTTGCCGCCGAAGTTACCTTTCTCAATGTACTTCTTGGCATTGTCCCACGCGCCTCCGGAGTTTGCCATGGACGTGCCGAGCATCATCGCAGAGACTAGCGTCCCGGCGAGAAGTCCGCCCAGCGCTTCTTTGCCGAGCAGAAGTCCGACAACAACTGGGGATACCATGGCGAGAAGTCCGGGAAGAATCATTTCGCGAATAGCGGCTCCAGTGGCGATGGCGACACACGTCGTGGAATCCCCTTCCGCCGTTCCTTCCATAAGACCCTTGATGTCACGGAACTGTCTGCGGACTTCCTCGATGATCGCCATGGCGGCGCGACCGACCGCACGCATCGTCATGGAACTGAATAGGAAAGGTATCATGCCGCCGAGCAGCAGTCCGATCAACGTCGTCGGACTCGAGACGTCGATGCCGGAAAGTCCGGACTGTTCTTTGTACGCACCGAAGAGCGCAAGGCACATGAAACCAGCGACACCGATGGCAAAACCTTTGCCGATGGCAGCCGTTGTGTTGCCTGCCGCGTCGAGCGCGTCGGTCTTTTCGCGAACGTCTTTCGGGAGCTTACTCATCTCCGCGATACCTCCCGCGTTGTCCGCGACCGGACCGAAGGAATCGATGGCGAGCGTCATGGCGAGTGTCGAGAGCATACCGACCGCACCGATGCCGATGCCGTACATTCCGGCCTGCGCGTATGCGATGCCGATGGCGATGACGATGACAATGATCGGCAGTGCAGTGGAGAGATAGCCAAGAGCAAGTCCTTCGATCAATGCAGTGGCTGCTCCAGTCTTGGCCGACGACGCAAGAGCCCGGACCGGGCCATAGGTGTGCGACGTATAATATTCCGTGATGATACCGACAGCGACACCAGCGATGAGTCCAGCGGTGGAAGCCCAGAAGATTCCCATCGCGACCTCAGCCGGAAGATATGCTTTCGCGAGCCACCATGTTCCTGCAACCGCGAGAACCGACGCGACGAGCATGCCGTTTTTCAGTGCACCCTGGACACCTGCGGCATTCTTCGTGCGAACGACTGCCATGGCGAGAATGGAACTGATGATGCCGACGATTGACACGAGGAGTGGAAAGACGAGTGCCTCTTCAGCACCCCACGTGACATGCAGACCGACGAGCATCGTCGCGAGGATCGCACCGATGTAACTCTCGAAGAGGTCCGCCCCCATACCGGCAACGTCACCGACGTTGTCACCGACGTTGTCCGCGATGACGGCAGGATTTCTCGGATCATCTTCCGGAATGCCAGCCTCCACTTTGCCCACCAAGTCGGCACCGACATCGGCAGCCTTCGTGAAGATACCGCCACCGACACGAGCAAAGAGTGCGACACACGAAGCACCGAAACTAAAACCAGTGAGGGACTGGAGCGCACTTGCCGCATCAACTTTGGTCAAAAGAAAGAGGAGCGTACCGACGAATCCGATGAGTCCGAGTCCGACGACCGAGAGGCCCATGGTCGAGCCGCTGAGGAAAGAAACACGGAGTGCCTTCACGATGCTCGTTCGCGCCGCTTCCGCGGTCCGCGTGTTCGCCATCGTTGCGGTGCGCATGCCGATGAATCCGGCGAGAGCCGAGGCGAATGCGCCGACAATGAAGCTGAGCGCGGTGTATGGAGCGCCCCACGCTGCCCCGACATTCGCCCAACCGGTATCGAGGAAAACATAGATGAGCGCAGCAGCGATCAGCATGAACGGTCCGATGATCGAATATTCTTTCATGAGAAAAGCCATAGCTCCAGCGCGGATCTTGGCGCCGAGTGCTTGCATGACATCATTACCTGGGTTCTGCGCACCGATGATCAGACGACACGCCACGGCTGCAGCGACAGCGACGATACCCGAAGTGAAGGTAATCCAGAGCAGTGACGTCAGAGACAAATTCTCGAAGATGCCAGTCATACGAAGAAGGGGAAAGAGGAGCAAAAATCACGGCACATCATGGGGGCCTACGCAGGGCTTTCGCAAGCGCACGAAGGTCTCAGGACTTGCTTATTTAGCCATTTATTTTATTGTTTTGCATCCAAGAACGATCAGTGCGTGTGCGGTTCGGCTTTCTGACGCCAGAAACTATCGACACCTCCGGGGTAAATATAATACGGAACGATAAGCAGATACACGCACAGACTTCCGGTCACACTGATGAAGGACAGGAGAATCGCGAACAGGGCTGCGACAGGTGCGACGAGAATTCTACTCTGCACGCGTCGGATAAAACGATCGTCGATCGTGTGCAGGGTGAGACGGTGATGTTGTGTCGCGTACCACCAGCTCGCGCATGAAACGAATCCGATCATGATCAAATTCACTCCGTACACTATCGATGCGATCTGATCATTCGGATATCGTCCAAGCAGTCCGCTGGAAAAAGGAAGGAGTGACACGAGCATGAGGAAGAGAATATGGATCCATGCGAACGGTCGGTCGGATCGCTCGATGAAATGAAACTGAATCTGCTGACCCACCCAATAGATCCCGAGGTTCACGAACGTCACCACGTAGGAAATGATGATCGGAACGAGTGCCAGTAATTCCTCATGCATATGACGAAAATCAGCTGCCTCAGGAATTTTCAATTCCAGGACAAGCAGTGTCATGACGATTGCAAAGACTCCGTCGTGCAACGCTTCGATACGCTTCGGCGTCAGCGCAGTTATTTCGATTGCATCGTGTGAATGATCCATGCATTTCAGTGTAGCTCTTTTTGAAAATGAAGAGAATAATTTCTCTGCGACGAATACATAAAAATTTTCGCGAATGTGAATGCGTACCATCTATCATAAAGCGCATTACAAAAATGTTGGCAATCACACGAACAGTTCTACAATGAAAATCACACTTACTTTTTCCCAATAATCTTATGGCTAAGAAAGCCGCAAAGAGAAAAACGAAGAAGACGAAAAAGACGAAGAAGACGAAGTCGAAAGCAAAGAAAAGGAAATAGATGATTTCCGATTCAGAAAAACGCTCCACGTAGGGGCGTTTTTTGTAGAACGACAATGTGCGAAAGATCGCTCCAGGAGTACAATACAGCCATGACTGATTCTGTCGCCAAGACCGAAACTGCCATCCTCGCTGCCGGGTGTTTCTGGGGCGTCGAAGAAATTTTTCGCGCACTGCCGGGTGTTCTCTCGACGGAAGTCGGGTACACCGGGGGTCATACGGAATTCCCAACGTACGAAACCGTGTGCACGGATACAACCGGTCACGCGGAAGCACTGAAAATAATTTTTGATCCGAAAAAAATTTCGTTTTCGGAGATTCTGAAAATATTTTTCGCTAGTCACAATCCGACGACGAAGAATCAGCAGGGTCCGGATTTCGGATCGCAGTATCGCTCGGCAATTTTCTTCACGACTGCGGACCAACAGAAGAAAGCGATGTCTGCGAAGGAGAATCTGGAGAAATCCGGCACCTGGAAATATCCAGTCGTGACCGACATTGTCGCTGCGACGGAATTCTATCCCGCTGAGTCATATCATCAGCAGTATCTCCAGAAACGCGGGCTTGGGAGCTGCCACATCTAAGCCGACGCAGACTGGCCAAAGCACCGCTTCTTCGGTACTCTTCGCCGAGCCACCTTCGTCATGTTACTCCGTTGGGGAGTCGCCAAGTGGTAAGGCAACGGGCTCTGAACCCGTCATTCGGGGGTTCGAATCCCTCCTCCCCAGCCA
>CAZESZ010000032.1:0-10226 GCA_964514855.1 uncultured Candidatus Peribacteria bacterium | reverse complement strand
GTCCGATGTCGGATGCCATCGCTCAGCGTGCTACCGATGCTACCTTAGAAATTCCGCTTCAGATCATCTATTTTAGTTTTCTCGAACAGGTACAACTTCCAGTGGTCGATGACACGAATACTCCGCAGATTTTCTTCGAAGATCGCCTGTTTTTCTTCAGGCGTCAGGTCAGCGGTACCCTGATTCATCTCCATCGGGTCGTTCAACCTATTGATGATCAGAACTTTTTCTCCGATCTTCAGGAGGCCGAAGTTTTCTTTGGCGTACTTATCCTTATACTGTGATGACTCAAGATATTCCAGATAGTCATACCCTTCGATGACTCGCTGCTTCAATTTGACGTTTCGTTCCTGCATCGTCAAAAGTTGACGGTCAAAGAGAATATTCTTGTAGTACGACAGCGCGAGTCCGAAAGCCATGAGTCCTACGACGCACAGACCGATGACGATGGTCATCTGCTTGGGAATCGGCGCTACTTCGTTATATGGCACGGAGATGAGTATAAACGATCCCGCGTTAGCGGGACATGCTATGATCAATACATGAAGATTTTCTGCAGCGGCATCGGGGGGATAGGGCTGTCTGCCTACGCATCACATATGCGTGCTCTCGGACATGAGGTTTCGGGAACTGACAAGAATGATGCTGACATTCTCGAAAATCTGAGATCTCAGGGGGTCACGATAGCACTGAAGCAAGACGGATCGGCCGTCACCAAAGACTTGGATCTCTTCGTGTATTCCGAAGCTGTACCGCCGGAGTCCCCAGAGCGTGTGAAGGCTGCGGAACTTGGCATTCGCCAAGTGTCGTATTTTGCAGCCCTCGGAGAACTAACCGCAGACTCTGACCTTATCGCAATCTGCGGTACGCATGGAAAATCGTCCACGACCGCAATGACTGCAAAAGTATGCATCGATGCCGGGTTGGATCCGAACGTCGTCGTCGGTACGAAGACGGCTGACCTCGGTGGGAAAAACTGGCGCAAAGGCTCAGGAAAACTCTGGATCGTCGAGGCCTGTGAGTATCGCAGGTCTTTTTTGTACCTCAAGCCGACGACAATTCTCATCACGAATGCCGACGGCGACCACTTCGACTCGTTCAAAAACATGGACGATTATACGAACGCATTCGTCGAATTTCTTTCGTCACTGCCCGAGGAGGGGAGTGTCATCGGACACGGACTCGATGAGAAGACGATGAACATCGCGAAGCGCGCCAAACGAACGTTGATTGATGCCGATACTGAGACGCTACCGGTGCTTACGGTGCCCGGAGTGCATATGCAAAAAAACGCGCAGCTTGTCTCTAAGCTTGCCGAACGTCGTGGCCTGGATCCCAAGAAAACTGCACAGTCGCTCCTGGAGTTTGCGGGCTCATGGCGCCGCATGGAAGTGAAAGGCGAGACACAGCGCGGCGTCACGGTCATCGATGACTATGCGCACCATCCGACCGAAATCCGGGCAACGATCTCGGCGATTCGTGAGAAATATAAAGGCAGACGCCTCGTGTGCGTCTTCGAGCCGCATACGAATCATCGCACACTCACGCTATGGAAAGATTTCACTCTGTCGTTCACCGAAGCCGATCTAGTCCTCGTGACGAAAGTCTTCGACGCGCGGCCAGACAAAGACAGCGAGCAGGCAGACGTGGCCAAATTTGCCGCCGAGATCGGCAAGACAAGCAAAGTATCCTGCCGTCCCTCGGGGACGATCGAGAGAACAAAAGCGACGCTGGAAACACTCCTCCAGAGTGGTGATGTGCTGCTCGTCATGGGAGCTGGAAACAGCACGAAAATCGCAACAGCGCTTGCTCTACTCTAACAACGACAACGATTATTTCCGCATACCGCGGGTCTTCGTCTCGCGCTTCTCGGCGTAGTCGCGCAGAGAACGCTTCGTCGGACGTATGCGCTCGACCATTTCTTCCTCCTGCACATTACAGGTAAGTGTGACTTTGGTCGTATTGCGCTGCTCGGGTTCCACTTTCACGGTCTGCACCGCGGGTTGCAGACATGTCTCGGTAGCCGAGAAGTACAGACTATATTTTCCAGCGGGTAGATTCGTAAACGTAAATGGCGTCTTTGCAGAATACGTACGGCCGCCAGAGGATTTCATCCTGAAGCGCAGATTACTCGGCTCGCTCGTCACACCGAGTGCACCAACGCGCGTCAGTGCGTAGGAAATCACGAAGCGGTAATTGTCATTCGTGAAGAGAGAAAACGAGTACTGAGGGGTATCCACCTCCTTCACAAGGTCACCACCGCGGTACACGCTGATCTTCACGGACATACCGGGGGGAGGGGTAACGCTCAGTGTGTTTTGTCCGAATTCCGTGATGCCCATCGAAAAGCCGCCGATCGCATCGACTCCTTTATCTTTGCTCGATCGGCTGGTGCCATCAGCTGCTAAGAGTGTCCACGTTCCGTAGCTCGAAGCGGAAACTTGTTCGATGGTAATACTTGCCTGTGCTCCAGCAGCAACAGGAGGAACGATGAACGCACAAGCGATGAGAGCAATGAGGATGCTGGCGGAAGCACGATGTGTCATGGGCATATGAAAACAGAGAGTCGGTATCCGGTAAAGAAAACTCACTTGAGATTACGACGAATGTAGCGCGTGTTCGAGGGCCTCTGACCATGTAGCCTGCAGAGTCGCAAGCGGCTGATGGATGAGGGTTGTTCCACTGCGACGAATCTGGAACGTCTGTTCACGCATCGTCTCGCCGATGGGAAGCAGCGTTACTCCGAACTTTTTTGCGAGCGCCGAGAGAGCCCTTTCTTTCGCAGGATCGACTTCAAGAACCAATCCTCCAGTTTCGCTGAAGAGTGTAGTATCGGCACGTAGGCCAGCTCCGACGTCGCTCACATCGGCCGCAATGCCGATCGTCCCGCCGAGTTTTCGTTGCGGAAGCGTCATCTCGAAAAGCGCAAGAATAAGCCCTCCTTCACTGATGTCGTGCGAAGCGAGGACAAGTCCTGAGGAAACCGCCTTCTCCATGAAGCCGACTTCGTCCAAAACGGCTGAAAGATCCGAAGATGGAACATTGGCCCCAAGAAGAGCATTGCGTTTTGCACCCGAGAGAATCTCCAGAATGTGATAGTACGCGCTGCCACCACATTCGTCTTTTCGGTCGCCGAGAAGATACAGGCTAGAGCCCGCTTGCTTGATCTGCATCGTGATAGCTCTCCGCGCATCTGGAAGAACACCTGCGATGCAGACATTGGCCGTCGGATCGATGGGTCCTTCCTTCGTCGCGTTGTACAGACTGACGTTACCGCTCACAACCGGGATCGGCTGATTATTGATCGTAAGTCCACGAGCAGCATCCGCAATGCCTTTCACTCCCTGTTCCAGCGCCCACAGGTGTTCTGGAATTTCCGGATTGCCGTAGTTTAAGCAATCCGTGATGCAGCGGGGGATAGCGCCAACTGTTGCGACGTTTCGCACGTTTTCGACGACGGCATTCAGGCCCTGCAGGTATGGAGAAATGCGGCCGTATCTGCTGTTTCCCCCGCACGCGAGCGCAACGCCGATGTGCCTCTGCGATGCAGAAAGATGTTCTGTCCATCCGGGATGCGTGCCTTCGGTGACATACGTCTCGATGTCCGACAGCGGCATGATGACGCTGCAGTCTCCCTCGCCGGGTTCGATGACGGTGTTACCCAATATATTTTTGTCGTAGTGTCGGAAAACGCGAGATTTACTGCCATGCGTCGGGTGGCTGAGGAGCGCTGTGAAAATTTCTTCTATCGTAAACGCGTGCTTGCCAACTTTTACCGTGCTGTCCAAGCACGTGATTTTTGGCTCCTTGAAAGAAGTTCTCGGTGCCTTCGTCGGACGAATGTATTGCAGTCCGGAAGTCAAATCTACAGATCTGGCATGACACACTGTTTCCCCTCTATACGTGAGCGTATACGTATCGTTCTCGGTGACTTTTCCTACAACGCTCGCCCTAGCCCCTTCGGCAACGGCTGGCAAATCCCACGTTTCGTTGTAATGCTTCACGATCATTTCCGTCAGCGACGGATGGCAGATCCAACAGAAACGTTCCTGTGTCTCCGCACACGCGATGACCTGCGGCGGAAGCCCGGGCATTGCCGTGTGGATCTTCTCGAGATCGATGACAGCGCCCATGCCCATCGGTGCAACTTGCTCTACGGAAGCGCAGACGTTGCCTCCTGCGCCGAGATCCTTAAAGCTTACTTTGTTGAGCTTCTTCTCGCGCACGAGTCGATCGAACAGTGCGTAGCTGGACGCGAGCAAGTGTCGCTCTAAAAAGGGATTTGGTTCCTGGACCGCGCCCGAGTTTTTCTCCTTATCGTCTTCCTCCATCACGACGCTCGCGAACGACGCTCCTCCGAAGCCACTCTTATCCGTCGCTTTGCCGACGATGATGATATCGTAACCCACCGTACCGGCTTCCTTCTGGACGTAACTGTGGATGATCTCATCCTCTCGGATGAGACCAAGCGAGACCACGTTCACGAGACAGCTCTTATTGAAGGCGTCATCGAAGACCGTGTCTCCCCCGAGATTCGGAATGCCAAGTGCGTTGCCGTACCCTGCAATGCCACGAATGACATCACGCGCGATGGCGCGTGTTTCGTCAGTCTTCAAATCTCCTAAGCGAAGAGAATCCATAGACCCGATGACGCGCGCACCCATACACAAAATGTCGCGCACACAGCCACCGACACCGGTCGCAGCACCTTCGTACGGAACGAGTTGCGAAGGATGATTGTGGGATTCATGACTGAGCACGAGTCCCCAGCGTTTGCCTTTGGGTCCGTCCGTGATGGCGATGATGCCACTGTCTTCCTTGGGGCCCAAGATGACGTTGGTGCCAGTCGTTGGGAAATTCTTGAGGAATCGACGGCTCGATTTGTAACTGCAATGTTCGCTGCCCTGGATTCCCCAAATCGTTGCCTCGGTGACAGTCGGTGGACGTCCAAGCATCGTTTCGATTTTCCTCGCTTCCTCGACCGTCAGTCCGATGAGATGCCTCGAAAGACACGCCTTCACATCGGCGTCGGACATCGTGGAGAAGGGGAGCGTTTCTTGCGACATAAGGGCGCTTCGATTCTAACTGTTTCTGGAGTCTTTACAACGTGTCGACACGCATATGCTATGCTTTTGCCATGAAAAGATTGCTGCAGTCGCTCCTCTCCGAGAGGCGCATCGCGGGCGGGGCAGCGGTGTTGGCTTTCACGTCTCTTGCTGCTTCCGCGTGCGGCTTTCTCCGTGATAGAGCGTTCTCGGTGATGTTCCCACTGGACCGCGATCCGCTCGGAGTCGCATCGGTCTACATCGCAGCGTTCCGGCCGAGCGACCTCCTGTTTCAGATTCTCGTGATGTCGTGTCTCAGTGTGGTTGTCGTACCATTTCTGGCATCGCACCTGGCGCACGATCGCAGAGCTGAAATGGACAGGATTCTCACGAGCACGATGTTCATATTTTCGATCGTCTTCGGCGTCATAGCGCTGGGGGTTGCCGTTTTCTTTCCATTGATCGCCCCGCACATGGTGAAGTTTCAGGGCGATAGCTTAGAGCTCTACATCACGTTCGGGCGCATCGCGCTTCTTACGAACTTTCTCTTCATCTTCGGCAATGCCTTCGGGCAGTACCTCATCGCAGTGCAGCGCTACTGGATCTACGGCCTTACGCCTATTATGTGGGCATCCGGTACGATTATCGGAACATATTTTTTGACGCCTCATTTTGGCCCACTCGGCCCGATCATCGGAACGGTTATCGGCACGATCCTCTACCTTGTTGTGCGCGCTGCAGCAGTTTTCCGTGCAGGATTTCGGATTCATAGCGGTAGAGAGAGCCTTTTTCACGCAGAGCTCACGCATATGGGGCTTCTCATCATTCCGCGCATGGCGGCTCTCGGGGCACTACAAATGCAGCTTCTTTTGCTCGATAGGCTCGCTTCCGGACTCGGTAACGAAATGGTTGCGTTGAACCAATTTGCTAGCAATTTCGAATCCGTCATCCCCGGCATCGTCGGCATTGCCATCGCACAGTCATCATTCTCTGTTTTCAGCCAGTCGGCTGCGCGGAAGAATCTCGATGTACTGTCTGCGCAGGTCAGGAAAAGTGTGCTCTTCAATATCGTACTGGCTGTTCCAGGTGCGCTGTGTCTGGCCCTTCTCTCGCACATTGCAGCGTGGCTCCTGCATCTGGGGCCGGCGGTTTCCGGCACATTCATTCGGTCGCTTCTGATCTACGCATGCGCCGTACCGTTCGAAAGTACCAATCATATCATTCTACGAACATTCTACGCACTCAAAAATACCGGTTGGCCCGCACTCAGCTCTATTGTGAGTGGCGCAGCGGCAGTCATCATGGGAACCCTGCTTCTACCTTTCCTTGGTATCTACGCTCTTGCAGTAGCGTACGTCACCGGACAAGTGTGTCAGACGATGTGCCTCGGAAGCGCGTACTCTGTTCTGATGAAGAAGAGGCTACGCACAGAGTAGAGACGTGCGAACCGCACGTCTCAGGAGACAAAAGGTTCTGCATCGTAGAGACGCAAATTTTGCGTCTCTACCAGGCATCTCAAAAGCGTCTTAATGTATTAATCGACCGTTCTCACACCCAGATCAATAGTCGATGGCTTGGCGGTCCGTTCGAGTGGCTTATCACCTGTGACGCGGATGATGCGCACGAGTGCGGAATTACTAGGATTGAGCGTCAGAAGAACCTGTCTCCCGACGAGTGTCAGAGCGTTCGGTCCATACAGTGTGTAGTTCAGGTTCACCTCAGTTTCATTCGTCACCGTGTACGTGCGGCTTTTTCCATCGACACCGAGCACGGTGATCGTTGCACCATCAACAGACGTGAGAACACCGTACTGAGAAAGCACAGGATTGAGCTCGATGTTCATGATCACGAGAAGCGATGCGGTCAGCGAATTGCTGTTCACTCTCCATCCACGAACACGAATTTGCATGCCGACGACGACGTTGGCAGGGATCATGTTCTTGCGGCTCAGACGACCTTCAGAAATAATTTTCGTGTCCTTGGTTAGAACAACGGTGACGATCTGACCGTTGCTTGCCTTCATCACGATTTCCGCACCCTCTTCATCGAATGCCTGCTTCTCGCTGATACGAACTTCTTGGACCTGGCCAGTGACGGTGACCCTCGGGCCGATGCCCTCAAGCGCAAATGCGGGGATAGGCAGTAACACTGAAAGGGCGATAGCAAATGACAAAATTTTTGAGGTACGCATGGGTAGGGAGGAGGGGATGGATGAATGTGGGTCGATCTTCCGTGCAAGCAAGCCAAAAAACAATGGAAGGATGTGGCGTTCCGTTGTAGAGCAGATGAAGGCCCTTCGGCCCTTCGATAAGCTCAGGGCAAGCAAGCTCAGGACAAGAGCCTTACTTTTTTCGTACTTGCGTGAAGTCGAGTTCGACCGGGGTATCACGATCGAAGATGAGAACGAGAACCGTAAGCTTTCCTTTGTCCACATCTACAGCATCGACGGTGCCTTCATAGTTCTTGAACGGACCGTCAATGATGATGACGAGGTCTCCAGTCTGGAAATCACTCTTGAATTTCGCCGTTTCCTCGCCCATACGACGTTCGACGACTCCAAATTCTTCCGGCGTGACCGGAACCGGAATATTCCCGGAACCAACGAACCCGGTAACGTTCGGAGTGTTACGGACCATGTACCAGCTCTCGTCGGTCACGATCATGTCGATGAGAACGTAGCCAGGGAACAACTTGCGCTCTTCTTCGATTGGCTCGTTTCGCTTGAAGACAATCTGCTTCTCTTTCGGAACGACGACTTGGAAAATGTAATCCTTCATACCGAAGGTTTCCGAACGCTGTTCGATGGATTTCTTCACACTATCCTCATATCCCGAGTACGTGTGAACGACGTACCAATTTCTACCGGCTGAAGGGTCCTGTTTGACCATAGAAGTGCGATGAAAGCGTTAAGCGAGTGTAAGGCGAATGATTTCGGAGAAGACCGCATCGACGATACCGAAAAACAGAGATGACACGATAATGAAACCAATCACAATGACTGTGAGTCGGATAGCCTGCTGTTGCGTCGGCCATCGGACTTGATGAAGTTCGGTAAGGCTTTCACGGACGTAGGAGACGATGCTATTCATGAGATACGAGAAAAAAGGCGGTGGAACGTAGACATAGTACCGCTAAGGATGGCTACGTGCAAGCGTGATGAGCACTACAGCTGATACTCCGGCGTCTCAAATGCGTGGATCTTCGTGATGGGAAGTGCGACGAACCATACGCTCCCTTTGATATTGTTCTCCGGAATGTACGCCGTCTGATGTGTCCCGAGGTACGCAAAGCTTCTGGAATCCAGGCTACCCTGACGATTATCGCCGAGAACGAAATACTGGCCCTCGGGAACATTGAAGACTTCTTCGGACGTGTCTCCGGCCGAGATGCCGCCGTTGCCATTGAATCGGAACGTTTTTCCGCTGTTTGCGTTCGAGAGATACGGCTCCTGCAGTTGCACGTCACCCTTACCATCTTCACGGAGGTAGACATTGCCACCTCTGATCACGATTCTATCCCCGGGAAGACCAATGATGCGCTTCACGTAGTACTTCTTGAGATCTGACGGTGGACGAAAAACGACGATGTCCCCTCGCTCGGGCGTACCCATCAGGTAACGAAATTTATTGATGACGATGTACTCCTTGTGTTCGAGTGTATCGACCATGGAATTTCCGTCGATCTGAAAAGGCGACACGATGAATGTACGAATGACACCCACGATCGCAATGATAATCACGATATTGAGCGTGACGTCGAAGACGTGGAATAAGATACTTCTTCTGTGGTTCGTATTCTTTGGCATACGACCTCATTATACCAGCAACACCGGAGAGAATGAACACGATGCTCTAGTGATTCGCGCTTTCACACCTCTCACGCACGCTGTAGACTTCAGTCCGTGCTCAACTCCTTCTTCTTCACCCAACATTTAGACGACGAGGAAGAGATTCAGATGGTCGTCCATAAACACTGGCTTCTCGGTATTCGGTCGATGTGGTTTCCGACGCTGACATTCGTATGTGTGTGGAGCCTTCTGTATTTCGCACATACGCGCTACGTTGTGTACGGTATTGCACTTGCCTCGCTCGGCATCGCGCTGTGGTGGATTCGCAATTTCATGGATTACTATCTGGACGCATGGATCATCACCAACAAAGGAGTCATCGATCTCGAATGGCATGGTTGGTTTCATCGGACATCAGCGCGCGTTTTGTACTCGGACATCCAGGGCATCGAGTACGAGGTTCATGGAATCCTCGGAACGCTGATGGGGTACGGAGAAGTAAGCCTGGAGAAAATCAGCACCGGAGGAACGATCGCAATGGCATACGTAAAGCGTCCGCGCAGAGTAGAAGCGTTAATTCTGCAGTGCATGGAAAACTACATGCACAAGAAAAATCTGAAAGACGCGACAACGGTCCAGACGATTCTTGCGGAGTTCGTCGCATCGTCGATGCAGAAAAGGAGTGCGGAGTCGCAGCTGCAGTCTAAGAAAAAACTACAGCTCAAACAATGAAGCCCTCTTTTCTCATCGTCGGCCTGGGAAACCCTGGCAAGCAGTATGCGAAAACGCGTCACAACGCAGGTTGGCTGGCACTGGATACACTCGCGGATGAAATCAGAGCAGCGCAGTACGAAGACCGCCAGAAATTTCTGTGCTGGGCTGCGGAAGGGGAGATCGATGGCAATGCTGTCCTCCTCGTGAAACCAACGACGTTCATGAATATGTCAGGGCAGTGCGTGAAGAAACTCATTGATTTTTACAAACTAAAGCCGCAGACGCAACTTCTCGTTCTGTGCGATGACATCGATATTCCGCGCGGAACTCACAGATTCAGGATGACTGGCGGCCCCGGCACGCACAACGGACTGAAGTCGATCGTCGAGATCTACGGTGAAAACTTTCCTCGTCACCGTATCGGTCTGGGTCCAAAACCTGACAATGTCGATCTTGCGGCATGGGTCCTGTCGGCGATGACGCCGACGGATCTGAAAGTCATGAAACCTGCATTTGAGGCTGTTCTAGGCTCTGTGAGAGCAGTGATGAATTCTGCACAGTGATTTTTCAGTCTGAGCGTTTCTGCGAAAGCAAAAATAACGGTAGAATCAAATCAAGCTTTTTGTTGGGGAGTAGCCAAGTGGTAAGGCAGGGGCCTTTGAAGCCTCCATTCCATGGTT
>CAZESZ010000031.1:9112-10363 GCA_964514855.1 uncultured Candidatus Peribacteria bacterium | reverse complement strand
GCCGAACGCGACTGCACTCTCCGGAAACACTGAAGATGTACTGCAGCACACCGGGACCCGCCCCATCAGCCGAGAGCATGGTCAGCGACAGAGGCTGAGCCATCGTCACGTCGTCGACTCCGACCGTCTCACATCCTTGGGAGCAGGAGAAATTTGCATCGACTGATACAGGGCACTCCTCCAAGAACGCGCTGATCTCAGCCTGTAGCACAGCTTCCACTCCGGCGAGAGTAGAGTCTTGCTTCCAGACCTTCATATCCTGCAAGGCATACACGTACCTTCGATCCCCGCATTGCTCCTGATTGGAAGCAACCTCATCGACGTGACCTGCAATGGTCGTGAGATCGAGCGGGTTCCCGGCAGCATCGTATGTTCGCGGATCCGCTGTGCCAGCGATTTTCGGCGGGACCGCCGCTGTACCGTAGGCCGGCGGATGATCGACGCGACCGCTCAGCGTGAAGAGCTGACCGTGACGAGCTGCGATGATCGCAGGGACGAGGAGAAGGCCGATAACCCCACCGCCGATGACAGTGTGAACGTTCATGAACGAGGTGATTCTACGCTGCTGGAACTGAAGAACCAACGTCGATGCCTTGCACAGGGGAATCGAAAATCCTACAGTGATGGCGTTCGTTTCCCCACTTCCCCCATGTCTATCATCAAAGAATTTCGTGATTTCGCCATGAAGGGCAACGTCGTCGATCTCGCTGTCGGTGTCATCATCGGCGGAGCCTTCGGGAAAATTGTCTCGTCGCTCGTGAGCGATGTACTCATGCCCATCCTCGGAGTGTTGCTGCGCGGTGTTGATTTTACGACGCTCGTCGTGACGGTCGGCAGTGCGAGCATCCGATACGGCATGTTCCTGCAGTCGGTCGTCGACTTCGTCATCGTGGCCTTCAGCATCTTCCTCATGATCAAGGCAATGATGCGCTTCAAGAAGCCGACTGCTGCGAATGCACCATCCGGTCCTCCGGCGGACATCGCACTGCTCACGGAGATACGAGATCTGCTGAAGCGTCCGTAGAAGGCTCCCGAGAGCCACGCTGCCAGACCTACATGCTCGTGCATACGAAATGACGTCCTGCTACACTTTCCGGGCTTGATCTTTGTGCCCAGGTGGCCCCTCGACTGTCTCGGGGTACACTCCATGGCAGACGTACGAGAGCTCCGTACATATTGTTCTTTTTATACTTTCAATGCCCAGGTGGCGAAATGGCAGACCTGCCTGCCGGCAGGCAGGCGCGCTAGCAT
>CAZESZ010000031.1:0-9012 GCA_964514855.1 uncultured Candidatus Peribacteria bacterium | reverse complement strand
TAAGGATATTGATCTTTTATCATCGGTGATATGCCCAGGTGGCGAAATGGCAGACCTGCCTGCCGGCAGGCAGGCGCGCTAGCATTCTAGTAGAGTAAGGATATTGATCTTTTATCATCGGTGATATGCCCAGGTGGCGAAATGGCAGACGCGCTAGCTTGAGGGGCTAGTGGCCGCAAGGCTGTGGAGGTTCGAGTCCTCTCCTGGGCACCATAAAAAACATCAACCGTCAGTTGTTGCTTACACGTACGAAAGACGAGAAGTTTACCCTGAGCGAGTCCTCTCCTGGGCACCATTCATCGCTCATGTGCCTTCTTCGTACGATCCTAGATAACACGAATACAGGGTCGCAATCCCACGAACGCGGTCAACTCCTGCGGCGTTACGGAGAGTAGATCCTTCTCACGTTCGTCCGCTGGATAGCTGTAGCGATAAATTTCAGGAAGGATGGGCTCCACCGCCTCCGCGAGCGTGCACACGTGGGCATAGTCCATCAGCCTCGTCCACATGCCAGGGTCAGCATAGAGATACAAATCGAGAAATTGAGCGGGTATCACTGGACCTTTGCCGGCGGACGCATACGCAAACGAAAATCCTGACCAGTGTTTCGTCGCGACAGGATCACACGCCTCTGCGGCCTCCAGCTCTCCAAGCTCCTTGAGAATCGCCACGAACGCCTGCTTCATGAACGTGAGATAATTGACTTGCGAATACCCACCCAAACATTTCACGCCGTAGTAGAAAGAAATCGTACAGAAAACGCAGAGCATACTGGGGATGATGCGACGGCTTTGGAGTGCCGCAGCAATGGACTCAGCATTCCACGGAATCACCATGAGTCCGTCATCGGATACTATGTCATCACCCTGTCGTAGCAAACGCGAACGCTTTCCTGTCACCGCGTCGCGACCCCAGAAAAAATACGTGCCGCTCTGATCGATCGATGAAAATGCACCGTAGATGCCATCAAAGTGCCGAAATACAACTTTCTCGTAGTCAGGCTGAAAGAGAAGGCGCGTGAGGAGTGTGTCATGTCCGAGGTGATGATCGAGCAACAGTCTGGCAGTCAGACGCTCTTTCCCGATGCTCACGAGGATGGGTACGTTGTCAGCTCCCTGAAACACTGCATTCCACAAACGACTATTGATCATGGATGCCTGCGCTGAGTATGTTTTTCTCTCGAGAATAGCAGGGTCACCGAGGATATCGCGGATGACGATCTCCAATTTCTGCGCCGGTGCCTGGGAAAGAAATCCATCACGGACGTTCTCCCGGAGCAGCGTCAGAAGTTTATCAACATCCTGCTTCGCGTACGCGCGGTAGCCGTACAGCGAACATGGGTTGGATTTGCTGGGTAATAACGCGAGCCGTCGCGCCACGATCCCCTCCGGCGACGGCGTGCTGAACAGAATGCCGCGCGGGAACGAAATATTGTTCAGTGAGACATTCGAACACGAGAGCAGAATGATGGCTTCCGTACGGTCCGGCGACTGATCTTCCATCGCGGCAAGCGCGAGGATCAGGTGTGCATTGAACGCATCGAATGCGTTGATCGGACCATGGTGATCATTCGTGGATGCATAATAGTGGCGAGACATCTGTCGGACTGCTTTCTGTGTCATATCCTCGGGAAACATCTCGCGGATTTCTCGCTCGAACGTCTGGAGGAACTCTGGCTTCCTGGCAGCCATGAGAGGATGAATCTCTATTGGCGTATACCCTCGTACATACTCGAGGAGAGATTTCTGACCAAGCTTTTCGATGATGGCAGAGAGAATGGGCTTCCGCTCAAAGACACGCTTCCGAAGCCGAAGGGCGGCTTCTTGGCGACTGGAGTCACAGGAGGAATGAACCATAGGCGTTCCGCACGTGCGGAATGTGACAGGCAGTTTAGCACTGTTTTTACAGTCATGCCATGTTGCTACGCAGTGTCAACTCGAGGATCAGGCCACGATTGCATCACTCCAGAAGCTCCAAAAGCCTTACTTTATCCTCCTTCTTGATAGGCAACGTTTCGACGAATGTCGAGAGGTCGCCCCAGGTCACCCTCTGGCCACGGCTTAACGCCTTCATGCGTTCATACGCATCTGCCATGCCATTCTTGCGCATGACAGTCTGGATCGCTTCCGTCATGACTTCCGGATGAGCATGAAGCTCGTCTGCGAGCATTTCGCGGTCGACCGTTAATTTTCCAACGCCTTTCTGCAGTGACGCAAGCGCGAGGAAGTGATACCCGAACGCAACGCCAATATTACGTTGAACCGTAGAATCCGAGAGATCGCGCTGCAGACGGCTGACCGGAAGTTTTTCGGCGAAGTGCGTGAAGAGAGCAGAACTGAGACCCAAATTTCCCTCTGCATTCTCGAAATCGATGGGGTTCACTTTGTGCGGCATCGTGGACGAACCGACTTCACCGGCAACGACGCGCTGACGGAAAACACCGCGTGAAATGTAGGACCAAACATCGCGTGAGAAATCGAGGAGAATCGTATTGATACGGATGAGGATGTGGCTGAGCTCGGCGATATCATCGTGTGGATTGATCTGGGTTGTGAAGACAAGTGGATCGAGCTTCAGGGACTTGATGAACTTTCGACCAAAGGCTTCCCACGGCACATCCGGATACGCCGAACGATGTGCAGCGTACGTACCGACCGCGCCACCGAATTTGCCACTCATGCGGAACGAGACGAGGTAATCTCGTTGGCGCTCCAAGCGCTCGACGAACACCATCATCTCCTTTCCGAGTGTCGTGGGTGTGGCGGGCTGACCGTGCGTGAGGCTCAGCATCCTTCTCTTCACATTGGGCATTGCGAGTGAACGAATGGCCGTGATGACGGACTGAAGCTCGGGACGGAGCACTTTGCGAATAGCATCAGAGATGAGAATGCCATACGCGAGATTGTTCACGTCCTCACTCGTGAGTGCGAAGTGGAGAAATTCGTTCTTGAATTTGGCACCGACGATCTTCTGCAGTTCCTTCTGGAGATAGTATTCGACTGCCTTCACATCGTGATTCGTCTTTTTTTCAATCTCACGAACTTTGGCGGCTTCCTTCTCATCAAACCCATCGACAAGTGCCTGCATGGCCTTCTTCTCACGTGCGGTCAGACTTTTCAGTTCCGGAATCCCCTTCTCGTCCGCCAGCGCCGCGAAATAACTGATCTCGATGAAGACGCGAGCACGCATCAGGGCCTCTTCGGTGAAGAACGGACGCAGCGCATCGACTGTGGATGCGTAGCGACCGTCGAGTGGAGAGAGGGGCTGCATTGGAAGCCATTATATCACGATTCTACTTCGCTAGCCTCCGGAATGAGGCACGGAATATGATGATCCGTTCAGCACAGCTATCGTGGCCTTTTTGGTATCACGATCATCAGAATCTATGCATCCTTGGATTCCCTGGCTAATTTACCTTCCATTTTCTTTCTCGGCTTCCCCTCGAAAATCTCGAGGAATTCTTCAAATGACATTGTCTCGATCTCGAGAAGTTTTTCCACGAGTTCATCGAGTTTTTGGCGGTGTTCTTTCACCAAACCCTTCGCACGCTCGTACTGCTCTGCGATGATGCGCTTCGTGAATGCATCGATCTTCTTCGCGATATCTTCCGAGTAATTGCGTGACATCCCAAGATCCGTGCCTAGATACGCCGATCCCTGGGACTGGCCGTACGCCACGAGTCCGAGTTCCTCTTCATCCATGCCGTAGCGAGTGGCCATATTGCGTGCGATGGCCGAAGCCTTCTCGATATCGTTACTGGCTCCGGTCGTGATCTCATGGAACACGAGATCCTCCGCGGCACGACCGCCGAGGAGGCCACAGATTTCATCGAGGAATTTCTGCTTCGTCGTCGTGTACTGGTCTTCCTTCGGTAGGAACCACGTGACACCGAGTGCGAAACCGCGAGAGACGATGCTGATCTTATGGAGCGGATCGGACTCCTCGCACAGATGCCCGACGATCGCATGACCGACTTCGTGGTACGCCGTAATACTCTTCTCTTTGTCGGAAAGTTTTCGAGACCGCTTCTGGGCTCCGAGTGTCACTTTCTCGACTGCTTCCACGAGATCGCCCTGCTGCACTGTTTTAGCGCCACGACGAGCGGCACTGATGGCAGCTTCGTTCATGATATTTTCAAGGTCCGCTCCGGCCATGCCGACAGTCTGCTTCGCGATGACTTCGAGATCGCATTCTTTGGCCATTTTCTTGTTGCGTGCGTGGACATCGAGAATCTGCTTCCGAGCGATGAGATCCGGCTTATCGATGAAGACCCGACGGTCGAAGCGACCCGGCCGTAGCAATGCTGAGTCCAAAACATCGGGACGGTTCGTAGCAGCCATGACGATGACATTCGTGTCTTTATCAAAACCGTCCATCTCGGTGAGGATCTGGTTCAGAGTCTGCTCGCGCTCGTCGTGTCCACCGCCGAAGCCCGCTCCACCGCGTTGGCGACCGACAGCATCGATCTCATCGATGAAGATGATGCACGGCGCATTGCGCTTCGCACGGAGGAAGAGATCGCGAACGCGAGACGCACCCACGCCCACGAACATCTCGACGAACTCAGAACCAGAAATCGAGAAAAAGGGCACTCCTGCCTCCCCCGCTACAGCGCGTGCAAGGAGTGTCTTACCGGTACCCGGCGCACCTACGAGTAGCGCTCCGCGCGGAATCTTGGCGCCGATCGTCGTGTATTTGCGAGGATTCTTTAGGAAATCAACGATTTCCTTTAGATCATTCTTCGCTTCTTCACAGCCAGCGACGTCCTTAAAAGTCGTCTTCACCGCTTTCGCGTCAGCGATACGAGCCTTCGATTTACCGAATGAGAGTGCAGTACTCTGAGAACGAGCGAGTGAGCGGAACACCCACATACCGATCGCGATCAGGAGGATTAGGAAAACGACGTCTCCCAGATGTGCCTTGAAAAAGTTCTTCACTTCGATGTTATCGACCTGCACGACCGTCGGATTTTCGGGATCGTTCCAGCCGAGCGCCGTGATGCTATCGCCGAATTCTTTGTAGGACTGAACGTAACTGCCGGACTGGTATTTGGCGTACACATTGCTGCCGCGGATCAAGATGCTCTCGGCGGTACGATTTTTGTACGCATGCGTAATCTCACTGATGGGAACTTCCCTAGCCGTGGAAAGCTTCTCGTCTTCGGAACGCTCGGGGGCAGTGATGTAATACACCGAACTCAGGATCAGAAAGATCAGCAGTAATGCTGAAAAAACCTGGTTTTGACGGCGGCGCGGTGGGAGGAATCCTGATGAAGCCATGACCGATGGAGTCTACCTGCGAGGGAAGATTTTTACAATCCGCAGACGCAAAAAAGGGCGGTACGAAACCGCCCTGCAGGATTGCAACGCATGCTTATTTTTTGCCGACTGATGATGACGATGCCTGCTGGTTCGCCTCTTGCAATTGGACCGGCACGACATCGATGATCCTGTCTCTGTCTGCATCGTAGAGAATGGCACGTGTCGGCGTCACGATGAGGTTATCGCCGTTCTTTGCGTTCTTGTAGAATTCATTTCTCGCCTTGAGCGCCTCGACATCCACGATGGTCGCGACCGTCGGTTCGATGTCGGTCGAAAGATCGATGTGCTTACGGACTTTCTCGATGATCGCGGCAGCCTGAGCGATACTTTCCGGATTGTTGCCGGTCTGGAGCTGCTCATTCATCACCGTCAGTTTCTTGAGCTCGGTCGCTAGCATGACACTCCGGTTATAGAAGACGAATGCGAGCACCGCGAGTCCCGCGATGAGGATGAGCGTCAGGATTTTTTTATTCATACAATGTGGGGTGAAAAAGACGCACATAGTCTAGAACCGAGGCTCGCAGTATGCAAACACGATGCTTGCACGAATGGATTTTCTAGAGATCGACATCAGCGCAAACGATCTCGCAACGAACCAACGTAGAGCGTGACGAGGCACCAGAACATTTCGATACCATCGCGGATAATACGAACTTTTGATTCTGGAACGGCGGTCCACGCGAGTGGGATTTCGGCCACCTTGTAGCCGTGACGAAGCGCCAGCGCGAGAACTTCGATATCGAATGCGAATCTATCGATGCGCTGGAGGGCAAAAAGTTTCTTCGCAACGTCTGCACGGAAGAGTTTGCAGCCGCACGCAGTATCCTGGATACCCGGAACAAGAGCAGAACCGAGGAAGTGATACACGCGACCGATGACGCGGCGGTAGTAGCTCATCGTGACGAGCGACTTCTCGTGGTCCATCACTCTCGATCCGATAGCAATATCGGCGCCGGCGCCGATGGCGCTGAGAAGCTTATTCACTTCGGTAATCGGCGCAGCTCCATCAGCATCGTAGAGGAGGACGAGATCGGATTGGACGTGTGAAATACCGGCGCGAACCGCTGCTCCTTTGCCGGCATTTTTTTCTAGTCTCACGACCTGGATCGGCAAACGACTTTTGAAGTCTTCGGCAATGCTCACGGTCGCATCACGACTGCCATCGTCTGCGATGATGATCTGCTGAAGGGAAAGTACGGACATAGCACCCTGAGCCCACGCTACCCTGATGGATTCCAGGGTTTTCCCCAGACGATCTTGCTCGTTGAAGGCCGGTATGACGATGGCGAGTGTAGGCACAAAAAACAGTCGTAGTATAGCGAGGGCGCATTTTCTACGCACGAGAGCTATTCTTGCTCAGCGGTGGGTGGAGGTGCAGGGTCTGCGGATTCGGTCGTGGGAGGAGTCTCGTTGACCGACGAATTATCAGACTGCTCCGGATCGGCAGGGGGATCATCGGATTCGCTTGAATCTTGGGGATCTGCTGGAGTGTCAGACGATTCTTCCTCGTCAGGCGGAGATTCTGGCTCCGCCTGCGGCTCAGGCTCTGATACTGTGCCTTCATCGACTGGAGGATCCTCGGTTTCGCTCTCTGTGCCCGAGCCATCCTCGGAGTCCCCAACGACAGTCGCAATGTAGCCCGGCGGGAGGAGGAGAATCGGCGGTTCGTGGTTCGGGTTGTACGTGAAGGAAATGTGGAGATCCGGCTGTTCCCATGTGAAATCCGAATGATAGCGTGCACAACTGAGCGGATGGCCATCAGCATCGAGCGGCGTGTGACCTTGGATACATCCATTCCAGACGTGATCCGAGGAAACCGGCTGACCCAGACTATTGACCGGGAACGGAATCGGATCACTGAGAGGCTCGGTAGCAGAACCGTGAGTAGTCGCAGCAGTCCGAGAAGAAATGGCCGTCCAGCTGAATCGAATATCTGCAGTCGCAGGCTGAGCCATTTGAATTGTGAAGCCAGTCATAGAACTATTCTGAATCCACCATTCGCTACCGAGTCTGGCCTGCGGGGTTGCGTTCACAGCCGGCTCCGCACGGAGTGGGATCTCGAAGAGAACCGTGACCGACGTGCCGGTCTTCGCAATGACCGCAAAGCCTGCCTGACGGCTTGAGAGCATGAGCTCGCCCTGAACGTCGACGTCGCCGAGGAACGTCGCGAGGCCAGAAACCGTGATCGGACCCATCACCTTCAGCGAACCTGTCGCCATGAGCGAGCCGATCTGGACCTCAGAATATGAGATCGTCATCGGACCGATGGCGGAGGATCCGACAACGGTGATGCCGCTACCGAAGCTGGCGGTACCACGAACAGTCAGCGTTCCGATATCAGCTCCTGCTACGTGAAGAACAGAGCCAGAGAACGCAGTTTCGAGCTGGAGCACGCGTGCAGAAAGAGCTTCGATGAGGGCTGCAGACTGGTCATGTGCGACAGTCGCACCAGTCTCGGTGGCCAGTGCGTGGACTGCGGACGCAATGAGTGCGATCTGCTCCGGCGTCAGATTCTCTGCGGACAGGATGGCACCCGAGAGGCGCGCATCGATAGCCGTATTGATCTTCTCGGAGAGATCGATCGATTGTATGTGCGAATTCAGTGCGATCGTCACGCGATCATCGAGATTCAAATTCTGCGAGACCGACTGCACCATCTGTCGAATCTCATCACTGAGATTCATCGATGCGATAGAATCCAGGACTTTCTGCTCCACAGCCTCGACCGTCAACGACTGGTTGCGACGAGAGATGAGAACATTGATGACACCTTCTCCGCCCCCTGTGGTGAGCGAAGTCGAACCATCGTATGCTTCGAGCGCGACACCGACAGTAGATTCCCCTGCTCTGGCCTTCCTGGCGTAACCGGGCATAGAGCCGGACGTGAGCGCATCACCGGGGCGGATGACTTCGTTGTTTTCGATCCTCACCTTGGCAGGCACCTGACCGATGAGACCGACGAGTACATAGCCCGGCGGGATGATTCCATCGGCACCGCCGATACTGTTACCGACGAACGACGGATTGGTAGACACGATACCCATGAGATTCGGATCTCCGGAGCGCGTACATTTGCGAACGGTGTTATTCTGCAGAATGTCCACACAGACCAATTCACCCGAACGCAGGTCTTCGTCGGTCGTCTTGAACCATTCGGCATAGTCGGCGCCAGCGGAGTTATACCTGCTATCTGAGTACACAGCTCCCGATGCGGTGATACGGAAGACGAGGTTATTGTGTGTAGTGCCGAAACCAGTATTCACTTCCGAGTTGATCTTGAAGACGTTGGTCTGTGCATTCGTCGACTGCGTGACGATATTGAGGAGCGTGCGACCAGTGCCGCCACGGAGTGCAAGTGTCCCGCTCATGTTCAGGTTCGCGTCGGCAGAACGCCAGAGGGCGACGTCGAAATTGCCCCTGTATCCGAAGAGAATGCTCGGGCGGAGCGATGCACCAGTCCACAGTTGGGATCCTGCGGTGTGCTCCAGGACAAGGAGAGCTGCACCGGTCGATGCGCTCGTAATGTAGACACCGGTGGAATTTCTGTACTGCTTAATGACGACGGCACCGGAACCGCGAATGGAGTGTTGCTGCGAGAGCACCGTGAGACCGGACGAGGTCAGATCGCGCTCGGCATGCAACACTTGACCGGACATCGTGCCAACGACTTCTAATCTTGTTTTAGGAGTAG
>CAZESZ010000030.1:0-10739 GCA_964514855.1 uncultured Candidatus Peribacteria bacterium | reverse complement strand
CTCGACGGCGACGGTGACCGTGTTGGCATTATCGATGAACGAGGAAATATCGTGACAGCCGACCAGACGCTCTTGCTCCTGGCCCAGGATCATCTATCGAGGCACACCGGTGCGCCGATTATTTTTACGGTGAGCAATTCCTCTCTCCTCGAAACCGAGACGAAGAAGTGGGGAGGAAAGCCTGTGATGTGCAAAGTCGGACATTCGTTCGTGGAACACGCGATGCGCGATCATCATTCCCTGCTCGGTGGTGAGCAGTCTGGACACTTCTTCTGTGGCGAAAACTATTTCGGCTTCGATGATGCGCTTGTGGCTTCCCTGAGGGTTCTTTCGATACTTGCACAACCGCAGGCGGGGACGCCTGCTCCTGATTTTTGTAACCATGCCAAAGGAGCGGCTGTCCCCAGCCGCGGCGGGCTTTCAACGCTGATCGGCGAATTTCCACAAGTGTTCCAAGCGCACGAACTGCGTCCACACTGCCCCGATGACCGGAAGGCGAGTGTTGTTGCGTCAGTCACCGAACATTTTCAGACGCAGTATCCGGTCATCACGCTCGATGGTGCGCGGATCGACTTCGGAGACGGTGCATGGGCTGGGATTCGCTTCAGTAACACCAGTCCGTGTCTCAGCATTTGTATCGAGGCGCGGTCCGAGGCGAAACTGCGGGAGGTTCAGGACATCGTACTCGCGCACATGAGAACGTATCCGGAGGTTGAACTGTAGCCAAAAAGTCCTTAAGGGCGAATAGCGGTTAGGAGGTAGCGAGTAGTTTTGTGAATGCAGACTACATACCATCACACTATCGAAAATGCTTCGGTCATTCATTGCTACAATGACCTCCCATTCATCAGTTTTTGCTACTGGCTGCTACCTTCTACCCGCCATTCGCTATTCGCTCACATCTTTCTTTCTCCGGCAAGCATTGGCGTTTACGACGCCCGGGTGTGTCAGGTCCTGACATCACGAGTCTGCTTCGTTCCGAGCGCGGCATTGTGGACCATAGCGAGGCGAAGCTCTCCGATCCATTTCTCTTTCCAGAGATGCGCAAAGCTGTGGAGCGCATCGAACGCGCGATGAAAGACGGTGAAACCATTGGTATTTTCGGTGACTACGATGCCGATGGCATCACCGGCACGGCGCAGCTCGTGCGCTTTTTCCGTCGTCATGGACTCGAGCCTATCGTTCATCTGCCTGATCGTGCGAAGGAAGGCTACGGCATGAAAAATCTCAGTATCGATGCGCTGAAAACCAAAGGCGTTTCCCTCATCATCACTGTCGATACCGGCATCAGCGCACATGGCGAGATCGCGTACGCAAAGACACTCGGCATCGATGTCATCGTCACAGATCACCATCGTCCTCAGGCGCCCAGTCCCGGATCTCTCCCCGCTCAACCCCTTGCGTATGCGGTGATCCACCCGGAAGTTCCTGCGCTGTTCCCCAACAGACATCTCTCGGGTTCCGGCGTTGCATTCATGCTCGTTCGAGCACTGGAACATCGAAAAACCTGGGATGGCATCGATCTCGATATCGCACTCGCGGCGCTGGGTACCGTCGGTGACCTCGTGCCACTCACCGGAGAAAATCGGTTGCTCGTTGTTCATGGCCTGAAATTTCTCGATCATCTTCCACCCTCACCGCTGCGGGATTTCGTCGACAGTGTCCGTAGCTCTGGGCCGCTGACGGCATCAGACATCGCGTTTCGCATTGTCCCTCGTATCAACGCCGCGGGACGCATGGCGCACCCACGCGTCGCGCTCGATGCTCTGCTTGGCGGTGGTGAGGCGCTCGAAGAATTGCACCGTCTCAACGGTGACCGCCGCACGTTTGTCCAAGAGTTGCAGGAAGAGATTTCCCCGACTGTTGTGACATCTGATGCATTCCTCGTCGTCACGAGTGACCGTATCACGCCGGGGACCGCCGGCTTGGTCGCCGGTCGCCTCACGGAAAAGTTCGGTCGGCCGAGTTTAGCCGCTGCTATCCTGGATGGCCTCGCGATTGCCTCTATTCGCAGCATTCCCGAGATCGATGTCATTCCGCTGCTGGGGCATCCGTCGGTCAAAAAATTTCTCACAACGTTCGGAGGTCATGCGCAGGCTGCCGGTTGTACGTTTGCGCCCACGAATACCGATCCGCTCAGGTCTGCCCTCAATGCGCTTTTGTGTGAACGCGGCATCACGGCCGCAGAACTTCTACCGACATTGGAGCTCGATGCAGAGCTCCATCATCGCCACATCACGATGGCCTTCGCGCAGTCGCTCACGTCGCTCGCGCCGTTTGGCGCGGGGAATATCGAACCAACGTTTCTCCTCACGAAACAAACACTGACGGATCTGCGCGCGGTCGGTGCCGATAATATGCATCTGCAAGCCAAAGTCAGCGGTATCCGAGCCATCGGATTTCGCTTTGGTTCTTCCCTGGATCAGCTGAATTCCGAAACACCGGTCGACATCGCATGTCGTATCGGGATCAATAGCTGGAATGGACGAGAGTCGGTGCAGCTCGTGATCGAGGACATCAGAAAAAGCGAATAGCTCACACTGGAACCAGTCCCCCTTCCATCTGGAAGACTTCCGTGACCGGTGACTGCAGTGCCATCGCGACTTTGTACGCCAGGAGCACGGACGGATTCGTCGCGCCGCGTTCGATGCTCATGATTGTCTGGCGGCTCACGCCAACCCGCAGAGCCAGCTCTTCCTGCGTCATGCCGCGTTCAAAACGAAGGCGACGAATGTTGTTATGAAGAACGGCTGGCATGGTGCGATGAGTGAGAAAAGGAAAGGCGCGTACCGAGAGAATGTTTCGGTATCGAGTGCGGAGGCGATTGTACCTATCTCACTGAAGCTCGCAAGTGTTCGCAGGTGCGATATTTTTCTCATTCTTCAAAAATGTTTCCTGATGACCATCTCATAAAACACAGACGGCGCCAGACGGAGTTTTTGCGCAGCCTCTGCCAAATTCGATACCATCTATTGAAATGATTCCTTCTCCGTTCCACGGCATCTTCTCTTCCGCACTGAATGCGGGCAAACAGGAGACGGCTCCGCGCATGAGCATCCAGGACGACGCAGCAAGCATTGCCTCCGAGCAGCCGACGAAGATTCCCGCGAAGCAAACCGGCATCGGACAAGTAGCGCTCGATATTTTCGAATACGAAAACTACTACATTCTGAAAGCTCCCATTGCGGGTGTGCGGCTCTCGGACATCGATATCGATGTCCAGGACAATACCATCATCATTCGTGGCGCTCGCCGCCAGACGGATACGATTCCTGATGATCAGTACTACATCAAAGAGTGTTTCTGGGGTGAATTCGAGCGAAAAGTTACACTGCCGTGCGCTGTCGATTCGCGCAAAGTGAAGGCCACGTTCAACAAAGAATGCATTCTCAAGATCCTCGTTCCGAAAGAGGAGAAGATTAAGATCATTCGGATCAACGATTGACGTGAATATCGAATGTCGAATACGGAATGTCGTGCGATATTCGACATACGATATTCAATATTCGCTATACTGTTCCTATGAGATATTTCAGCATCTTTTTCGCCTGTATTCTTTTGGCAGCGTGTAGTGGCAATGCTACCAAGGGCGCCGCCGATTATGCCTTAGCCGTGCAGTACATGCGTGGTGATGGAGTCCAGAAAGATGAGCAGAAGGCCATGACATATCTGACGCGTGCAGCTGCGGAAGGCAACGCCAATGCCGAGCTTGGCATGGGATATCACTACCTCCAGGGAACGGCGGGCCTACAAAAAGACGCCGAGAAAGCCGCAGAATTTTTCACGAGAGCGGCGAAGCACGGAAATCGCGACGCTCAGTACAATATCGGCCTCGCGTATGTGCGTGGCGAAGGTGTGGCGAAAGATCTTGCGAAGGCGTACACGTGGTTCGAGAAGGCGGCGTACCAAGATGATACCGGCGCGCAGTACAACTTGGGTGTTATGTCGGTGAATGGTGAGGGAACGGCCAAGGATCCGCTCACGGCGTACGTGTGGTTTCGGATAGCCGACGAAAAAGCCTACAGCGGTGCCAAGGAAGGCATGGACGCTGCGAAAGCAGATATGACGTCGGATCAGGCCAACGATATCGATCGTACGTACGAGAAGATCTCGCGTATGGTCAAAAAGTCTGCAAACAGTGCAGGATCAGCGAATCAGGCGCTGTAGCAGAGTGCTGTCTTTTTCCTTGAACTTCTTGCCGAGGTTCAAGAGACTCCGTGCATGCGCGTCCTTCTGATCGACAATACCGATTCGTTTACATGGAACCTTGCGCAGCAGATCCAGGCCCTCGGTGCCGAGTGTCAGGTTGTAGGAAATACGCAGATGACTGTCTCTGAGATCGCTCACACAAAGCCAGATCGCATCGTGCTGTCTCCTGGGCCTGGCAGACCAGAGTCAGCCGGAGTCTCACTCGATATTCTCCGCACACTCGCAGATACAGTGCCGATCCTCGGTGTGTGTCTGGGGCACCAGTGCATCGCGCACGTATGTGGCGGAAAGACATTTGTCGGACCTGCTCCAGAGGTTATGCACGGAAAAACGAGCCAGATCCGGCATACCCAAACAAGTATCTTTCAGGGCGTACCGTCACCATTTTCAGCCGCTCGGTATCATTCGCTCATCGTGAAAAAATTGCCGAAAGATTTCGATCTACTTGCATGGACGAGTAGCGGAGAACAGCGAGAAATCATGGCGATGCAGCACAAAATACATCCGATCATCGGTGTGCAGTTTCATCCGGAATCCTTTCTGACGAACTGCGGCGATATGATCATGAACAATTTTCTGCTCGGACGATGGTAGAGAAAAAAATTGCACTTCCCGGCTTCCATCCGCTGCGGTTTTTCTCGAAGCTCTCAGACGAGGAAAAAAATACTGCGTACTTCACGAGCGGAGACTGGAATATTATCTGCTGGAATCCTCACCGTACGATCTCGGGAAGCGATGCGTCGGTATTCGAGACACTGAAGAAACTCCCGATGAAAAAATCACGCTTACCGTTTGCCGGTGGCACCATCGGCTACTGTTCGTACGATTTCGGCTGCGCACTCCAGGGTGTACGTTCCAGGCACAGATCAGGAATCCCGCAGGCGATATTTCACGTGTATGACTGCGCTGTGCTTTGGAAGAGTGGGGACGTCTTTATCGTGGGTGAGCCAGAGTTTGAGCGAGAAGTTCGGATGATTCACGCGCGACCGTTTGTCAGTCCAGCGCTTCCAAAGATTCTGTGGGAGCCCACACTGCCAAAAAACCGCTACCGATCAGTATTCTCTACAGTTATGCGCGGGATCCGCAATGGTGACTTCTATCAGCTTAACCTCTCGTATCCGTTTACCGCACTGTCAGACGTTCATGGAAGAAAGCTCTTTGCGGCACTCGCAGAGATGCATCCGGCACCGTGCGCTTCGTACATCGAGCATGAAGAGACTGCCATTCTGTCACTCTCGCCGGAACGGTTTGTGACGATAGAAAACGGCGTCATCACGACGTGTCCTATCAAGGGAACGAGGCCGCGTGGGAAAACTTCTGTAGCTGATAAACGGCTTGCAGATGAGCTTCTTGCGAGCCCGAAAGAAGCAGCTGAACTCAGTATGATTACAGATTTGCTTCGAAACGACGTCGGTAAAGTTTCGGCTCCGGGCTCAGTCACAGTGCTCGAACACCGAACGCTGCAAAAAAATCCGTCGGTCTGGCACACGTACTCGGTGATCCGCGGCATGCTCCAGAAAAATCTCCATCCGATCGATGCATTCGCTTCGATGTTTCCCGGGGGGTCCGTCACCGGTTGTCCGAAAGTCGCGGCGATGAAAGAAATTGATCGGTTGGAAGACCGTCCTCGCGGCGCGTACTGCGGCTCGATGCTCATGCTCGGTCGCTCTGGTTTTCTCGACAGTACGATCCTCATTCGTACCATAGAAAAGCGAAAAAAAGCGCTGACACTCGGCATGGGCGGCGGGATCGTTGCGGATTCGGTGTGTGCTCAGGAATACGACGAAACACGCAGAAAAGCACAGCCGTTTGTGGATTTTTCACGAATGTATTCCCCCAGATATTTTCGTGGACAGCGCGAAATTTCGTCGGAGACGATTGCCGCGTTGTTCGATCCTGCACATCCGGGCAGTATCGGTATTTTTGAGACGATGCGTGTGGATACCGGAAGGATTCGGGATCTCTCGGCGCATCTCACGCGTCTTCGGCATTCTGCTGAGCTACGGAAGATTCATATTCCATCAGTGTCTGTTCTTGCAAAAAATCTCCGATTCGCCGTCAAAAAAAATTCTGCAAACATTCTTCGTGTGAAAATAGTCTGCACGCCGCGAGATGTGATCATCGAAATGCGTCCCCTCATCAGAGATCCCGCCTCTCGTTACGGCATCGCCGCCACCGTGAAAGCACTTGATCGAGCCCTTCCACAAGCCAAATCCTTGCCGTATCACCATGAGTACAAAGCTCACACCGAAGCACAACGTCAGGGATACGGCGAGGCGCTCCTGCGTCGCAGTGATGGCAGCGTGCAGGAGGGTGCGTACAGCAATATTTTTTTCGTGAAGAACGGAACACTGTGGACTTCGAACGAGGACATTCTTCCTGGTATCACACGTGCCGCAGTTCTGCGTATCGCGCGGCGACTGAACATACCGGTGCGTTTTGTCTCGTTGCAAGAGTCTGAGATTTTTCATGCGGACGAAATATTTCTCACCAGCTCGCTTGCGGGTATCACACCTGTTCTTCGTGTCGATACAGTCACCATCGGCGATGGATCTCCTGGAAAGCTCACAAAGCGCATTCAGAATGCTTTCGAGGCGACTTTTCGCTAGCCGTGCTATGCTCGGTCCATGAAAGTCACCCAGGCTATCTTACCGGTTGCGGGGTTCGGTACGCGGTTTCTGCCGTGGACGAAAGTGGTACCCAAAGAATTGCTCCCCATCGGCAACAAGCCGATCATTGCGGTGCTCGTCGATGAATGCATGAGCGTTGGCATTCATGATATTTGCTTTGTCATTAGTCGCGGCAAGGAGGCAATCCCGCAGTATTTCTACGCACAGCCGGAACTCGAGCGCGAACTCGAGCGTCGCGGCAAACTGCACATGCTCGAGGAATTGACGAAATATAACCAAGTCAGGTTTCACGTCGCGTACCAAGAAGAGATGAAAGGCGACGGTCATGCCATCCTGCAAGCGCGTGACTGGATCGAGTCTGACGTCGTCGCGATTCTCTTCGGTGATGACATCATTCATGGCGAAAAAAACGGCTTACAGCAGCTGACGGAAGCGTGGAAGAAACTTGGCGCGAAGAAAGAAACCGCAATGCTCTGCCTGCAGGACGTGGAAAAAAAACTCGTCAGTAAGTATGGCATCGTCGACATCGTTCCGGATAATCACAAATCTCGCACACGAAAAATCAAAGGCTTGGTCGAGAAGCCGAAGCCGGACGATGCGCCCAGTACGCTCGGTATCGTCGGGAAGTACATCGTCCCTCGGTCGACGATCGACGAGCTCAATAGAACGGAGAGTGGACATCACGATAAAGAAATCAGACTCATCGATGCACTGAAGGCACAGCTCAAGACCATCGATATCTACGGCTACGAATTCGAAGGACGCAGATTCGATACGGGAACGCCTGAAGGCTACACCGAAGCGGTGAAAGAGCTTGCATAGCTATATTTCACGCTTCAAGAGTTCTATCTCATCTCGCAAATCAGCAGCTTTCTCAAATTCCATATTCTCGGCCGCTATTTCCATCTGCGCATTCAGCTCTTCGAGTAAGCGCTTCTTCTCGTCTTTCGGGATCTTCTGATGATCGTACTTTTTGCGCGTCAGCTTCAGCTTGCTGTGCTCTTCCGCGATGTCCTTGATTGCCTTGATGATGGTCTGCGGCGTGATGCCGTGTTTCTCGTTGTAGGCTTCCTGAATTTTCCGACGACGGTTCGTCTCGCCGATGGCGCCTTCCATCGCCGGTGTCATCTTGTCTGCGTACAGCACGACGTGTCCGCTGATATTGCGCGCCGCGCGGCCGATGGTTTGGATCAGCGCATCGCGCGAGCGTAGGAACCCTTGTTGATCGGCATCCAGAATAGCGATGTAGCTCACTTCCGGAAGGTCCAGGCCTTCCCGCAGCAGGTTGATACCGACGAGGATATCGATCTCGCCAGAACGCAGTTGCCGCAGAATTTCGACACGTTCCATCGTCTCGATGTCGCTGTGCAGGTATCGCACCTTGTACTCGGCATTCTGGAAGTACTGCGCCAAATCTTCGGCGCTCTTCTTCGTGAGCGCCGTGATGAGCACGCGCTCACCGCGCTTGATCGTCGCGTTGATCTCTTTTGTAATGTGGTCGATCTGATGTTTCTTCGGATGCACCGTGACCTGCGGATCCAGAAGTCCGGTCGGACGAATGATCTGTTCCACGAGATTTTTCTTGTCCGTATTTTTGTATTCGTACGGTCCAGGTGTCGCCGAGACGTAGACGCACTGCCCCACGCGCTCCTCGAATTCCTGGAACTTCAGTGGACGGTTATCCATCGCGCTCGGCAGGCGGAAGCCGTAATCGATGAGCGTTTTCTTGCGTTGCAAGTTTCCCTCGTGCATGCCGCCGATCTGCGGAAGCGAGATGTGCGATTCGTCGACGAACATCATGAAATCTTCCGGAAAGTAGTCCAGGAGCGTCTCGGGAGGCGTCCCTGGTTCGCGGTTGCCGAGGTAGCGAACGTAGTTTTCGATCCCGGTGCAGTAGCCGGTTTCCCGCAGCATCTCCATGTCGTACTCGGTTCGCGTGCGGATGCGTTCGGCTTTGGCAAACTCTTTCATGTCGAGGAAATATTTTTCCTGGATTTTTACCTCCTCCAGGATTTTCGACACGGCACCGTCGATCTTCTCCTTCGTCGTCACGTTGTGCGCGGCAGGGAAAATCTTGATGTCGTTCAGTTCAGTGACCACTTCGCCGGTGAAACTATCCACTTCCTGGATCGTCTCGATCTCATCGAACGGCATCTCGAAGCGGATGACGGTGTCGCCACCGGGAGGGAAGACTTCCACGGTGTCACCCATGACGTGGAACATTCCTTGCTTGAAGTTCATGCCGCTTCTCGTGTACTGGATGTCCGTGAGGAGCCTGAGAAACCGTTGACGCTGGAACGGTTGGCCGCGCTTCACGGTAATGGCGAGTGCTTCGTAGTCCTGCACGTCACCGAGACCGTAGATGCATGAGACCGACGAGACGATGAGCACGTCCCTGCGTGTCAGCAAATTGAACGTTGCGGCGTGGCGAAACTTCGCGATCTCTTCATTGATACTCGCGTCTTTCTCGATGTAGGTGTCCGTGGTCGGCAGGTACGCCTCCGGCTGATAGTAGTCGTAGTACGACACGAAGTAGCTCACCGCATTGTCCGGAAAGAACTGCTGAAACTCGGTGCACAGCTGCGCGGCGAGTGTCTTGTTATGCGCGAGCACGAGTGTTGGCCGCTGGAGCTGCTGCACGATGTTCGCCATCGTGAACGTTTTTCCGGTACCGGTCGCGCCGAGAAGCGTCTGGTGTCGCTCGCCGGATTTCATGCCCTTCACCAAATTCTCGATAGCTTTCGGCTGATCACCTTTCGGTGTGTACGGAGCCACCAGCCGAAATGGCCGGCTTGCGCTCTGCGGGGTCGAAGCGTTTTCCATAGGTCAAGGGATTGTACCCGATCAGGAATGTCATTCCAAGAGTTGTTCTACGTATTGCCTTCGTTTTCAACGAAGAGATGCTGCATCTTCTGTGCGATTACTCTCTTCGCCTCTGATACCCAGCTACACACCTTGTGTTTTGTAATACCCACTTTTTTCTCGGTTGTCTCCACGCCTTCGTGCATCATAATTTCTGCTGCATCTTCAGGTGAATGCACACGATGATCCGGACAAAGTCCCTGCGTGAGTTCGAGTGCTCTGCGCAAGTGCAGTGGCATCTCCTTCATGACGTTGTGGAGCATTTCTCTGAGTTCACGGCGATGTTCGATCTCGTACGGTTGCTCAGCGCGCCGGTCCTCCGTGAGTGCCAGGAAGTTTGTAGTATCTCCACGAGATTCTTTGTCGAGCGACACTCTCGTGTGCTTCGCATCCTTGTCCGCAGCCTCCCGAATGGTGGATTGTATCCACCAGAAGGCGTAGGTCGTGAGTTCGCCCATGGAAGGATCGAAGGTGTCTGCGGCACGCAGAAGTGCTGCTTCTGCCAGGTTTCTGCGAGTCTCAAAATCGAGTCGTTCGGCGTAGAAATTCTTGAATTTCGGGTGTTTGAAAAATCCACCGACAATGCCTCCGTTTTCGCTTTGAAGAGCATTGCGCTGTGCCTGAATAGCATCCACATCTGCTTCCGTTTTGGTGAGCAGCGAGCGCAGATCATCTGCTTTCGCGCTTTCCGCAGGTTCGCATTCGAGAATCCGCCTCACTTCCATCCTGATATGATCCGACATCGCTTCCGACGCAAGAATTTTCTGTGTCAGATGAGGTTTTTCACTGATATTGAGATCCCTCAGGAGATCAGAGATCTGTATCCAACGTTCGGCAATCACGGCTCGTAGTCGTGCCATCGGCATTGCGAGTTCGACATTGCGCTCGCTCTGTGTCGGCGCGGAATCCATCTGCGTATTGAGCATTGTTCACGGAATAATATTGAAGAGGCGTCATCCTGAGATCCTCGTACTGATTTGTCAACAAAAATTAACTTTGTCTGTATACACTATCTATCCATGCCCTGGGATTGGACTG
>CAZESZ010000029.1:0-11138 GCA_964514855.1 uncultured Candidatus Peribacteria bacterium | reverse complement strand
GAACCCGGGTCCAACGTGTACGCCGAAGGTCTGTACGATCATGGTCTTCTCATTTCTCCGCGCCGTCAGAGAAGACCAGAGAGGGGCGGGAGGGATGACGCAAGATTCAGGATCAACGTCGCGTCAGGCGATGAGCCAACCTCGCTAGTGACGTTTCATCTCTGTAGCGAGGATCAAGAGAGAAACGCGGCCTAAAATAAATTAGGCCATAGCAAGTGCGAAAGAAGGTGCACTCAGTCTTGCGACGAGAGCCTCACCAGCTTCAGCGGCCTTGCGGAATGCAGAGTTTGCATTTAGTGGTGCAGAGGTGGGTAACGGGAACCAGAGCAATCCCGGATCGAGACACAAGCAACGCAGATTCACGCTGTCGAAGCCTTGCATCCCCACAGTTGAATTCGAGACGAATCCGAGTGCGTAGCACGATGGATGAGTCCGAAGATACTGTGTCCGCCGAAGCTCCGAATGCAATGAGGAGCGAAGGGGGACGATGCAGTATCGTGTGGCGGTAAGCCAATGTTTTCAGAGAGCGAGTAACTATTATACCAGAAAACAAGCTCTGATTCTGATTTTCCTGAGAATTTTTTAGACGATGTTTTTGAGAATCCAGTTCGCCAGTCCGAGGATGCAGCTCACGATGAGCCAACCCGAGAGGCCGCCTGTGATGACGAGCGTCACGATGTTCGGATCCATCTTCAGCGTTATCTCGTAAATGACGTACAGGAAGAATGCATTCACACCGATCGTCGTGAAGAGTGTGAACAGAAGATGAAACGGAAACGTAAGAATGGCGAGAAGCGGCCGAAGAAACATATTGAGTAGCGTCAGCAAACTTCCGATGATGACGTACGCGGGTAGTCCACCGAAGACCGCAACATACTGCGGCAAAAATTCATTCATGCCCCAGACGACCGCGATGTTGATGACTGCCTTGATGGCGATCTTCGTCGCGGGCGAGAGAGATGAATCGGGCATGAGGAAGATTGTACACGCTTATTTCTTCTCGAGTGCGATCTGTACGCTGATGCCTCCGAGGTCGGCGGATTCTTTTTTCCCGACATTTTCTTCCAGTACCGCGCGCGTTTCTTCCAGCACGAGCTGCCCATGCGCTTCCATGATTGTCTCCGCACCGGTGAGGCTAATTTTTACAGTGTCTGTGAAATCCAGACCTGCATCTTTTCGCATGTGCTGAATGGCGCGGATGAGTTCTCGTGCTTGGCCTTCGAGGAGCAGTGCTGGTGTCAGCGTCGTATCGATACTGACGACGATTCCACCGCCGGCAGCGACGGCTTTCCCTTCTTTGCTTTGATAGATGATCTTGGCTTCGTCCAGCGAAAACTCTTCATTCAAGATGATAATTTTTCCGTCTTTCTGTTCGAACTGTCCGGCCTTGCCAGCCTTGATGATCTCTTGCACTCGTCCCCCGAGACGCGGTCCGACTTTTCGCGCATCCACCATCACGATCGCAGAGGCGAGCGATGCAGCATCGACGATATCGATGACTTGCTTCACGTTCAGCTCTTCTTCGATCAATGTTTTTGCGATGCCCGCGGTATTGGATGGCGGCAGAGCGAATGTGACCGATTGCAGCGGCTGACGTACGCCGATCTTTGCATCGTTTCGTAGCGACAACCCGAGTGTCACGATCATGCGCGTGGAGTCCATGAGTGAGAGGATCGATTGATCGTCTTCCGTGATTTCTGCGCTGAGCGGCCAGTCCGTGAAGTGGATCGATCCGTGATCTTCCCCCACGAGATTGAGATACATGTCTTCCGTGATGAACGGACAGAAAGGCGCCAGAAGTTGCGAGACTGTGAGGAGAACTCGATACAGTGTGTCGAGCGCTTCTGACTGCGCCTCGGCTGGGAGATTCGCATCTTTACCCGCCAGTCTGCGACGGCTCAAGCGTACGTACCAGTTCGTGAGATTATCGATGGAGTCTGTGAGGTGTGCGCACGTCGCCGAGAGATCATAGTTCTCCAGTTCTGCGGTCATCTTGTTCACGAGTTCTTGCGTCTTCAGGATCATCCATCGATCCAGCTGGTTCTTCGACTGCGCATTCCGTAGCGAAAAATCGAGACTCGGCTTGAAGTCCGCAGCATTGGCGTACGTGACGAATAATCGGTACGCATTCCACAGCGGCAGCAGGACTGAGCGTACGGTTTCTGCCACCAGTTTTTCGGAGAATCGCAGATCTTCGCCACGCACCGCGGGCGAACTCATGAGTGCAAATCGCACTGCGTCGGCGCCGTGCTTCTTCATGATCTCGGTTGGTTCGGGATAATTTTTCAGGCGCTTGCTCATCTTCTTTCCGTCTTCGGCGAGCACGATGCCATTGACCACGCAGTGCTTGAATGCCGGACATTCGAAGAGTGCGGACGAGAGAACCATGAGCGTGTAGAACCAGCCGCGCGTCTGGTCCAGGCCTTCGGCAATGAAGTCGGCTGGGAAGCCCCCTGGTACGTCCGACCCGGTTTCGAAGGGAAAGTGATCCTGTGCGTACGGCATCGATCCGCTTTCGAACCAGCAGTCCAGCACTTCTTCGATCCGACGCATCTGCGGGCTGAGGGTGAACGGATACGCGTGACCGTTCTTCGGTTCACTCTTCGCGACGTCGTCGTATGACCATCCGGTGATGAAGTTCATCGCGCGGATGACGCCGCCGTGCGTCACCATCAGCACCCGTTTGCCCGCAAACTCCTTCAGCAGAACGTCATGCCCTCGCTTCACGCGCCCGATGAATTGCTCGAATGACTCTCCGCCCTCCGGCGTGATCTTCAGCCACACGGGGCTCAAGCCTTTCATCGCCTTCTTTGGTCCATGTTCGGCCATGATTTCCTCCACCGATACGCCGCTCAAGGCTCCGTAGTCGCGTTCGTTGAAGAGCTCGTAGCTGCCACCGTAGTCCAGGCCGAGCTTCTTTGCGATGATCTTGGCCGTTTCGCTGGCACGTTTCAACGAAGAGGAGATCACGACATCGAACGCAGCGTCCTTCAGTGCCTCGGCGGCCGATTTCGCCTGTTCTTTGCCGACGTTGTTGAGGGACATGTCGATGTTGCCGCCCTGCATGATTTTCTCTTTGTTGAGATCCGTCTCCCCATGCCGCACCAGCGTGAGCTCCACCTGTTGTTTTTCACTTTTCACTTTCAACTTTTCACTTTCCCACACGATCCCATCCACCGTCTCCTTGTGTAGATCCATCTGTGCCTTGCGAGCGTGATCCCAGTACAAGGTCTGCATGCCTGCAAGTTTTGGATACGGCTGATGGACGATCTTGCGAGGATCTTCTCCGGTGAAGATGTGCCGGATGTTCATGACCAGATCCGCATGCGTCACGACGACGATCGTCTCGCCTGCGTGTTTACCGAGCACGTCATCTAAAAATTCGCGGATGCGCAACTCTGTGCTGGACCAGGTTTCCATTCCATCGAAGTGGTAGATACTTTCGATGTAGCCTTTTTCGAGTTTGTGTGCGCGGCGCTCGCGGATGAAGGTGAGATCGTCGAAATCGATGTGCTTGCCTTCATACTCGCCGAAGTTTACTTCTCGCAGACGCTCATCGATGAAGATCGGCGCATCAGATTGCCCTGCAATGGCCTGCGCTGTCATGTGTGTACGGAGAAGAGGGGAGCAGTAGATGGCGGAGATTTTTCGATTCTTGTTCATCTCTACGATGTTTTTGCCGAGTTCCTCTGCCTGCTTCTTTCCCATCTCAGTGAGCTCTGTTCCCGGAACTTTTCCTTGGTAAATATGTTCTACGTTGCCCCGACTTTCGGCGTGCCGAGCGACGATGAGCTTCGTGAATCTCGTCGGCGCTTTCGCCATGAGTTCATCTCTGGATTCAATGACTTCTACGTCTCCTGTCACGGTGTTTCTCCAGACCGGGAGGGGAGTACCCCAGAAGCGATTCCGGGAGATTGCCCAATCCCGCGCTCCTTCCAACCATTTGCCGAATCTGCCGTCGCGCAGGTGCTCGGGCACCCAGTGCGTCTTGGCGTTCGCCGCGAGCATCTTTTCTTTCACCTTCTCCACCGCGACGAACCACGAGCTCGTGGCGTAGTTGAGGAGGGGCGAATCGCAGCGCCAGCAGTGCGGGTAGCTGTGGTTGAAGCTCTCGGCCTTGAATAGTTTTCCGTTCTGCTTGAGCCACTTCGCAATCTTCTTGTCTCCACTCTGGTGGTCCTCCTTTGGCTTTGCGCAGGTTCCGGCGAAATCGGTCACTTCTTTCTTGAAGATGCCATCGATACCGACGTGCTGGAGCATGGTCACGTTCTCCCGCTTCCCCACCTGGAAATCATCCTCACCGTAACCAGGAGCGATGTGGACGATGCCCATGCCGTCGGTAACGGTGACGAAGTCGCCTGCGACGATGCGGAAGGCGGCATCGGCGTACTGTGCAGCGTAGTAGGGGAAGAGCGGCTTGTAGCGCATCCCAACGAGCTTCTTGCCGCTGATCTCTTCCAGCACGTCGTACTCCTTTCCCGAAAAAACGCTCTCCGTCAGATCTTTTGCGACGATGAAATTCTTCTTGTCCGACGAAACCTTCACGTACGTCGTCTCCGGATGCACCGCGAGAAACAAGTTTCCCGGCAGCGTCCATGGCGTAGTCGTCCACGCGAGCACGTAACAGCGTTGAGCGTTGAGCGTTGAGCGTTGAGACTTCATTTTTTTCTCATCGCTCACAGCTCTCAGCTCATCGCTGAGTTCAAACATCGCCGTCACCGCGTAGTCCTGAATATCTTTGTATCCCTGTGTTACTTCGAAGTTCGAGAGCGGTGTCTGACAGCGTGGGCAGACGTGCATCGGCTTGTGGCCTTCATAGATCAGCCCCTGTGTATGAAGTTGTTTGAAGACCCACCAGACGCTCTCCATGCATTCAGGGTCCATCGTCCGGTAATCATCGTCCATATCCACCCAACGGCCCATGCGTTCGACGACTTGTCGCCAGTCGCTGGTGTAGCGCTGCACGGCGGCGCGGCAGAGGGCATTGAAATTCGCTACACCCAGAGCCTCGATGTCTTTTTTGGATTTCAGTCCCTGTTCTTTTTCGATGATATTTTCGACTGGAAGACCATGGCAGTCCCAGCCGAACCGGCGCTTCACGTATTTTCCGCGCATGGTTTGGTATCGGGGGATCACATCTTTGATGGTTCCTGCGAGCAGGTGTCCGTAATGCGGCAAACCAGTCGCAAATGGTGGTCCGTCGTAGAAACTGAACACCTCGCCGTTCTCACGGCGTTTCATGGAGCGCTTGAATGTGTCTTCCTCTCGCCAGTACTTCAGGATTCCGGTTTCCAGGTCCGGCAGTGATTGATCGGAATCGACGGGGTCGAAGTGCATAGAATTTTCGGCGTAAATCGGGTTTGCGGAGCCTTGAGAAATCGTGGCGGAAGCGTCCGGGTTCATCGTAACACAGCCGGAAAATAGTGTCTTCGTCTTTAGAAAAGGTTTACAATCGCCATCTGATGACAGTAAGCGAAGCCGATTTTCTCCGGCACATCGAATACCTGTCGCTCGACGACAGGAATTTTGTGGAGAAGGCGCTTCGGCGTGCGACGGAGCTTCACAGCGGCCAGACTCGTGATTCGGGCATACCGTACATCACACATCCCATTGCAGTTGCAGATTATCTGTCACAACTGGATGCCGATGCACATACGCTTGCGGCTTCCCTGCTTCACGATGTTGTGGAGGACGATCGCACGTCCATGTCTTCCTTGCAGGAAGAGTTCGGTCCTGATGTCGCGAAGCTTGTCGATGCTGTGACGAAACTCACGAAGTTGCATTACGAGGGAGTGCGAGGTGAGCGGCAAATTGCGTCACTGCGGAAGATGCTGCTTACCGCTAGTGAAGACCTGCGAGTGCTCCTCATCAAGCTTGCCGATCGTTGGCACAACACGGAAACCATTGACGGTCTGCGGCCCGACAAGCAGGTTCGCGTCGCGCATGAGACGCTGGATATCTATGTGCCCTTTGCACGCCTCGTCGGTCTGTACGACCTCAAGGGACGTTTCGAAGAACTCTGCTTTCCGATTGCGTACCCTCAGGAATGCGCACGGTGGCACGATGCCATTCTGACGACGAGACTGTCGCTCCAGAACGAACGCGAACTGTTTCTGAAGCGTATCGATGCTGAGACGGACGCGCATGTGACACCGCGGTTGGACCAGATGACCGATTATGAAATCTTTCGGAAGCTGCAAGGAAACATTGCACGACTGTCAGACAGTCAGGCTATCGACTCCGTGGTACTGATCGTCAATCGCCCTGAGGACGCGGCATGTTACAGCGTGCTCGGTTCGGTGCATGTCCGTTATCCGGTGCGGGCGTATTCCTTCAAAGATTTTATCAGCTCTCCGCAGCCCAATGGCTATCGCGCGCTCCACACCACTATTTTTCTCGCGCAAAATCACCAGCTGAGACTGCGCATCCAGACTCAGGCAATGCATGAGCATACGATGAAACGGAAGATGAGTACGTGGCTCTCCGGCGACACGCATTTCAGCGAAGTGCTCGCGTCCATCAATCGTTTGCCGTTCGAAAAAGAAAAATTTATGTCGGATTTGAAATCCAATGTTCTCGCCGGACGCATCAACGTCTTTACGACATCCGGAGAAATCCTGAACTTGCCGCAGGATGCGACCGGTATCGATTTTGCCTTTGCACTCAACCCGGATAACATCGCATATCTCGGCGGCGTTCGCATCAACGGCGAGACACGCGAAGCGACGGCGACACTGCGCGAGGGTGATACCGTGGACATCATCATTTTCGATGCCGCAAGCCCTGCCATTCGTTCGCAGTGGATGGAGAAAGTGAAGTCCATTCAGGCGCGTGAAGTGCTACGAGAAAATATTTCCCTGACTCCCAGAGAGCGTCAGGTCAGTGAGGGAAAGTCCATCCTGGAAGCCGAGTGCCGCAAGCATGCACTACCCATGTGGTGGTTATTTCATCTCCAATCCATGCAACGGCGGCTGGCAAGCGCACAGCAGCAACCGTCGTTCGAAGAATTACTCATTTCCATCGCGAATGGACGGACGCCACTTGCGAATGTTCTCGAATCGTACAGAGAGTTACTCATCGTATCGCCTTCGATCTTTCTGCGTATTTTGCAGTTCTTTCATCTTCTTCCACGGTCTCGTCTGCTCAGTCAGGATTCCACAGTTATCAAGCTTGAGATCTACGCCCAAGATCGCAAGGGTCTCATCTATGACGTCACGAAAGTCGTCGCGGAACGCAATCTCAACATTGCGAAATTCCAGGTCTTTGCAATTCCACCAAACGATGCTTTATATAAGCTGACAGTGGAAGTGGAAAAGTTTCAGGAATTTAGCGATCTCTTCGATGCTTTGTTGCAGATTCCGAGTGTGAAGAAGATATTGCGTAAATGATATTTTTATGTGAAAATAACTATTGTTACCCTTTGTACTGACTTACCCTTCTGCCCCCTTCAACTGATTCATGCCCTTGAACTCACGCGATCGTCGGTTCCAAGATGCCAACAATGCTCAATATAGCGTTACGGCTCGTGACTATGCTGCTTTATGGCAAGAGCATAAGCCTGATCAGCACCATTACGAACGTGTTCGTGCTGAGTTCATGAACTGGATTCATTCACTTTCACTCAACAGGGTGAATGCCGAGGATGGTGCAATTGTGATCTGTGGTCCAGGATATAGTTTTACTGAGCGCGATATGACCCCTGCAATGGTTGGTGGCATGCTCGCACATCATCCCGCAATTATCGCTGCAGACTGGTCGCCTGAAATCTTAGAAGATTTTGATACTGCAGTGATCCACGCAAGCCGTAATGTATCATCCAAAACAATTCTGGCTCAGCGGGATTTTTCGGGTGGAATTGCTAGCCGTCTGCAAGCCTTGGTTTCCAGTAAACTTGAGGAAATACGATCGATCGATGATCTTCGTGACTTCATTCTATGGATAAAAAATGATGTCGGATATGACGAAGTAATGAAGGCGCAACCGGAGATCACTGAAAGAACCTCATGGCCAAATCGTCTCGTTAGTCAGCTTGATATTGATGAGCCCTACGACTTTCAGTCTGTGCTGATGGGGCAGGCCGAGGTACGTTTTATGACTGCAAATCTTTTGCTTGCAGGCATGCTTGCTCTAACAGAAAAAGAAGTTCGTGACCGTATCATGGGCTTCCGTGATGAGATGCGCGACGATGAAATTGTTGAGATGCTCAGCGTCTGGCATGAATTGGTGAAAATTCTCAACACCAAGATTGCAGCGAATTTCATTATTCGCGGACTTGATTGCAATCCAAAGGCGCACATGCTGATGCCGACAGATGTCAATACAGCATATCAAGAATTTGATACCTTCGATCGTCTCGATCTTCCGGCATTGCGCAAAGAAGTGACGTCGAAAGGGTACAAATTTTCTGAGCGTGGACAATTCATTCTCGATGATTCGCATGAAACGCCGCCTCATAATCATGTCATTAAGCAAATCTTTGCGTGTGCCAATGGCGGCAATCAGGGTGCACAGGATGATGCAGGACATCGAACTATTGGCGTGTCAGACATAGATGTTTCTCAGGTGATGAACTCTGCTCAAGACATGACACCCGCGAGCAAGTCGATGCACAATATTTCACCCATCAGGCGTCCTGCTTAGCTCAGAAGCTTCTGAATATACGCTTTCACATTCGCAAAAATTTCGGTCTCTGGGTTAAGCATCTCTATTTCCTGCGCATCGAACCACCGCATCCGGTCGGATTCTTCTTCCGCAATTTTTATCGCCTGCGATTCATCCAGCGGTCGGGCGATGAACAGAAAGTCCATGTGCTGATGCGCTGGTTCGCCGCGCTCCAGTGATGCTGGGATTTCCTCGAGGAGCATCGCGATCGGTTTTGTCAGCATCCGTCCCTCCGAACGATTCTGTGTGAAGAGATCGGCCTGCGGATCGCCGACGATTTCGACGTCCAGATTCGTCTCTTCTTTGCACTCACGCTTGGCAGCGTCCTCCGGAGTTTCATCGGGGTCGATGTGCCCACCCGGCGGCATCCATCGGTTCAGGCGCTTGTGCCACAGCAGGAGCGTGCGCTTCCGTGAGTCGACGATAAACGCAGTCGCGGTGAAATGGCGCTTCATATGCCAACGAGTGTATCATGGGCATCTCTTTCCCTCTCCCGCATGGTTCTCATCAACGATAACTCCACAATCCTCAAGATCAACGATCCCATGCCGCACTTCTCGCTCCCGGCGACGGATGGCCTCACCGTGGACTCCAGCATCATCCGCGATCCTGTCCTCGTCGTCGTCTTTACGTGCAATCACTGTCCGTATGCCCAGGCTGTCGAACAGCGTCTCATTGATCTCGCCAAGGATTTTGATCAGGAAGGTGCCCAGTTCGTCCTCATCAACAGCAATGACGCTGAGACATTCCCGGATGATTCTTTTGAGAATATGAAAGCGCGTCACAACGAAAAGGAGTATCCGTTTCCCTACTGTTTCGATGAGACGCAGAAAGTCGCCAAAGATTTCGGCGCACTCTGTACGCCTCACTGCTTCGTGTTCGACGCCGCGCGCAAGCTGAAGTACATGGGCAGAGTCGATGACAACTGGAAAGAGCCGGAGAAAGTCACGGAGCACAATCTTCGCGATGCAATTGCCGCCGTTCTGAAAGGCGAAGAACCACCTGTCCACAAGATGAACGCCATCGGTTGTTCTATTAAATGGAAATGAAATGCCTGCCCGCCGACTTGTCCCCTGAAGCCCAGAGGCGAAGGGTGGAAGCCCGCAGCCGCGGGACGAAGGTGGGAACGCGATTGGTTGCAGCATCACATGGCGGACGTAGCCTCTGGCTGTGTTCTGATCATCATGATCTCCGGCGGCGCGAAGAGCCTCGCACGCGGGCCGGATTCTCCGACTCCTCGGGTGATCAGAAGCGTCGTTCCGCTGCCGAGAGCAAAACTTCCCTGATCATATTTCCTCCCGATGTGCGTCGGCAGCGCAGACACGGGTCCGTACCACGGTAGCCGAATCTGCCCGCCGTGGGTGTGGCCGGCCACGATGAGATTTGCCAGCCGTGACAGCGGATCCAGGATCACGTCCGGATTGTGCGACATGAGAAGAACTGGCGCCGAGCCGGAGCCTGACCCCTGCAGCGTCTTCACGATGTCGGCCTGACCGGAGAGCGCATCCTCGATGCCGGTGATGAGGAGAGTCTCACCGCCGATTCTTATCTCGGACTGAGTGTTCTTGAGGACGATGAGCCCGGAACGTGCCAGCATATCCGACACGAGATCGCTTCGGTCGGGAGGACGACGCTGTTCCGGCGTGAAGAGTCGGTAGATGCCGTGGTCATGGTTTCCCATGACGATGTACGTTCCAAGCTGCGGATGGAGATTCTTCAGTGGTTCCAGCGCGGTCAGGGCCTCTGGCGTGACATCGTCCGAGAGTACGAGATCACCGACGATGAGCACGATGTCCGGGGTCTCCTCATTGATCCTGCGTACCACGCGCTTGATGAAACCCGCTCCCTTGTACGGTCCGACGTGCAGATCCGAGATGATGGCGATCTTCACTGGTGTTGCGAGCTGTAGCGGTACTGTGATCCGTGTGACCGTAATGATCTGTGGCTCGATGAACGATCCGTACATGATGATCAGGAAGAAGAGCGCCGAAACCATGCCACTTGTGACCACGCCGGTTCTCATCCAGAGCGGCTTCTTTGGTTTTCTCCCCAGCCAGCACCACGACGCATACGTGATGCCGAACGATCCTGAGAGCATCAGAAGGATGGCGAGGTCCCACGGAAACGTCAGTGTGTTCGCAAGCATCATGCGGCGGGCAGTATACCGTATCGCATCCGATTGCTTCTGACAGAGCACGGCCGTCAGAGCATCTTCTTCAGGTACTGTCCGGTGTAACTGTCTTTGGACTTCGCTACTGCTTCGGGCGTGCCGGTCGCGAGGATCTTGCCACCCTCGTCGCCGCCATCAGGTCCGATATCGATGATGTGATCGACTGATTTTATGACATCCAAGTTATGCTCGATCACGAGAACCGTATTTCCTCGTTCCACGAGGCGTTGCAGCACGTCCAGAAGCCGCGCGATGTCATCGAAATGCAGACCAGTCGTGGGCTCATCCAAAATGTAGAACGTCTTGC
>CAZESZ010000028.1:9736-11150 GCA_964514855.1 uncultured Candidatus Peribacteria bacterium | reverse complement strand
ATCGTTCTGGATAACATGGCGCCGTGGCTCGTGGGGTATGTGCCGGAGGCATCGGTCTCGGGTCCCGGTATTTTCGATTCGCTGCCGCTTGCGGAATGGGAGAGATTTCTCCTCGGTTCTGCGTCCGACCGCACGCGTTTCTTTGGTCTGTATCCGCGGGGTACGTTCTTCTACGTCACCGATATTTTTCGCGCGTACTATCCGCCAGAGGTTCAGTCGGTGCTGGAGCATCCGTGCCTCATGCCGCTGAATGCCCGCGGCCTGTATCGCTCGATCTGCGGTATGTAGAAAGCGTGCTCGCTTGACCTCAGGCCGACTTTTGCCGATACTGCAGACACTTTCCCAGCCTCTGACTTCCTGTGAGACAACGATATACCCCCCAGCGTTCGTTCAATTTCGCTCGTCCGAAGGTCAATGAACAAATCCGCGCCCCCGAAGTCCTCCTCGTTGCTGAGGATGGAGCAGCGGAGCGCATGACGATCGCCGATGCGCTGGCTCGTGCCAAGGAGCAAGGGTTCGATTTGATCGAAGTATCGCCGAAGGCAGTGCCGCCTGTCGTGAAGCTTGGCGAGTACGGTAGCTATCTCTACAAGCTCAAGAAGAAAGAGAAGCTCCAGAAAGCACATAGCAAACAGACCGAAGTGAAAGCCATTCGCTTCGGTTTTCGCACGGATACCGGAGATCTGGATCGTCAGGCCGCCCGCAGTCGCGAGTTCCTCGCGGAGCGTCACATGGTGAAAGTCACCATCGTCATGCGTGGTCGTGAACTCACCAATAAGGAGTATGGGATCTCAAAGCTCAATAAATTCGTCCAGAGTCTCACGGACGTTGCGGAGATCGACCAGCCGATAAAGCGCCAGGGGAATCATTTCATGGTTATCCTGCGACCCCGAAAATAACGACGAATGCCGAATATCGAATATAGAATATCGTTTTTTCGGGTTTTAGCCTCTTCGGCATTCGATATTCGACATTCCATATTCGGTCTATTTCCCTTTGCTTTTCTCTGTGCTGCCGCTAAGATCGTCCGGCTCATGCCAAAGCTCAAGTCCCACAGCGGCGCGAAGAAGCGTATCCGTCGTACCGGAAGCGGAAAACTGGCTTTCAACCGCCACAGCCGCAACCACCTCCTCATGCAGAAGAGCAAGCGCCAGAAGCGCCTGAATCGCACGAAACTCATGCATCCGACGAACGAACGCGCCCTCGCACTTCTCCTCCCGAATCTGTAATCCATGAGAGTCAAACGTGGTATCCATAGGCACCGACGCGTCAAAGCCATTCGTGCGCTCACGAAGGGTTACCGCGGCATGAAGCGCACGACGGTGAAGAAGGGAAAGGAAGCCATCATCAAGGCAGGCCAAAACGCATACCGCGATCGCAAGCGCAAGAAGCACAATTTCCGCTCACTGTGGAC
>CAZESZ010000028.1:0-9636 GCA_964514855.1 uncultured Candidatus Peribacteria bacterium | reverse complement strand
GCCCAGACCATGTTATCCGTGATCGTGTGGCAGCAGACGGCGGGAACATTCAGGAGTTCGGCTGCGCGTTCCACGCGGAAGAGGTTATCGGCGTGGATGGAGCGCCAAATTTTGTCCATGCGCGGCCGGAGTACTGCCTCCGACTGATTGACAGGAACGCCGACGCCCGCGAGGAGATCTACCTGCAGCGTCATGACTTTCTCCAGATCCGCGAGAGCTCGGCCTTCCGGGTGATGGATGAGAACGCCGTCGATCCTCGTCCCTTTCTCGCGCAGACGATCGATGAGCAGCAGTTCCGGTGTCTCGATGTCGATGCCGACAAAAATGTGCGTAAATTCCTCAGAACCGTCACCGTTGATGATCCGACAATCGCTGTAGGGGTTCCAGGTGCGTTCTCTATCAAAGAATTCGCTGTCTTTTCCCTCAAGTTTTTTCTCTTTGTCTTTGTACTTCTTCAGGATCTTCTCGATCTGCTTTCGCTCGCGGGGATCATGCTGCATGCCGAGGTCTACAGCCGTTTCGAAAAATTTCTGGAGCTTCATAGTGGACCGAAGCGTACAGAAGCCGGAGCGAAAGGCGCAATGGTATTTTTATGATGTGTAGGACCGGATCACTGCTTCCAGGATCAGAAGTGGATGACGCAGGCAAAATCTTTGTAGCGCGCCGCTTCCATGCGCTTGTATTTTTTTACCGGAGCCGACGCGGCGACGGAATTTTGTGACCATTGTTGTTAGCGCTTGTCGCCGGGCTTTGAGCGCGATCATCCTCTCACTCGCAGACAGTGCCGGCATCAGAAGTTCGAAACACCGCAGCCTATCGAAGAGGCCTTGTCCGGACTCTTGATTCACTGCGCTTGCGCCTTTCGCATGGACGCGAAACGATCCAAAATGTCCGCGGAGGAAATACCAGTCGCCTGTGAGAAGTAGCCGCGTCCAGTACTCGACGTCCAGAAACTGTGGCATGTCGGTGAGAAACGGTCCAATTTTCTGCATCGCCTCGCGGCGTATCACGACGAAGCTCGGCTCTCCGATGATATTCGGTGTCAATTCGTTGTCTATCCACCGCTGCAGCAGGCCACGGCCGTGATGCAGCCCCGCTACTATATTTTTGTCACGGTAGTCCTTCACGGCGTCGTACAGGGGTGCGGTCGCCATGGTGCCTTCGATGGCGTACACGTGTTCCAAGGACACGAATCCCACCGTCGGGTGTCCCTGCAAAATCTTCACGGCTGCGTCCAGATACGTCGGAGCCCAGAGATCATCCTGGAAGAGATACGCCACGAGCGGCGCTGACGTTTTTTCAAGGGCTGCGTTCCAGTTGCCACCGATGCCGAGCCTCGTTTCGGATTTTGCAAAACGGATTCGCGTGTCAGTGAGAAAAGGCGCGATCACAGCGCGAACGTCGACCAGGGAACAATCATCGTGAATGAGCGCCGTCCAGTTCGTATATGTCTGGGCCTGCAACGACCTTAGTGCCTCGGAGAGATGCTCAGGATTTGGGTTGTAGGTCGGGATGAGGACGTCGATCAGGTTCTCGTGCATCATAGGCAGAGAGGATAGCGCAGCGACGAACAACGAAAAACATAAAGTGAAAAATGAAAAACAGGATTTTCTACCGTGCGGATTCCACTTTTCACTTTTCACTGTACACTTTACGCTCCTTGGTATGCGCATTGATATTCTGACGCTCTTTCCCGGCATGTTCGTGGGTCCTCTCACAGAGAGTATTCTGAAACGTGCGGTTCAGGATGGGTTATTGAGCATCACGATGCACGATATCCGTGCGTTTGCGACGGATAAGCATCATCAGGTCGATGACAAGCCATACGGCGGGGGAGCGGGCATGCTGATGATGGCGGAGCCGATTGTCGCGTGCATGGAAGACGTGATCCTGAAAGCAAGGCGCAAGGATAAACCACATCGTATCTACCTCTCCGCGACCGGAGAGAGGCTGACGCAGGCGACCGTCGACGCCACTGCGAAGCACGACTGGCTCATCCTCCTCTGCGGTCACTACGAAGGCGTGGATCAGCGCGTCATCGACGGCTGGATCGACCAGCAGATCAGTATCGGCGACTACGTGCTCACCGGCGGCGAAATTCCGGCGATGGTGCTCATCGATGCCGTGGCTAGGAAAATCCCCGGTGTTCTCGGCAAAGAGGCATCTGGCGATTTCGACAGCTTTTCACCCGCCTTCGGCGGACAGCGCGAGTATCCGCACTACACGAGGCCAGAGGAATTCCGGGGCATGCGGGTTCCGGATGTTCTCCTGTCTGGAAATCACCAAAAGATCGAAGATTGGCGAACCTCGAAACTCCGGTGAGTTACCAGAACATCATCGCTACTCGCCGCAGTAACTCTTCGACTTTTGCTCGACTCATCATCAATAAGGTTTCAGGATTTTCTGGCGATCGCATCGGTTGATTCATGGCGAATATCTGCTGCAGCTGCGCGACCGCATCGTGGCGCATCCAGCCGTCGAGCATCGCAGCATCATCTTCTCTTGTTGCGACTGCCGCTTTCAGTCGATCTACGGTTTCGTCACCCTCTTCCAATGGATTGCGCGCCAATAGCTCTTTCAGATCTCCTATCGTACGGAGTGATATTCTTTGCCCATTTGGATACACCGCGTCCGCCCTTTCGTGTGCGTCGGATCCATCCTCGCCGCCAAGATCCAGGAGCACGGCATTTTTCAGGGAGGGGTTATGTGACCGAAGTTCCTCGAGATTGGATGTGGATGGTGACATGACATGATTCTGCGCACTCAGTCGCAGGGAATCCAGATGCTTTCTGTACATATTTTTCTCCTGTTTATTTTTTGAACAACAGAGGAACGGCTCCATGGTGCGTACGGGAGCGTCGGCCGATATCCATCGTTCCCATTCGGAACATCTTGCAAAACCTTGGTACCATGATGCAGATGATTGATGCACTCACGCAAAAGCTGAAAAGTGATGGGACCGTCACTTTCCGCGTCAAGGTCAGATCACAGGCTCCGACGAACCGTTTTCGCGGTCCCCTAGGACAGGACACGTTCAAGGTGGACATTGCGGCGGTGCCCGAAGGAGGGCAGGCGAATGCGGAGCTCGTGCGGTTTTTAGCTGAAGAATTTGAAGTCGGACGAGAGCAGGTCGAGATTGTGGCTGGCGAAACGGCACGATTGAAAATTGTCAGAATTCGTCATACGAATATCGAATATTGAATGTCGAATGTGGAATGAAAATTCGATATTCGATTTACGGCATTCGACATTCGTCGTTCATCGGTGATATTGCTGATGAATCTCCTTCAGCCGCTTGTTCGTGAGGTGCGTGTAGATCTGCGTGGTCGTGATACTCGCGTGCCCGAGCATCTCCTGCACCGAGCGGATATCGGCGCCGTTCTTTAGGAGTTCGGTTGCGAACGTATGCCGCAGCGTATGGGGTGTCACTTTCTTCACGAGTCCCGCTTGTGCCGCAATGGTGCGGACGATCCGTTCGATCGCTTGCGGTTCCAGCCGGCGTTCTTCGCCGAGAAGGCTTGGGTTTTGCGAACGATTGCTGTTGCTGACAAACAGCGGAATCCAGTTGTCCTGGCGACTCTCCACATAATTTCTCACATGCTCGGCGGCGCTATCCGAGATGAAGACGATCCGCGCTTTGCGGCCTTTACCGATGACGCGAAATTCACGACTCTCGAGGTTCACGTCTTTACGATTCAGATTGCTCAGTTCGCTCACGCGTAGTCCAGTGGAAAACAGAAGATGCAGCACTGCAAGGTCGCGCAGGCCGTTCCTTTTCGTCACATCGATGGATGAAAACATCGCGTCCAACTCCTCGCGTCCAAGCACTTCTACGGTACGACCGGGGACCTTCGGCAGCTCGATCTTCTCCGGCGAAATCGTCTTCACGTCGTTTTTGTGCAGATGTTTCAGGAGAGCCCGCAGAGCGATCAGATGATATTGCTGTGTCTTGATGTCGAGCGTTACGCCTTGGCCGCGGATATTCATCCGATGGAGGTGTAGACGGTAGTCGCGCACTGTGTCGGCACTGAGCTTTCCCACGTCCAGTGTCGGTTTTGCGAATTTCTCGAATCGCTTCAGATAATGGCGGTAATTTTCCACGGTCTTCTTACTCTGGTATTTCCCCACCTCGGCGTGGGTCAGAAAATCATAGATGGCGTCTTTGAGTTGCACGTCTCGCATTCTATCACGCATTGTTGCGCTGCCAGATATCTGTAAGCACACTCTCAGAGAGTCTGTTCGATTTTTTTCTGCAGATCTTCCCTCGTCAGGATTCCGATCCAACGATCATTCCCGAGTTCGAATGCAGGAAATCGAGTGACACCTGCGCTTCGTGCGCGATCAATCGAGGCTTCAAGCAGGCCCTCCAGATGCTTCGATGCCATGCAGGTTTGGAGTGTTTTCAGGTTCAATTTCACTTTTTTTGCGAGTAATGGGATCTGCGCGTCCGTTGTCGCCGGACTCAGGTGGAGCACCTTGTCGGTCTCTTCGAACATATCTTGTTGCTCGCTACAGATTGCGATTTTTGCCATCAATGTGCCGGCGGGGGACATCGGTACGAACACCCGTTCGATGATCATCTTTTTCTTCGCGACATAGGTCGTCAGCAGCCACGGCACGTGGGTCGAACCAAATTCGCGGCAGTACACACATCCGTAATCATCGTACATCGTGAGTCGGAGTCGGGAGTCTGTGCTGCCCATGAAGATTGCGCCGCTCTCACTGCGGATCTCGATGACGACTGCCTCATCACTCACTTCGAGAGTATCGATAGTTTTTGGCATCGTTTCATTCGACGCATCGTCCATCACGACGGAACCCGACCCTGCCGCAGGCTGACGAAAGTCCGCAGGCGGTAGTGGCGTCGTACATGCGCCGCAGAGCATCGCAGTCAGGCCGATCAGGAGCGAGAGCTTCTTCATCGAGAGTTCCATTATACTGCACCCGATGCATCGGTGCGTTTCCATTCTCGGCGTGCGGATCGACATTGTCACAATGCGTGAAGCGCTAGAACGAGTATTCCAGATGCTTACGTCGGACACGCAACATCACATCATGACGCCGAATCCCGAAATGCTCGTCCGGTCTCACCGAGATCCGGCATTTCGTGCGCTGCTGAATGCTTCGTCACTGAATATCCCCGATGGTACCGGACTCCTGTGGGCTGCCAAACGATCGGGCCAGGTTCTCCCTGAACGTGTCACCGGTATCGATCTCCTCTGCGAGATCTGCCTACGCGCCGATGTTCCACCGGTTTTTCTCCTCGGTGCGGCGCCGGGTGTTGCGGAGAAGGCGGCTGATGTTCTCCGAAAAAAAAATCCGTCACTGCGCATCGCAGGAACGCTTGCGGGATCACCGGGTGAGCGTGAGGAAGAAGAGATCGTTTCCAGGATCAATGCTTCGGGTGCGAAAATACTGTTCGTTGCCTACGGTGCGCCGCAGCAGGATGTCTGGATTCGGCGCAATCTCAGAAAAATGCCATCGATTGCGGTTGCGATGGGCGTCGGTGGAGCGTTTGATTTTCTTGCTGGACATCGTATGCGAGCGCCGAAGATTGTACGTTCGCTTTGGCTAGAATGGCTCTGGAGACTGATCCAGGAACCTCATCGCTTCGGGAGAATGTGTACCGCTGTCATTGTTTTTCCGTTACTTGTCCTCACGCACCGGCAGCATTCGGCGTGAGAGGATTTCCGTGGAGTGATTCGTACGTCAGGAGCGTCCACGTCTGGGTCTCCGTATCGAAGCGGATTTTCACGAATGCATACTGGTCGTCAGATGTTTTCACCTGGTACGCGTAGTATGGTCTCTCACTCTCGGCGTGTTTCTCTTTTCGGAGAAAGTCAATGCCCTGAATACTCACACCTTCCTCCAGCTTCGGTTCCACGAGGGCGATGACCGTCACGTCCGACGGCTCCTCTAAAACGAGCGCACTTTTGAGATTCAGAGCGCCGCGGCCAAGCAGCGACGCCAGTGTGACCACGATCGCCGAGAGCGCGACGGCGATGATGACCGAGTTTTTGTAGCCGGTATGAGTGAGACTTTCGATGTCCATTTCGGATCATTATACCGTATTTCGCACGATTTTTACAGCACGATTATGTGGCGCAAGATCAGCCTCTGGGTTCTGGTCGTTCGTTTCCGGTCATGCTACGATCTGGCCATGAGTACCGTCATTCTCATCCGTCACGGAGAATCCCAATGGAATCTGGAGAACAGGTTCACGGGTTGGGTGGATGTTGCGTTGTCAGCAAAAGGCATCGAAGAGGCCAAGGCTGCAGCGGAAAAGCTGAAGACCTATCGGTTCGATATGGCGTTTACATCGAAGCTCAAGCGTGCGAACGACACGTTAGCCTTCATTCTTCAGGCGAGCGGCCAGACCGGTATTCCAACCGAGAAGGATCAGGCACTCAACGAGCGTCACTACGGTGCTTTGCAGGGACTGAACAAGGAGGAAACCGCCAAGAAATTTGGTGCTGAACAAGTGCACATCTGGCGTCGCAGTTACGATGTGCCTCCTCCGCGTGACAAGACCGAGCTGAATCCTGAGGGCATGGGGGAGAGCCTGAAGGACACCGCCGCGCGGACGTTACCGTATTGGGAGAAGAAAATTTTCCCGCAGATTCTGGCTGGTAAAAACATCATCGTCGCTGCACACGGCAACAGCTTGCGGTCCATCGTCATGCATCTCGACCATCTGACAAAAGAGCAGGTTCTCGATCTCAACATTCCGACTGGCGTTCCTCTCTTGTACGTTTTCGATGACAAGGGCAACGTGACGGAACATCGATATCTCTAGATTCGGCAATCTTATGCACAACATTACGTTTGCCCGCACCGATTTTCTCGAGTCCATCGCCGGATGGCCAGATGACACCGTGCACCTGATTCTCATCGCGACGAAGCCGGATATCATCAAACAGATTCCGCTCTTTAAAGAACTGAAGAAGCGCGGACATCAGGTGATCCTCGGGCACACCGGACAACACTACGATGAAAACTTAAGCGGCGGAATGTTGAAAGAATTCGGCGTGCAGCCGGATTTCAATTTGAATGTTCGCGGATCGATGCACGAAGTCGTCAGTCAGATCATCGGGCGGCTGGGCGCGCTGCTTGCGGAGTTGAAGGCGCGCGGCAAGATCGTCATTCCATACGTGCACGGCGATACGACGACAGCAATGGCCGCGAGTAACGCCGGCTACTGCCTCGGATTTTCGTCAGTACACGTGGAAGCGGGGATCAGGACGCTGACGCCTCAATACAGCTCTGAGCTATGGGCTATGAGTGATGGATCTCATAACTCAAAGCTCACAGCTCACAACCTAGACCCGGCGGCCTGGCGTAGGTTTCTCATGGACAGATCGCATTGGCGAACAGGGAGCCAGGAGCCGTACCCTGAGCAATTCAATACGCGCTGCAGTGAGGCCGCGACGGGGATTCATCTCGCGCCGGTTGGGCTTGATCAAGAGTTTTTACTTGCAGAAGGCTTTAGTCCAGACCGCATCGTCGTTGTCGGTAACTCTGTTGTCGACGCAACAGAAGAAGCCCTTCAGAGGGCCAAGAACTCCACTATTTTTGATCGTTACCCGATACTCGCAAAAGGCGATTTCGTCCGTTTCTGCATTCATCGCCGAGAGAACTGTTTCTCCGAGCAGCGTTTCCGCGCGATTTATACAGCCATGAAAGCACTCATCGAAGACGGAAGAAACGTCCTTCTGATCACTATGATCCAGACCGCTTTAGCGCTGGAGAGATTTGGGCTTCAGGAAGACGTCCGGATGCTCACGGAGAAATATCCGAATTTCATCCTCTCTCCAGTGTGGGCCGAGTACGGCGATGTCATCGCTGCGATGAGTAGGGCTGCGGTCTGCGCTACGGATTCTGGATCGATGCAGGAAGAGATGAATGCGCTCGGCGTTCCGTGTGTCACGCTGCGCTTCGGTTCGGACCGCAGTGAGTCAGCCATTGCGGGCGGCAATATCATCGCTCCGCCGGTCGATAGCGCGCTCATCAAAGAACTCATCGAATTCGCATGGGATAATAAAGACATGCGAAACACGCCGAAGCTGTACGGAAAGAACGTGAGTGCTGCATGTATCGACACTGTCGAAGATATTCTGAAAACCGGTGCAGTCTTCCGGTCCGAGGAAGAGCGTCTTGGGTTCGCGCGCGGAGGGAAGAAGAAGTAGAGTGCACGCAGATGCTGCAGCGCTTCCGCGAATCACTGTCACTGATTCTCATCGCCGTTCTGCCGATGCATGCGATGCTGGTGACGGTAGCGACACATTTTTTGGAAGGACAGTATCATGCGCCACTTCTCGTGCTTGCGCTCTGGAAAGAGGTGCTTCTTGGTTTTCTGCTGATCATCGCCGTTGTCGAGATCGTGCGCATGAAAGAGCCTGAATTGCAGAATGCTGCCTGGTCACTGGACATTCTCGACTGGTGCATCGTCCTTGCGATCACTCTCGGCGCAGTGGTCTCGCTCACCGGTGATGCAGGTTCGTCACTCAATCTACCGCTCAGTACGGCTGATAAACGTTTCCTCCTCGGATTCAAATACGATTTTCTCCCGCTCGTCGCATTCTTCGTGTTGCGGCGCGTTCCGTGGTCGAGAAATTTTTTGGTCATCGTCGTGCGGACCATCGTCATGGTCGCGGTTGTGGCCTGCGCATACGGCATCGCAACGCTGTTCATTCCATTCTCGTTCTTCACCGCTATCGGCTATTCGGATCTGCATTCGCTCTACCGCCCTGGTTCCGCCATCGCGTCATTTCAGTTCCTCGAAGGCACAGATATCCGCAGGATCCAGAGCTTCATGAGTGGGCCAAACCAATTCGGCGTGTGGTTACTGTTGCCGCTATCCGCAACACTGCAGCTGCTCTTGAAATCGGTGCGCGAACGAAGATACATCGAGAGTGGATTTTTTCTCGTTGCGTTGATCCTTATCGGCATCACGCTTTTTCTCACGTACTCACGGTCTTCGTGGATCGGTGCTCTGATGATCGTTATCGTTTTCGGAGGCCTGGCGCTGCGGCATGTCATCACGCGTTCGCTTCACCGCTCGCTTATTCTACTCGGCATTGGTCTCTGCGTCGGCACATGCATTCTGCTGGGCGTGTATTTTTCACCGCAGATTCTCGTGCGCACGCAGTCGCTGCGCGGTCATTTCGAGAAGCCCATTGCCGCGCTCCAGACGATGCGAGAGCATCCCTTCGGCCTCGGTCTCGGTACAGCGGGTCCTGCCAGTAATCGGCTCAGTGATACGTGTGTGTTCCTGGATCTCGGTGCTGATATTACCTGGGCAAGGAGCCATCCTGACCTCTGCGTCTTCCTCGGAGGCATCCGGAAACTTCCCGCTGGAAAAGCCTGCGAGTGTCCGCTCCTAACGGAAAACTGGTATCTGCAGTGGGGAGTGGAGATGGGATATGCCGGTCTTCTCCTCAGTGTGATCCTCGCATGTCTTGTTCTCAGTCTTGGCAGAAAAAAACAACAAAATGGCCACTGGATCCTGCTCGCATTTTTGGGCGTGAGTATCGCCGCACTGTTCTTGCATGCATGGGAAGACGCCGCCGTGGCGTACACGATGTGGCTGCTACTGAGCAGTGATAAGTCATAAGTGATAAGTCACAAGTGCTGTGC
>CAZESZ010000027.1:3237-11336 GCA_964514855.1 uncultured Candidatus Peribacteria bacterium | reverse complement strand
AAGGGCTTTCATTGGAACAAATTTATTGTTCTTAAACTGTCTTTTCCAGCGCTCAAGTCGTGCGACGGTCACGGATTCCGACTCAAATCCTATCGCAGTACATCCGACGAGACACTTCCTAAGCTCCGATGGATCTGCGACTGTGAGGTCACTTTTCGCTCTCGTCTTAGCTATTTCAGCGTATCTCGAATCTACGAATAATGTTGCTGACTTTCTTGTGACCAGAAGAATCGCACTCGAAGCCTGAAGGTCCGTCAGATAGCGAATATTCGTCGCGTTCGTTGCGAAGAACGCCGATACCCTGCATTTGCGGAGCTCACTCTGAAGCCGAGAAAGACGCTGTTCGTGCATAGAAAAAGCTAGCAAAAGGACACTGTTTATGCTATCATAGAACGATACATCTATGTCACTCCGTTTGCCTCCACTACGGCTGTGTAACCTCAACGGTGTCCTTGTAGTATTCGCATCCTGCATGATTAGGGCGAAAGCTTTCGCCCAAGGTGTGTATGGCGGCTGCGGCATCGCCTGCGGCATCGCTGGTGCAAGTGGTATTACAGGCATCAGCGAAGCGACGAGTCTCACCGAGCTCATCCTCACGATCATCAGCTTCATTTTGGATTTCGCATTGCTTCTGGCCATGCTTGCGGTCATCGTCGCTGGGATCTATCTCATCACGAGCAATGGCGACGAAGGGCAGAAAGACAAAGCGAAGACTATCATCTTCTACGTCATCATCGGCATTCTCCTCATCATCTTCTCACGCGCGATCGTCATTCTTGCAAATCGTATTTTCTTCGCATCATGAACACGACGCCATTTTCCAGGCTCTTTTCGGTAGTACTACTGCTCAGTACAGCGATCATCTGTGCATCGTGGGACATTCATCGTTTGGATGCCGCACCGACAAGCACGCTGCAGTTCGCAGCCGGTGAAACACTCGAAATCGGCACGGACATTGGCGGCGCAGCGTCGGATTTCAGCTGGATTTTGACGAAAGATCAAAAGTTTCAGAGTGCCCAGCGCACAAGGTTTTTCCAGACACGTCTAGCGGAACCAGGAACGTACGTCCTTGATGTGACGATACAGAATTCTGACCAGACAACGCAGGGAAGTCAGTACCAGACATTCACGCTCATCGTGACGGAGCCAACAGGAACGATGGCTTTCCATGGAGATACAACGCAGCCACTATCAGCTATTCTGAAAACGAATCCCCCATCCATCAATGGAATCACCTACATCGGTTCTGAAGGCGGGATTCTGACCATCGACCCATCAGAATCGAAGGGTCAGATTTCGACGTATCACATCGATCTCGATACGTCTGTCGACACCGATGGCGACGGCAACGCGGCAAACGATACTGATAACCGGGGTACGCTCAGTGAGCAGTCTGGCACGCCACTGTCTATCTTCATGCAGGCGAAAAATCAGCAACGCGTTGTGGGCCTTTCGGTGAGCGATGCAGCAACAGGTGAAACGACGACGAGCAGCGTGAGCATCGTCTTCGGACCACCTCCTGCCGGCACCGTGACTACTGCAATCATCTCGGACCCGAACAGTCCGATACTCATGCAACGTGAAGGATCGACCGTACATTTTTCCGCGCAACTGAACGAACAAGAGATCCAGGGGAAAGAATTACTGTACGAGTGGAATTTCGGAGATCGCTCCAAGAGCCTTCTGTTCGCACCGACGCACACGTATCAGGACGCAGGAACGTACAGTATCAGCTTGCGCATCCGCGATATTCGCAGTGCTGAAGTCATCTATGAAGGAGCGCAGGCGATCACGATCGATACAGTGCCGGCCATACACTCTTCCGCAAGCTCGAGTACTGCATCGTCTGTTGCATCCGAATCCGAAGACCAGTCGAGTCTTTCAGTGAAGGCAATTCTGTACGTCGTGCTCATTGTTCTGTTTCTCCTCGGCCTTGCCATTGGGCTCTACGCTCTTCTCATGTGGATCAAGCGAAAGACGACGACCGGACTCCAGAAGACGCTCGAAAAAATGGAGGGTACGATACTCAACAAAGACGCAGTCCTGAGTGAAGACACAAAACCTGCTGTTCTGCAGCTCAAGAAAACGGAGCCAAAGCCTGTGCCTGCTCCGCAGAAAGGCGATGTCATCTCAGAGCGAGAAAAGTCCAAAGAAGAGTTCAGGACGCAAGACCGAACGAACGAAACGCCGACTGCAGCCTCTGGCCCAGTTCCATCGTGGCTTTCAAAAGCCACACCGAAAGCCGCACCAGAGACTCGCGCTCCTGTCCCTACTCCCACTCCTGCCCCTGTTCCTACTCCAACCCCCACTCCTACCCCTACTCCGGCTCCTCCAGCCCCAGTTGCACGACAGGCCACTCCTCCGCCACCGCAACCAGTCACTCCTACTCCAAACGTCACTGAAAAAGCACCAACTCCAGACTGGCTGCAACCACAGACACCTGCCCCCACTCCTGCTCCTGTTCCTACTGAAATTCCTCGCCCTGCGCCGGCTCCGACTTCTCCTGCAACGAACATTCCAGAACCATCAAAACCAGTAGTAACTGTGAAGCCTGTGGAACCCGAAAAGAAAATAGCGCCGCCCATCACAGCAGCACCGCTAGCGAAACCAGTCCTACCAGAGAAACCGATTCCGCAGCCGATTCTGCCGGCGAACCCAACGCTCGCCGAAGAAAAGAACGATGAGGATGATGAAACTCCGATTGCCATCATTCAGGCTGATAGCATCTCGAAATAGCAAAGGGTAAACATCTCGCCTGATCAGGTTACTTCTGGATTCAGTCTTTGCGTTTGTTACTGGGGCGATCGACGGGGCTCGAACCTGCCTGCCGGCAGGCAGGCCCACGACCCTCGGGACCACAACCCGATGCTCTAACCATCCCGCAGACGCGGGATACGATCTCCATAGCCGTACATTTTGATTTTGTACTGGGGCGATCGATGGGGCTCGAACCCACGACCCTCGGGACCACAACCCGATGCTCTAACCAGCTGAGCTACGATCGCCATACCTCAAAGCCGAGCCATTGTAGCTGAAATACGATTCGGGTACACTACCTCGCATGGCCGAACTCAAGTACCGTTCACCGAAGGGCGTGCACGATGTGCTCCCCGCCGATCACCAGTACATGACGTACATCAAGAAAGCTGTACGTCACCGTGCTCGCCAGGCTGGTTACAAGCGCATCGATCCACCGATCTTCGAGGAACGAGCACTGTTCGAACGTGGTATCGGATCGCACACTGACATCGTGGAGAAAGAACTGTTTCATGTCGGACGAAAGGGTGACCTGCAGTCCGGTGAGAAGCTCGATAAAGAGTATGCACTTCGTCCGGAGATGACGGCTGGTATTTGTCGCAGCTTCATCGAGCAGGGCATGCAAGAGCTGCCGCAGCCAGTGGAGCTCTACGCTATCGGTCCATGTTTCCGGTACGACAGACCGCAGAAAGGCCGCTACCGGCAGTTCCACCAGTTCGACTTCGAGATCATTGGACTCAGCGATCCGTCCATCGACGCGCAGCTCATTCACGTCGTCGTGAAGATCTTCAGCGACCTGAAGATTCTCAGTCGTCTCACCATGCAGATCAATAACATCGGCGCGCCCGATGACCGTAAGAAATACGTCGATGCACTCAAGGACTACTTCACCGGAAAAGAGAGAAATCTCCCAGACCACGACCGCGAACGCCTGAAGCACAATCCGCTACGGCTCCTCGACTCGAAGGAAGAAGACACCCAGATTCTCATCAAAATGGCTCCGAAGATGGATCAATTCATCAACGAAGACAGCAAGAAATATCACGCCACACTCCTCGAGTACCTCGATGAATTGGGCATCGCGTACGTGGAAAATCCCGGACTCGTGCGCGGACTGGATTATTACAATCAAACCGTCTTCGAATTTTGGGACAGCTCGACCGGAGCACAGAACGCAGTCGGTGGTGGCGGACGGTACGACCATCTGATCGAACAACTCGGTGGAAAACCGACACCGGGCGTGGGCTTCGCCGGAGGTATGGAACGCATCATGTGGCACATGCAGGAAGCCGGTGTGTCTGCGCCGAACAAGGACCACGTGGACGTCTTCGTCGCACAGCTTGGGCCCGAAGCAAAAAAGAAATGTCTGCAGCTTGTGTCAGCGTTGCGAGATCTGGGCGTTCACACCGTCGGTGCACTCGGTGAAGCCAGCCTGAAGAGCCAGATGCGCCTTGCCGACCGCTTCCAGGCAAAATACTGTTTGTTACTCGGGCAAATGGAAGTGAAAGAAGGCACGATCATTCTGAAAGACATGTCTGCCGGAAAGCAGAAGCAGATTCCGTTTGAAAAAGCGATTCCGGAAGTCATCAAGGCGCTCGGCAAGCCGAAGCTGGATACGTACTCCATCACGGACAAGTTGGGCGAATTCGCTGATCCTGGCGAGGGGTAAATGTAATCGCCTCATCCCTGCCAGCCGGCAGGCAGGCTCAGTCCTTCCCCCCGATGGGGGAAGGATGCACTGTTTTTATAATGACATCGGATGCCCCCCCCTTCGGGGGAGGGGGCTAGGGGGTGGGGGTGCAATCGAAGTGAAAAAATTTCACCAAATACTATCGATAACAATCATCGCGCTCAGCACCCACCACTCGATCACGCTGATGCAGAGACACCAGGATACAAACCAGATCCATGTGTCGAGGCGCTTCTTCAGCTTGAATGCGCGGAGATATTTGTATGTACAAAAACTTGTAAACAGCGGCCAGACAATAAGCGTGATTGCCGCCAGAAGCGGACTAATGTCGGCCATTAGATATCGAGGTTCTTCACCCCTTTCGCATGAGTCTGAATAAACTTCTTGCGTGGCGCGACATCAGCGCCCATGAGTGTCGTGAAGATAGCATCGGCAGCTTCGGCGTCATCCAGCGTCACTCGAAGCATCACACGCTTGGTCGGATCCATCGTCGTTTCCCAGAGTTGTTCGGGGTTCATCTCACCCAGACCTTTGTACCGCTGAATACCGACTTTCTTCTGCCGCTTCACTTCGGGAACCTCTGTCTTCGCCTTCTCGCCTTTCTTAGTCTTTGGCTCGTCTGTGGCTTCCTCGACGATTTCCTCATCCGCAGCGATGTCTTCCTCTGATGTCTCAAGCTGCTTCGCCTCGATGCCCCAGTCTTTGAGAATCGCGTCGCGCTCCTTTTCATTGAACGCGTAGCGCGATTCTTTACCCATCGTCACTTTGTAGAGCGGTGACTGGGCGATGTACAGGTGACCGGTCTCAATCAATTCACGGAAATAACGATAATAGAGAGTCAAGATCAGCGTACGGATATGTGCACCGTCGACGTCGGCATCGGTCATGATGACGATACGGTCGTAGCGCAGTTTCGTCATGTCTTTCACGTCGCCAATGCCGATGCCCATCGCGATGATGAGGGATTTTACTTCGTTGTTTCCGAGCATTTTATCCAGACGCGCTTGCTCGACGTTGAGAATTTTTCCCTTGATCGGAAGGATCGCCTGGAACTCACGGTTTCTGCCTTGCTTCGCGGATCCTCCGGCGGAGTCACCCTCCACGATGAAGAGTTCGCATTCACTTGGATCCTTGGAACTGCAATCGGCGAGCTTTCCCGGAAGCGTCATACCTTCGAGGGCTCCTTTGCGGATCACAGCATCACGTGCGGCGCGGGCGGCCATACGAGCGCGGGCGGCAAGCAAACACTTGCCGACGACATCACGCGCGTCACCAGGATGCTCCTCCATGTATTCCGCAAGCTTCTCATTGACCACCGTTTCCACGGCGGCCTTCATCTCGGCGTTGCCGAGCTTGCTCTTGGTTTGACCCTCGAACTGGGGTTCTTTCAGGCGAACCGAAATCACAGCGGCTAGTCCTTCTCGCACGTCATCCGCAGTGAGATTCTCCTCTTTCTCTTTGAGAATTCCCTCTTTGCGAGCGTACGCATTGATCGTACGAGTGAGTGCGGCCTTGAAACCGGTGAGGTGCGTACCACCTTCAGTCGTGTGAATGTTGTTCGCGAACGTGATGGTCTGATCTTGAAATGCTTGACTGTACTGCAACGCGACTTCCACGAAACCGTCTGCCTCCTCTTTCTCGAACCAAATGACATCGCCGATGCCCTGCTTGTCTTGGTTCAGGTGACGAACGTACGCAGAAACGCCGCCCTCGAAGTGAAAGCGGTACAGACGCGGAAGACTCTGATCTTCCTCGGGTCGCTTGTCGCGCTCGTCCATGACCGAAATTGTAATGCCACGGGTGAGGTAGGCTTGCTGACGGAAGTGAGCCAGAAGCGTGCTGAGGCTCATCGTGAGCGTATCGAAAATCTGCTTGTCAGGCATGAACGTGATGAGCGTGCCATGCTGCTTCTCCGTCTTGCCGATGGCCTTCACGTCGGCCTTCGGCTTGCCGCGCTCGTACTCCTGCATGTAGATCTTTCCGTCGCGGTAGACCTCTGCGCGCATGTAACTGGAGAGCGCGTTCACGACGGATGACCCGACACCGTGCAAACCTCCGGACACTTTGTATCCGGAATCATCACCACCAAATTTTCCTCCGGCGTGCAGAACCGTGAGCACCGTTTCGAGTGCTGACTTCTTGGTCTTCGGGTGAATGTCGACCGGAATACCACGACCGTTGTCTTCCACGCTCACGGATCCCGTATCATGCAGCATGACCGTGATGTGGTCAGCGTGGCCGGCCATGGCTTCGTCGATGGAGTTATCGACGATTTCGTACACGCAGTGATGCAAACCGCGCTGATCGGTAGAACCGATGTACATACCTGGGCGCTTGCGCACAGGCTCCAAGCCTTCAAGGACTTGGATCTTCGCAGCGTCGTACGTTGATGCTTTTTCGGGGGTCATAGATCCCATGCAGTGTAGAGAGAAGGTGAAGGGGAATCAATCCCCGCTCGCAAAGGAAATGTGGCTTGCTGAAGCGCGAAAGTTTGACTTATTGTGAAGTTATTATTTGGTCGCATATCGACGTGCAGTGACGGATACCAGAACTCTTTTCCCTTGTGACCACGGACTGCCTCGCCTACAATCTGCGGGCTATGACAACTCCCACAGCTCAGACCGGCGGTACATTCGCAGATAGTGAAGAAGTGCTGATCACGAAAGAAGGATTAAAGAAACTCAAAGACGAGCTCGATTTTCTGAAGACAACCAAACGCGGTGAGATTGCCGCCAGACTGAAGGAAGCCATCTCGTACGGTGACCTTTCGGAAAACGCCGAGTACGAGGAAGCAAAGAACGAACAGGCTTTCATCGAGGGGCGCATTTTGGAACTCGAGAAGCAGGTCAAGAATGCCCGCATCATCACCGAGCACGCTCCGTCGTCCGCGAAAGCTGCACGAGGAAAAGCCATCGATATCGGTTCCATCGTCACCGTCAGGAATAAGACTGATGATGACGAACCGGAGACCTACACCATCGTGGGGTCCATGGAGGCTGATCCGATCGAACACAAGATCAGCAACGAATCCCCGATTGGGAGAGCGCTACTTGGACGCGAGAAAGGTGACACAGTCGATGTCGTCGCACCTGCCGGAAAGTTCAAGTATGAGATCGTGAAAGTTGCGTAAGTAGCGGGTAGCGGGTAACGAGTAGTGGGTAATTTTCTGGTACACTGTTCCATGGAGTGCTAACCGCTACCTATCTATCCGCTACCCGCTACCCGCTAACCGCTAACTACTATCGTGCCCGATAACACTCAATCACCAGCCTCCGGTACACAAACTGCTTCCAGTGGTCTGATCATCCCTCCTGAAGTTCAGTCGACCTTCGCACCGATCATTTCGCTGATTCTCGGTTCGGAGAGCATGAATAACGAAGAGCGACAGTACTGGATCAATATCCTACCAGCGATGACCCCAGAGCAACGGAAGAATCTCGAAGAGATTTTGACGAGCGAGAAAAAGCAGCTCGCGGACATCGATGCGAAGTACGCAAAAAAAGCATCAGGGAACGCCAATATTTCGGTCACAGAGATCGAGCAGAAAATCAAAAGCCAGAGTGAAAAGCGGAAAGTGACCGAAGAGGAGGATTCACAAAAAGAAGAGCAGCATGAAGAAGAAATCCTGTCGCAAATACAGTCTTTATAGTCA
>CAZESZ010000027.1:0-3137 GCA_964514855.1 uncultured Candidatus Peribacteria bacterium | reverse complement strand
ATCGCCCGCTCCGTGAGCGCGATGATCTCTGACTGATTATCGGTCGTGTAATGATACCCACCGGTCTTGAGGGCTATGTCGGCATCTGCTGCCCAGTCAACGAGACGACGCACTTTGGCAGCATCGAGAGATTTCGCAAGCGGCAGGAGTCCACGCACCGCGAAGAAGTGAATGCCGACAGCACTCGCAATACTTTTATCATCGCGCAACCCCTCCTGCAGGGACGCCCACACGAGCGCGACATTCTTGATCATTGTGAGGATGACAACCCACATGCCGTACGGATCTTCGCCACGCTCAAGCCGGTGGTTGAAGAATGACAATGCCTCCAGAATGCGCCTGCTTCCGAGCATGTCCGTGAGCTTCCACACGACTTGCTCGCCCGATGGCACGGCAATGAGATCAATGTGCTGTTGTTCGATGACGCCTCCCGGAGCAAACAGAACGAGCTTCCGAAGCTCGGATTCGAGCGTCCACTGATCCGAGCCCACGACGCGCACGAGCTCTGTCAGAGATTTTTCGTCGATAGATCCACCTTCCCCACGAACAAATGTACTCGCCCACGACATCAGTTCTCTCGGAGAGAGCGTAGAAAATTCCTTCACATCAGCAATCTCGCTGAGTGCTTTCACCGCACCGAGACGCTTGTCCGGCTTTGACTCGATAAAGGCAACGATGACGTGAGGATGTACATTCTCCACGATCATCTGGAGATCCTCTTTGTCGATCTTCGGTATTCCACGAACCATCACCAACCGTTTCTCCGCGATGAACGGCATCGTCGAGACGGCATCGAGAATGTCCGAGAGAACGCACTCCCGCGCGTGCATCACGAGAAGATTTTCATCACCGTACTTCTGGCAGAATGCCTTCCTCCAACGTAGCACTTCTTTTTCCAGTGCGTAGTCATTCTCGCCGGTGAAGAAATGAAGCGCGCGATCTGGCACAGGGATATGCTACAAAGCCTTCGCAGTTTGAGGAAGCGAAAGTAAGCCCCCCACCCTCAATCCCTCCCCCAGGCTCTGATGAGCATCTGGGGGAGGGGTGTCCCGCGGACGCGGGACGAGGTGGGGACTGATGCGGGCGTTTCATCACATTCTATCACTTCGTCAACGTATCACAGTGGAGCAAAAACCGCTTCTTTGCTATAATGAGGGGAAATGAAACAACGATTTTCACTCTTCGGGAAGACGTCACTGAAGACGATGATCATCATCGTTTCCAGCATGGCGACGGCGTTTACGATCGGAATTCAGACAGCAGGCGAATTCCAGCCGGTAGCTTCGACGGAAGCTGACGGCACCCAGCAATCTGGTGACTTCAACGCAAACGGATTCCTGGACGTTCAAGATGCGAGAATCGCACTCGAACTCGCGAGTGGCTACCGCACACCAACGCCAGAAGAACTTTCCGCTGATCCGAATCGGGATTTCTCTGTCACGGCAGATGACGTCTTCACGATCCTCGAACGCTTGGAACGAACGCCATCGACACCAAAAGTGAACCTGTAAAAAAAACACATATCCATGTCTAGGCACCTCCACACATTCACGGCTCTCGCTGTCACACTTGCGCTCATTGCGCCGGTGAGCACCGTAGCGCAGACGGCGGGATCCATGACACTGCTCCTGGTGCCACACTGCACGGAAGCAATAGGATGTCCGGAATTTGCCGTATCCGATGCAGAACACATCATCACAAACCGTCTGACGGCTGGTGATATCCTCGATCTGGATGTGCTTGTGCGCGGCCAAGACTACGCACGCGTCCGGAGCGTGAAATCGTGGATCTCGTACGATCCGAAGATTCTGGAGGCACGGAGCGTGGACATCACAGGAATCCCCTCTCCGACTCCAGGTGAAAAAAATATCGATACCAAAAACAGTCTCGTGAAGATCGGCGGAGATGTGCCCAATGGATTCACGTCAGCAGATACGCGCATCGCACGCGTTACCTTCCGTGTGCGCGAAACGACTGCAAACACAGAGATAGCATTTGCAGGATTCAATGCCGAAGGTACGGGAACAACGGCCGTCAATGCTGCCAGGAACCAGGAATACCAGCATGAGGGTGGACTCGGGGATCCTCCGTGCCTCGATACCATCATCGGATGTCGCGGCTCCACTGTCCCGATCCTTTCCGGTGAACCGTCGAAACTCACCGTATCTCTCACAGACGCAACCGTCTCAAGTTCGACTTCATCCTCGTCCTCAGCGAACGCACGATACAGCAGTTCCTCCAGCTCTTCTTTGGGCTACGGAACGAAGAACCCGAATGCTCTCCTCTCCGGAGACGGAAGCACCTTTGCGATCTTGCAAGTGCAAGATCTCCGTGTGACGACGAAAGACGGCGTGATCTTCCTCGGCTGGCAGGCACTCCGGAGTGCCGAACTTGCAGGATACAACATTTACTACGGCACCGTGAGCGGACGCTACATTCAACGTCGCAGTGTTCCGAAAAATTCTACAAGCCTCGTGCTGCGAGACCTTGAACCAGGAACGACGTACTACCTCGCAGTTCGCGCCGTCGGATCGCAGGACCAGGAAAGTGTCTTCAGTCAGGAAGTCTCCGTAACAGTCGGTCAACCTGAAACAGCAACATCACCGATGACGAATGCTCCGCCGGAATCAGGGGCACAGACGGGAAATCCGATCGAAACGCGAGGTGGTACAACCATCGAAGGCGAAACCGGACTCACGAATATATTTCTCTGGGCCATCGTGACCTCTGCAGTCATCGGCACCATCGTCGCGTTCCGCCGCCAACTCGTCCTCTCTGCCCATGCTTCCTGACGGATCCATCACCGGCTGGCATTCGCTGGACGAGGACGTCGTTCCTGTGCGCAGCTCACAAGCGAAAGCTCCGGCCGCGTCCTCGACAGGTACGGCGCACGATCTGACACAGGATCAGAGTGATCACATCGTTCTGCGCACTGCGCCTTCGGTGAATCCTACATCGATGCGCTTCTCTGCGATTCTCGGAGTCGCACTCGTCCTTGGGGGCATCGGATTTCACTTCGGATTTGGAACACTGCTTGGGCAGATCACTGGCGACACTGGAGTGAGTACCACTGACACTGCCGTCTCGAGCCAGGCGTCATCTTCCATGACTTCCGAAACAACAGTCGATATTCCACT
>CAZESZ010000026.1:0-12262 GCA_964514855.1 uncultured Candidatus Peribacteria bacterium | reverse complement strand
AGCTCCTGCCGGTATCGGCACAGGAGCGATAAACACGCGGTGGTATGTAACAGGGGGTAGTTATGGGGGGCAAGGTGGACGTGATGCGTGGAACAATGCCGTAGGAACAACCTACGGCTCCATTACAGCGCCAACGCACATCGGTTCAACGGGCACCGTAAATTCAGGGGGACCGAGTGCCGCTGGAGGGGCAATCTTTCTTACGGTGACAGGATCAACCATTATTGGTGGCACGATTGCGGCCAATGGCAATGATGTCACGTCGTGTTCTTCCTATGTAGGAGGGCCATCGGGAGGAAGTGTTTATATAACGACAGGATCTTTCGTTGGATCGGGTTCGGTGACTGTGAATGGAGGCAATTCCTATGGTTGTGGGTATGCTGGAGGGGGAGGTGGAGGGGGTCGCATCGCGATCGTCTTAACAAACTCTACTACTTTTGGCAGCGTCGCGCTCCGCGCATCTGGAGGAGGATTCCACGATTACTGGGATTACGTGAATAATAATGACGGTGGTGCATCAGGCACCATATATCTACAGACAAAAAATCAAACGCAGCAGACTGGACAGCTAGTTATTCCGTCATCGTATTTTTATTACAGTGCGGTCAATGGCGTTTCCCCCAGCCTGTTTCCTCTGAATGGCGTGACCGAATATCCGACACGCATGTATACGACACTCTCCGACATTGCATCTGTTTCTTACTCCTTCAGCTCCGTTACCATTCATCCTCGTGCACAACTTAAAATTGCACCAGACGATTCACTCACACTGACATCCGGTGGCAGTCTTTCCATTGCAGGCAGTGGAGTCTTGGTCTCCGGTATTACGATCAATCTCGACGGTCTTTCTTTCTCCAATAGTGGTCTCATCCAAGGCACTGGTGCACTGCTCTACCAAAGTGCTCTCTCTGCTCCAGCGTCTACTCCCATCACGAGCCCGCCAGTATTTACGCTGACGGATTTTGATGTCAATACCAATGGTGCGATCGCCGAAACTGTTTCCATCACCATTGATACGGTAGACGATGAAAGAGCATTCACCCTCACTGAAACAACACACAATTCTGGTATCTTCCAAGGCGTCATTTCCACCACTCATGGCGATCCAATCGCCAGCAATGGCGTCATAGAAAATAGCCAACGATGCGCGTTCTTCATCAATGCTTCGTACGCCGATACCAACGACGCAACTGATGTGTCTACTGTTCGATCGGAAATAGTAGATCCTGCGGTTTCGTGCGAAATTTCTTCTGGCGGTGGCGGAGGGTCTCGCGATGTTTCGCGGAACTTTTACTCTCCATCGCATGCACAGCCTGTCTCTTCTATTTCCCATGCTGCGCCTAGGTCAGGTGGCAATCCGATCATTGATGCGCGTATTCTTGCCCTCAGTCGTCGTCTGGAAATAGCGAAGAAGAAATTGTTCTCTGCATCATCTGTGGATAGTCTTCGTCTTCAGGCGTCCATTCGCCTCATCGAGTTTGTCATCGGAAGAATACGAGCGCGAGAATAGGTACCGACATCAGACATGATGTCTTATTGGGCGAAGGTCGCCCCCCACGTGGGAACTAGACAACGGAATGATTTTCCGCTACAATGATGTGAATGCTCTCATTCAAAGCCGATCTTAGGCTCAACGTGAGTAAAGATGCATTGCTGGCGTCCTCAGCGACGTTCATGCTTGCAACTTTCTTCTTCGTGATGGCATTCGTGCTCTTGCCGGCAATCAGCCAGTCTCTCTAAGGTAGAGGGAAAGCACGAATACAACACACAAAGATCTCACAAAAAAAGAACGCATCTCCGATGCGGGTTTTGTCAGTTGTGACGCACGTGAAACTGTTGCTCTTCGGAACGTACTGCAGAGTAGCCCAGATGATGAAGGTGCGACCTCCTGGATGTGACCTGATTACACCCTGTATATCTGTCATATGGAGGGGTCGCCTTCTGCATGAATCAGCGGATCTCCGCTAGCATGATCTTCTGCAAGAATGAATGCCTCACCATTAGGGAAAATCTGAGCAAGTAACGTCAGCATTTCGATCAAGCCAGGGGGACGAAAGTTCTCCTGATTTGCGCGACACTGCCTCCGTACACCGCATCATACTTTCGATCGTGATGAATAGGATCAATACCGTGCCCTGTCAGAAGCGATTGCCACATAGCGATGAATCCCCAAGCCTATTGAGCCTCTGCTTGTATACTCGCCTTCACCCGCATTTTGGCGATGATGCCAGCGCGTTCGGACTCGTCGAGGCGCATTTTGATGTATTTCACCGTCTCCTGAAGATCGGGAATGATCTTGTACTCGAGGCCGTTCACGCGCCTCCGTGTGGTCTCGAGTTCTATCGCCATGTTCTCGGCCTGCTTCTCGATCTGTGCGAGACGGATGAGTGTCTCAAACGCCATATCGAACGCCATGACGGCTTCGTCGAGGAGTTGATTCGTCGCGCTTTCACCGTACGTTTTGATCTGTCCTTCTTTCGTCAGCGTGAAGAATGGGATGCGGACGCTCATGACGTTCTTTGTTTCCACTGTGAGTTCCACAGTGGCTTGTGGGCTACTGAGTGCGTTACTCATCTCGGCATCCCCCAGCCATGCTGATGCCATGAGAAATTGGCGGAATGCACCACGCAATTTCTTCTCCGCTTCTTCGCGCAGCTTTCGCGCATCACGGATGATAGCCAGAAACTGTTGCATGAGACCGTCCTGCTTGTCCTTGAGTAGTTTGTGACCGCGCAGCGCGGACTTGGTCTTGCGTTTCAGGTCCATGAGAGCCATGCGGGTGGGATTGACGCGGAGGAGAGCCATGAGCAGCGTAGAAGTGAAGAATGAAAAACGAACAACGAAAATTACTGTTACTTCTTCGGCATGTACTTGTCGATGTGCGCGGACTTCACACGCTTGAGTTCTGACCGTGGAAGTTCGGTGAGCAGATCCCAGCCGATACGTAGCGAGTCGAAGATCGAACGGTCCTCCTGTTCACCCTGACGGATAAATTCCTGCTCGAAGCGGTCGGCGAATGTGAGATACGCCTTATCGGTGGCGTTCAGAGAGGATTCACCCAGAATGACTGCTAGTTCGCGTACTTCCACGCCGCGCGCATAGGCTGCAGTGAGCTGTGCATCCATTCCGCTGTGATCTTCACGCGTTTTTCCTTCGCCTTGGGCCTTGCCCTTGAGTCGAGAGAGTGAACCCATCGGGATGACAGGCGGATAGACACCCTTCTGATGCAGTGCACGGTCGAGGCGGATCTGGCCTTCCGTGATGTATCCGGTCAGGTCGGGGATCGGGTGTGTCACGTCATCTTCCGGCATCGTGAGAATCGGGATCTGCGTGATGGAACCGGATTTGCCTCGGATGCGACCTGCGCGCTCGTAGAGTGTTGCAAGGTCGGTGTACAAATAACCCGGATACCCACGACGGCCAGGGACTTCTTTGCGGGCGGCGGAGACTTCGCGGAGCGCTTCGCAGTAGTTCGTCATGTCGGTGAGGATGACGGTCACGTGGTATCCCTTTTCGTATGCCAGATATTCGGCAGTGGTAAGTGCGAGGCGCGGAGTGGCGATGCGTTCCACGACGGGGTTGTCTGCTGTGTTCAGGAACAGAACGGCGCGGGAGAGTGCGCCGGTTTTTTCGAATTCCTGTTGGAAGAACTGCGCCTCTTCAAAGGTCACACCCATCGCCGCGAAAACGACGGCGAATTTCTCGTCGCCCTTCCTTCCGTCATTCGCATTCTTTCCAGTCGCCACTTCTTCCTTGCTGAGTCCGCGTGCCTGACGTGCGATCTGTGCCGCGAGCTTGCTGTGTGGGAGACCCGCACCGGAAAAGATCGGGAGCTTCTGGCCGCGTACGAGCGTATTGAGCATATCGATGGTTGAGATGCCAGTCTGGATGAAGTCATCCGGAAATTCGCGAGAATATGGATTGATCGGTGCGCCGTTAATATCGAGACGTGCCTCAGGGAAGACCGTTGGACCGCCGTCGATGGGCTTTCCTGCACCAGAGAATATGCGTCCGAGCATATCTTCGGAGACATCGATTTTGAACGTCGTGCCGAGAAATCGCACCTTCGTTCCTTCCGTTGTCGCACCCTGCGTGCTTTCGAAGAGCTGGATGACGGCCATGTCCGAGCGAGCTTCCAGCACTTTGCCGAGACGTTTGGATCCGTCGGTAAGCTCGACTTCGCAGAGTTCATCGTAGCCGACGCCCTCGATGCCTCCGACGAAAATCAAAGGACCTTGAATATCTTGGACGGTTTTGTAGGCGATGGTAGACATAAACAGGAGAGGAGAAGGCGGAAGAAAAATTAGGCTGCAATGGGTCGGAGCGAGGAGACTTGCTGAATAATCGTGCGCTCAAGCGCATCGAAGTCTGCGAGTTTGTCTTCCGGGATCAAATGCGCCTTCGTGATGTCGGCGCGGACGGTGAGGGTGTGCAGCGCGCTGAAATCAAAATCTTCATGCTCAACGACTGGCAGAGCGGCATCGAGGAAAGTCAGGATTGCGCGCAGAATTCGATACTGTTTCTTGAGTGATGTGAATGCATCGGCGGGGTCGAATGCATTTTGGAACAGGAAGTCTTCGCGGATCATTCGGGTGGCTTCGAGGGTGAGCTGTTCTTTGGGGGAGAGCGCATCAGTTCCGACAAGTCGGACGATTTCCTCGAGCTTGCTTTCTTCCTGCAGGAGACTGAGAGCGCGCTCGCGGTTTTTCATGAAGTCGCTCGCCACTTCTTTCGTAAAGAAGCTGAGCAGATTCTCGCTGTAGAGCGTATAGCTCTGGAGCCAGTTGATGGCGGGGAAGTGACGCTTGTACGCGAGACGAGAATCAAGTGCCCAGAAGACCTTGGTCACGCGGAGTGTGTTTTGGGTCACAGGCTCAGAGAAGTCACCTCCCGGAGGAGACACGGCACCGATGACGGAGAGCGAGCCTTGGCGCTTTGTTGATCCAAGACAGTGCACCGCACCCGATCGCTCATAGAATCCGGCGGTGCGGGAACCGAGGTACGCCGGGTACCCTTCTTCGCCCGGCATTTCTTCCAGGCGTCCCGACATTTCACGCATTGCTTCGGCCCAACGCGACGTCGAGTCTGCCATGAGGGCCACGTCGTAGCCCATATCGCGGTAGTACTCGGCAATGGTGATACCGGCGTAGACGCTCGCCTCGCGGGCGGCTACTGGCATGTTGGACGTGTTGGCGATGAGCACCGTGCGTTTCATGAGCGGCTCTCCGGTATTTGGGTCGATGAGGTGCGGGAATTCCGTGAGTACTTCTGTCATTTCGTTGCCGCGCTCACCGCAACCGATGTAGACGATCACTTGGGCATTGCAGTACTTCGCAAGGCTTTGCTGGGTCACTGTCTTTCCGGCGCCGAATGGACCAGGGATCGCTCCGGCTCCACCTTTTGCGATCGGGAAGAGGGTATCTAGAATACGCGTTCCGGTTGCAAGCGGCTCATTTGGAACAGTCTTCCCATTCACTGGGCGCGGGATGCGTATCGGCCACTTCTGGAGCATCTGGACTTCGACATCACCTTTCTCCGTCGTGACCGTTGCGATCGTTTCCGTGATCGTCATGGAACCAGAGCGAATGTCTTTGAGCCTGCCGTGGATGCCGGGCGGCACCATGACTTTGTGTTCGATGAGTGTGGTTTCCGGTACGGTTCCGATGATGTCACCGCCCTTTACCGTATCTCCCACTTTTGCAGTTGCGGAGAATTCCCATTTTTTGGTGCGACTGAGCGCATCTACGGAAATACCGCGCGTGATGTAGGGGCTTTTAGTCTGATCCTCGATGAGTTGGAGCGGGCGCTGAATACCGTCATAGATCGATGTGAGGAGTCCTGGGGCCAGGTCTACCGTTAGGGTGAGACCAGTACGTTCCACGATCTCCCCTGGACGGATACCGCTCGTTTCTTCGTAGACCTGGATCGATGCGGAATCGCCGTGCAGCTCGATGACTTCACCGACGAGCTTCTCGGCGGAGACGCGGACCACTTCGTACATGCGTGCCTGGGACATTCCACTGGCAACGACGAGAGGACCTGCGACCTTCGTAATGATTCCGTGAGACTGTGACATGGAGGGGGGAGTGAGAGAATTGATTACTGGAGGATGTCGGAGCCGATGGCACGTTCCACGATCCGCGTCAGTCGTTGCAGACCGTAGCTCGCTCCATCGGCTTCGTGGATGGAGGGGAGAGGGATAATGGCGGGGAGGGCTCCGCGTTGCAATTTTCGTTCGTCGTCGGGAGAAATAGTGGCCGCAAGGTCTTCGGTGATGAAGACGACGGCATAGGTGTTTCTTTGGATGCCGCGGTCGTCGCGCATCGTCCGCTTGAGCTTGAAGAGAGCGGCTACAGCTTCGGGGCCAGTGGAGACAGGCACGACGTCCACGCCGAGGAGCGAGAAAGCGGCGACGGTTTCGCGCGGGCCGACAATGGCGATGTGGTAGGTCATGCGGCGAAGTGCGTCGAAGGAATGAATGGGGGAAGGATCTGTTTGATCTCCTGCGGAGAGAGCTTATTTCGTTTGCCGATGGCGATCGCGCGGAGGAGGCGGACGTGCGCCATCACCATTGCGGCGAAGGCGAAGATAGGTTCCACCGTAAGCGGGACAGTCCACATCCGGCCGATGTCGTCTGCGAGGATGGATGCTCCGATCTGCTCGACGGCGATGGGAGCGGCACTGCCCTGTGCCGGAATGAATGGGGCATACAGATCCGATACGGCAATCGCGGAACGGATGTCAGCTTTTGGACCTGCAAGACGCGTCGGCGACACGGAGCCACCCGGAAGAAATGCATCGGTGGCATCCGGTACGGTAGCCCCTGCAAGACGTAATGCGGTTCGGATGTTTGTGATGTCAATGGAGTGCTGCATGTACCGCAGGATGTCCCTACTGCCGCTTGCGCGCGCGAGTGCGACGCGACGTTCCGCGATGAAGCGGGCGACGGCCCGGTCGATGGTCCAGGGCGACGGTTTCGTCAGTATTTTCATCGATGCGATGAACGACGTCAGCGTTTCCGGGAGGATGTCCGAAGACACCGATCCTCCGATTGCCGAGCGGAGAGCGTCGGAGTTCCACAGCGTGAGACTCGTGACTGGTTCTGTACTCACCTCGGATGATAGTCCGTGATATTTCTTCAGGAGGTATGCAAGTATCGGTGCGTCACCCATGAGCCAGAGGATTCCGAATACCGGGCTCTTGGCAGAGGGCGACATCACCTCTATTTCGCGCTTCATCCATTGTTCAGATGCATCCAGAAGAGAGTCGATACTCTCCGCGCCTGCGCTGACGTTCGCCATGAGCTTGAGCTCCCGGAGCGTTCGTTGAAATTCCGCAAGGTCGTGACTTCCGAGTAAACGGTCGACGTCGGACTGCGACAGCAGGTGCTGCTTCAGGATCGCCGTTCTTCCCGCAGCGAATGCGAAGTGTTGGCCGACGAATGCGGTAGCCGTTGTCATGCGCGCGAGACAAAGAGAAGATGAGCGACATCGAGCTCTTTCTTTTGACGGAGTACGCCGTGAACGAGATGTTCAAATGTGTAGTCAGCTTCCGATGTCGTACCGACGAAACGGAAACCGCCGATCGCATCGATGTCGCTGTCGACAGTGAACTGTTCTGATGGGGCGATTTTTTTGAGCAGCGCTACATGACGCTTGCTTGCGTGGAGCACGCCCTTACTCCTGATTCGTTTGAGGCACGCGCGCAGGAGCGGTTCGACCTTCTCGTCGGGGAGAGTAGCGAGTATCGCAATGGCTTCGGCGAACGCTGCATTGATGACAGCCTGTTTCACGGCAGACATACGATTCCGTCGTTCCACGGCGGCGTGAGTCTTCACTTTCAGGAGCAGCCGGCTCTTTCTGGTCTCCACTTCCTGCAGCATCGTGCTTCGGAGCGTTTTCAAAGCCTCCGTATGCTGTGAGCGCATGCCTTTCACACGATGCTCATGAGCTTCGCGCAGAGCAGCGATGTCACGATCGGCTTGAGTCGTGATGGCGGTGATGATGTCCTGAAGAGCCATAGAAAATGGGGGTCAGAGAAATCGTGAAACCGAGCCTTAGGCGACGCCAAGGATGGCACCCTTGAGCGCATTCAACATGAAGAACGAGATGAGGAATCCGAGGAGAGCGTACGTTTCGACGAGGGCGGCGAGCGTAATGACGCGACCCGCGAGACGACCGTCTTTCGCGAGCATGTGCATACCGGCCGAACAGACTTTGGCCTGGTAGAGAGCGGACGTGAGACATGTGAACATGACAGGCAGGAAAGCCGCGAAAAGGATGATGCCCTGGAGAGCACTCACTTCCACCGTTTCCGTGATGAGCGGAGTGTAGGTGAAGATGAAGAGCAGCGAGATCACCATGCCGTACAGCCCCTGGGAACCGGGGAGCACAGCAAGTGTGATTACCTTGCCAGCGAGCTCAGGTTTTTCGGTAAGGAGACCGGAACCGGCCTGGCCAACCATGCTCACGCCGAGGATGGATCCCAGACACGGAAGCATCGTGGCGAGCGCGGCGCCTGCGAATGCGAGGAGGAGTGCCCAGTCAGTGACGTGACCGACCACAGCAGGTACCGGTGCGGCGGCTCCTTGAGCAAGGGCGGCGAAGGGAAGAGCGAGAGCGACGCCGGAGGCGGCGCTGATCGCGAGGAGGGAGTGAGACTTCCGCATAGGAAGGGGGGAAAGGGGAAATGAAATAGCTTAAGGATTGGTGCTGCGAGCGAAAGGAGAAAACTCTCTTCCGCCGCCTTCAAAGAACTGACTGAAAAATTCGATGAACTGCAGACGGCCCGCATGGATGAAGCTACCCAGCGTATTGAGGGCGATGCTGACGGCGTGACCCGACACGGCGATGATGACGACGACCGGAATGCCGATCCACACCGGGAACAGCTTGCCCATCTCGACGGCCACCTGGTCAACCGCAAGTGCGATGGCGCCTGTCACGAGACCGAGCGCGAGGATGCGCAAGTAGCTGAGACCGTTACTCAAAAGACCGATGGAGAAGTTCGCCATACCAAGAACGCCCATGATGGGACGTAGGTACCACGGATTGCCGTATCCCTTCCCCCACACCATGAGCGCGATGCTTCCGTAGAGCGCGTACGCGGCGACCGGAGCGTAGGCTTCGGGAGCGAATGCGCGTGCCAAAACCGCGACGAGAAGAATGTGTGCGGTGAAATGTTCCCAGAATGCGGACGCTTTCTGACCATGAATCCACTTGTGCCAGCCGGCCAGAAACATGCCGAAGAAAAGATGTGTGATACCGAGGATGAGTGCGAGATTCTGGAGGAACTGAATCCCTTCCTGGGTGCCGAGATTCCAGACCTGAAATTTGAACCAGTATCCGTCACCAATGGGCGTGCGCACGAAGTCCAGTGCCGCCGGAAGTTTATTTGGATCGAGACCGAACCATCCGCCGAATGGTATGCCGACGAAGAAAGCGGCGACTCCCCCGAAGAAAACTGCCCACCAGAGCGGAGCCTTACGGATCGACTGTTTCGTGATGGAGAGGTAGAGACCCATCATGACGGCGATAGCGAGGCCGTACCCGGCATCTGTGATGCAGAGTGCGAAGAACAATGCAAAGAACGGAGCGAGCGCCGCGGTGGGATCCATTTCCGACGGACGCGGCAGGCCGTAGAGCTTTGTGACGCTTTCGAACGGCGAGATAAGAAGTGCATTCCTGATGAGTACCGGCGGCTCTTCGTCTGGCTCTGGCTCGATGGGGAGAAGCGCGACAGCGGATGAGACAGAGGAAAGCGATTTTTCGATGCGCGGAGCGTCTGCCGCAGGCATCCAACCCGTGATGAGAATCATGGAGTCCGTCACAGTCATCTGCTCGCGGACGATATCGCGTTGCTTGAGCCACTGCAGATACGTCCGTACTTTCATGAGGTCGGGAAGATTTCTGGCGATGCGGATACGCTCCTCCTTATTGGCGGTGAGCTGTGCATGAATCTGATTCACGCGAGAGGAAACGCCTTCGAGGAGGAATGCCGCCGAACCAGTCCCCTCTGGAGGGCGAATCGTTGTCCATCCGTACGAGGTCGCTATCTCCTCAAACATCTCGCGGTCGTTTTTCCAGACGAAGGCACTGATGGTGATGCAACGAGATTCCTCCCCTATTGCTGCAATGCTCGTTCGTGGAAGCTGTGCCGAAAGCGCGTCACGGAATTCCTGCATCTTCGCGTTCGGGAGCGTCCCGAAAAGACGGATGCAAGTTGCTGTTTCCATCGAAGGCGGGAGTTCCTCCTGGAACGCGATCCATGGACGGAGTACGGCTGCTCGTATTTCAAGATCGGAGCGTTCGGTTTCCAGTTTTCCATCCTCTGTGCGAAGGGCATGGAGTCGCGCAATGATCAGGGAACTATCGGTGCTATGTGCTGCCGCGACGATCTCGCCGAGCAGAACCTCGCCCCGTATTTTTTTCAGCACGTCTTTCGGAGCGATGTCCGAGAGTTCACTGATTGCAAAGTCGACCTCCGCAGCTTGGAAATCAGATTCGGCACGATCGATCGGTATCGCTGGTCCATGTGTCGTTACTTCCAAGGTGCCTTCCTCCTGTAACCGCGTGATGATGGCATCCGACAGTTCCTTGTGTGCGAGAACAGCCATTTTCTGCATCTGCACGAGTGCCATGATCAGAGACTGGAAAGAAGATCGTGCGATGCGGCAGCGTTCGCGAGAGCCTGCGCAGCTTTGTTCATACCAGCAAGACCGCTGTTCTTCACGAACTCCGCCTGCTTTTCTGTCTCCAAAGCCTCCTTCGCAAGGAGATCAGTGAGATCGTGCTGATTGAATTCTTGCAACATCTTCATCCCCTCCTGCGCGATACCCCTCTCCTCTTTGGCAAGTTCGGCAGCGAGTTCTTGTTCCAGGACTACTTCGTGGGCACGGAGTGTTTCCTGCTCCCTCTCCACTTTCCCCCGCTCGCGTTGTTCAATCATCAGGAGTTCGTGCGCCTCGGAGGGAAGTGCGCTCCGAAGTCGTTCTGAAGCCAGTGTATCCAGAGATGTCGAGTTCATATGACTCAAGGACGCTACTGAAGGCTCAGAAAAGAATCAAGGGACCTATCGCTGGGATTTTATAGGGGTTTTTCGGCTTATGAAAGCCATGTATTCCATCAGCTTTGTCGCATGCATGCCAGCCTCAGGGTGATAGTATTGTAGAGAAATAGCTTGAAGATTGACTCGTCCCGCTTGATCCGCTTTTCTCAGTAATAGAACATGATGAAAGATCAAAATTCCTTCTCTGAGCTTGGAAAAGAAGTACATGCGTTACGAGAATATGCAGATCTTTCCGGGCTGCCGACTTTGGTCATTGAGAAAGAAACAACAAAAATTCGCGTCCTACTGCTTCATGTACTTGTCACCGATCCCGACTGTGCGAAAGTTAACAAACTGATGTCGAATTTTCGTCGTAGGCTTATCGCTGGCGGATGTCCGGAAAATATAGATATTGAATCATTCGTAGGATCGGTCGTTGGGTGCGTTGCTCGCGCGCAGGAGAATGGAGCTATCAGTTTGACCGATGAATTCGGTCCTCTTCTGTCGAAGACCTTTACAGCCGTGCGCTCGAATGAAGATTTTGCATGGGCACTTGGCAGCGAATTCTGTGACGAGGTTGAAGGACACCTGCAATCTCTTCTGCATGCTGCGACAGCGATGGTCTCGTACGATTCTACAAAAGTGTCGTACGCGTCACAGTCCGACATCGACGGATATTTCTACCATTCGTACTTTCATGGTATGAAACGTCAGACGCTAGACGGTCTTTGGGATGCTGTAGCAGTGCGGAAAACCAGGAAGAATCGGCAGTATGAAGAAATGGGAGCATTGGCGCATAATTTCACAAATGTTTTTTTCAACTTTTTACATAGTGCTTCAGAGCAGCTGCGTTGCAGCAGAAGCCTTCGAACATGCATACGCACACATCTGATTCGATTCACGGATTGTGAGGACAAGAAACATAGGGGATGGCATCAACCATTTGACGTAGAAAACGCCGAACTCCGTGTAACGACTGCTGATATTGACTATGCTCACGAGACAGGACGATTCAACTTCAAAAAATGTAGAACATCGAAATACTGCAAAGATCTTTAGATGGTCTTAGTAAATCACTCAGTCAGGGTTTCCGAGGTTGTTTTTGAAGTAGTGAGGATTGATGTTGTTGTGAGTATGGCGGAGCCAACGGGACTCGAACCCGCGACCTCTTCCGTGACAGGGAAGCGCTCTAACCAGCTGAGCTACGGCTCCAGAT
>CAZESZ010000025.1:0-12629 GCA_964514855.1 uncultured Candidatus Peribacteria bacterium | reverse complement strand
GATGCAGGCGCTCAGAAGATCGCCATCATCAAGGTTGTTCGTGAGCTCACGCAGCTCGGTCTCGGTGAGGCGAAAGACCTCGTCGACAAGACGCCAGCCGTCATCAAGAAAGGTGTTGCAAAGGCCGAAGCCGATGACATCAAGAAGAAGATCGAAGCCGCTGGAGGCAAAGTGAACCTCAAATAAGGCGAGGTAAGTTTGGTATGTTACGTAGGTGTCGCAAGGCACCTACTTTTTGATGTAAGCAAATAATTGCCCTACCATACCTATAAACCTGCCTTACCTACCACGCCTACCTCACGTACCTCACCTTCTATGCACGAGTTCCTCCGCACGTACATCTTCATCATTCCGCTCATCGTCGGACTTCTGTCCGAGGCAGTGAAGGTAATCCGGGAAGGCCTACAGCGCGGCACCTGGCACGATGGACTCTTCCGTCCCGGCGGCATGCCGAGTAGCCACAGTGCACTCGTGACATCACTTCTCATCATCGTCGCGGTGAAAGCAGGTATGGATTCCATCGCGTTTGCGATCGCATTCGTCTTCGCATGTATCGTGTGGTACGACGCCATGAGCTCGAGACGGGCAATTGGGGAACAAGCCAGGATCCTGAACCGGCTCCAGACCTGGGAACATCTATCGGAACGTCTCGGGCACTCACTGCGAGAGGTCATCGGAGGCATTGTCTTCGGTGCATGTATCACGCTCATCGGTATACAGCTCATGAGCTAGCTTGCGCACGGCCACAATCATTGACTAACACTACTCATTCGAGGTATAGTCGTTCTGCAAACGCCTTCGTCAACCGTCGATCGGACACCCGAATACGCACGAGAAAACAAGGAAGGTTGCAGTTTACTTCCTTTTTCTTTATTCGTATGGCTGATCAACAGCTAACGTGCCGCGACTGCGGCGCACCGTTCGCCTTCTCCGAGGGAGAGCAGGCCTTCTACGCAGAGCGTGGCCTTGCCGCTCCTCTCCGCTGCAAGGACTGTCGCAACAAGCGCAAGAACGAGCGCATGCAGACTCGCCAGATGTTCCCCGCCACATGTGCAAAGTGCGGTAACGCCTGCGAGGTACCGTTCAAGCCGCGCCCCGAATCCGAGGGCGGCCGTCCGGTTCTCTGTCTCGACTGCTTCAAAGCAGACAAGGCAGCAGCCTAAGCACGACAGGTATGATGAAGGCCCCGCGTGGGGCCTTTTTCGTGCATAAAAAAATATCCGGGAGTATTCTTGGGCCATCCCCCCCGCCTCTCTATGGGCTACGAAACCCTGCTCGAACTGCTGAAGAATCGCCACAGTGACCGATACTTCGGGAAAAAACCTATCGAAAAAGAGGTGATAGAAAAAATTCTCGCAGCGGCGACGCTGTCTCCAAGCGTGGATAACACGCAGCCATGGCACTTTCATATTCTCGAGAATCCGACCGTGAAGGCACAGATGATGCAATACTCATGCTATGGAAATTTCGTGGTCGGATCCGCCACATTCATCATGATCAGTTGCGACAAATCAGCAAAAGGATCGCAGAAAGCGACGATCTGGAATCCGCGTGAAATGGAGTACTCCTGCGCGGTTGCGATGCACTCCATGATGATAGCGGCCACTGCGCTCGGCATCGGAAGCTGCTGGGTATCACTGCACCATGGTCCGGCTCACGATCTTCTGAAGCTTCCGGATCATCACGTCGTGATCGGCGGCATGATGCTTGGATACGTCGAGGAAGCCCAGAAAAAGGCGCCTAATGACCACGAGCGACGATCATTGGCACAGTCTGTGACGTACTACACCTGAGACGAGATGACTGTTCACGAAAAGATCAGTAGAATTCCCTCCGATGTCCTTCACGTCCCGACGCGTCCGCGAAGAAAAAAAGCCGAGCGAACTTCGGCGTTATGCAGCACTCGCGCTGCCGCTCCTTCGCGGCGGCGCACAATTGTATAAACATTTCCAGCACGCCAAAGAAGAAGACACTATCAAAACGAAGCGCGAACGCACGCTGAAGCGCACCGTGACAATCCTCCTCTCGGCGCTACTGGTGCTCCTCCTGCTCATCGGAATGCTGAACGTGATGCTCCGACTCACCTCATTCACATCTGGAATGGCGGGTATCGCCGGAACCGCATTGCCAATCGATGAGAACGGATTCACAAACGTCGTACTTCTCGGTGAAGGCGATAACAATCATGACGGCATCGACTTGACGGATACGATCATGATCGCAAGCTTCGACGCGAAGCACACGAAGAGCGCTGTACTGCTCAGTATTCCACGCGATACGTACGTACTCTCGACCGAAAAAATGGGTAAGGACCGCATCAACAGCCTGTATCGCAATTACAAAATCTCTCTCGAGCGCAAAGGCACGACCAAGTCCGAGGCCTCTGCAGAGTCACTGCGACAGCTTTCCACCGAGATCGGAACGCTCATCGGCCTGCCGATCCATGGCGCGGTGAAGGTGAACTTTTCGGGCTTCGAGGAAGCGATCGACGCCATTGGCGGCATCGATGTCGACGTTCCGAGTGACCTCGTGGACACGGAGTATCCGGGACCGAACTACACCTACCAGACGTTTCAGATTGCCCAAGGACCGCAGCATCTCGATGGCGCAACCGCACTGAAGTACGCCCGCTCCCGCCACTCGACAAGCGACTTCTCACGCTCAGGCCGCCAACAGCAGATCATCGCCGCGGCAGCAAAGAAGATGAAGGAAGGTGGACTCGTCAAAAATGTGAGGAAGATGACGGAGCTTCTCAGTATTATGTCGAAGAATATTGAGAGCACCTTCACGACGCGCGAACTGCTGAGTCTCGCCAGCATGGGCAAAGCGATCGATATGCAGAACATCATCTCAATGCAGCTCTCGGACCAAAATGGACTGTACGGTAGCGCCATCGAACAGGGTGGATTCTTGTACTCCCCTCCTCGGGAGCAATTCGACGGTGCCGCTGTTTTGCTTCCAGTATCGTCACCGGAATTTCCGGTGACCTGGAAACAGATCCAAAAATTCTCGAGCCTACTCTTCGTCCATCGCGAACTGTTCCTGAGTCCTCCAACGGTGTCCGTCTTGAACGGCGGAGGCAAAGAAGGCCTTGCGCGCAAACTTGGCGGTGAACTCTTCCGCTACGGACTCAATATTCTGAATACGAGAAACTATGGCCCAAAAGGTAGCCCGGTCTTCGAGACATCGTTCATCGCTATCAATCCGGCGCTATATGCCGGTAAGGATCAGATGGAGGATCGACTGGACCGCGCAAGCATCACAGCCGCATTTCTCGCAAAAATCCTGAACATGGAAGTAGTGGAAGCCCCGGATGCGGCGCCGTTTGAGAAAGACGCGGCCGACATCGTCATCGTGCTCGGAAAGGACTTCCAGTACACTCCATTGCAAGAACTCCTCTAGAGAGTCTGCACCCGATGCTCACCCCCCGCGAGATCATCGCGCAAGCTTGGACCGTGACCACCACGGAGCCTTCGCTCAAACGATGGGGATTCATTGGAAGCGCACTGCGCTTACTGCTCGATATCAAGCTCGTCGGCTACCAGATCTACTTTCTCGCTGCCTACATATCCGGGAAAACCGTCGGACTCTTCGACGATGTGGCATGGCTGTATGCCAATGCACCGCTCCCGATTTTTTGGACGATCGTCATCGCCTTCATTCTGCTCGTGATATCAGAACTCTTTGTTCCGATGTTCTGCGATGGCGCGATCATCGGACTCACTGCCAAATCCCATAATAAAGAACGTGTGCACGGAGGTTTCATCCTCGGCATGTACAACTTCTTTCCGATCTTCGCAGTCCATCAGATCTTCGTCTTCAGTGGCGTGAATATCCTCATTACAACAGTTTCACTCCTCCTACGATACGGCGGTGGCATGACTGGTTTCATGATCACGATCGCAACATTTCTGTGGCTTTTTTCTAGCACCATGAGTTTCCTCGCGAGCTTTGCCGAACCTGCAATCGTCATAAAGAAAGCAAGCATCTTCGCATCCATCGGCCACAGCTTGAAGCTCACGTTCAGCTATCCGGGACACATCATTTTTCTGATCCTGCTGCTTCTCATTATTTCTCTCCGAATCGCCGTTAACACTGCAATTCTGGTTCTCATTCCGGGTCTTGCTATCGGACTTGGGATCGTGCTCACGTACATTTTCACTCCCATCCTGAGCGCTGCGATCTCTGGAGCCATCGCGCTCATTCTCGTCCTCATCGCTGCATATTTCTTCATGTACATGCACGTCTTCAAGCAAGCAGTCTGGACCATCATGTACATGGAATTGACGAAAGAAAAAGACTTGGACACCATCGGCTAGAGAAACGAAAAACTAAAAGTGAAAAGTGAAAAATACGAAAAAGATCTGAAGATGATTACACGATGTTTTTCACTTTTCACTCTTCACTTTTCACTTTTTTCTTGACGGTGAACAACCGTACACCTATGATGGTGGACGTCCGTTCCTCATACCTTATGCCACTCACGCCCCACCAGAGAACCGTTCTCAATTACATCGGAGAATTCCAGAGCAAACGAGGTTACTCGCCGTCCCTAGCCGATCTTGCCGTGGCCTTCGGCGTGCGCAGCAAGAACTCGATCGCGAAAGTGATCAATACGCTGGTGGCTGAAAAACAGATCGAGAAAGATCCCAAGGGCCGCATCAAGATCATCAATATGCCAAGTGACGATGCGCCGAGCGCGATGGTCCTTCCGCTCTTCGGTCCAATCGCTGCAGGGTTCGCAGCACCAGTGGAAGAGCACGCCGAAGAGCAAATTACGATCGAAAATTATCTCGTAAAAGACCGCAGCTCCACTTTCCTTTTACGGGTCAAAGGTGACAGTATGATCGGCGCGCTCATCCACGAAGGTGATCTCGTCGTCGTCGACCGGAGTAAGCATCCGAAGCTCAATGACATCGTCGTCGGTGTGCTCGATGGAGAATTTACGTTGAAACGCCTCAGGAAAGATAAGGGAAAATTCTATCTCCAAGCCGAAAATCCCGACTATCCGGATCTCCATGCGCTCGAAGAGCTGAAAGTTGCAGGAGTCGTCGTGGGATTGATGCGGAAAATGACAGTGTAAAAAGGGAATATCGAATGTGGAATGCCGAATATCGTATGACTTTAACCGCTGAATCACCTCTCACAGGCCATCACATTCAATCCTTTACTCAGTTACATGCTTGGCAACAGGCACATCTTCTCGTTCTGCAGATCTACAAATGCACTGAGCAATTTCCACAACAGGAAAACTTCGGTCTCATATCTCAAATGAGACGTGCCGCAGTTTCAATTACTTCAAACATAGCCGAAGGCTTTCGCAGGCGATCAACAAAGGAAAAACGGCAATTTTTTACTACAAGCATGGCTTCACTGACTGAAATACAGAATCAATTACTGATTGCAAAGGATGTTTCATACATTTCCTCCAAAGATTTTAAGATAATAGCCGACCAGTCTGTGAGAACCAGCAAATTAATTCAAGGATTGACACGAGGATTATCAAAACTCTAATCGAACGATATTCAACATTCGATATTCCATATTCGTCATGCCCTCTTCCATTGCCCACATCGATGCCGATTCGTTCTTCGCTTCGGTCATCATCCGCACTCATCCTGCATTGAGAGGCAAGCCGCTGCTCGCAGTCGGCATGGGTGGTGGCTGTGTCATCGCTGCAACGTACGAAGCAAAGGCAAAGGGCGTCAAGACCGGCATGCGACTCTCGGAAGCGAAAATGCTGTGTCCAGAGGCTATGGCAATGGCAGCAGATTTTCGGGAAACCGGCATTGCCTCAGAACAGATCGAATCCGTCCTCAGGAACCACTCACCCATCCTCGAGAAAGCATCTATCGATGAATGGTACGTTGATCTGAATGCGCTTGTCGGTGGTACGCCCAAAGACGCGACTTCCTGGGGGAAAGAAATGCAGAGAGAGATCCTGCAAACGACCGCACTCTCCGTTTCCATCGGCATCGCGCCAAGCAAACTTCTCGCCAAAATGGCTGGCGAGTACCGCAAGCCAGCAGGTGTGACAGCGCTCTCGAGCGCCGAGGAGATCAGAAAGTTCCTGCACGATAGGCCAGCGGCATCGATCCCCGGAATCGGACGGCAGCGCGGAGTCAAAACGGATGCTCGTGGCTGGGCAACGGCCTGGGACATAGTAACCGCACCCACACCAGAGATCATCCGCATCTGCGGCCGACCTGGCCTCGAGATGCAACGCGAACTCTTGGGTGAACGAGTGTTCCCGGTGACCGAAGATACTCGTCCACCCAAGTCCATTTCACGATGCCGCACGTTTCCGAGAACGACCGACTCGAAACTCTTGAAAGCGCACCTCCTGAAGCACCTCGAGTACTGCACGCTGAAGATGCGGCGCGAGAATCTGGGCGCGACAGACTTCTCAGTCTGGATCCGCACGCCAGATTTTGCGTATCGCAGCGCCAACCGCCGCCTCGACCGCGTGTGTACGACCGTTGAGCAGCTTCTCGGGCCCGCGCTCTCGGCACTGTCGCAGCTCACATGGCACGGTTCTCTGTTCAACCAAGTAGGTCTCGCTCTCTCAGGATTCAAGTCTACAGACGCACCGCAGCAGTCACTGTTCGAGGATCCAGAGAAAGCAGTCGCAGGTGAACGTCTGCAGAAAGCCATAGATACATTGCACGGCACGTATGGCCGAGACAGTCTGACGCATGCCTCGGCACTTTCGGTGAATTCGGGCACCGTGAAAGAGCTGAATCTGCCGATCGCCAATGCTGGCTAGAGCTGCTTTAGCCGCTCACATACTTTCTTCAGCTTCTCTTCGGCCTCCGCAAGCTTTGCTTTCTCTGCATCGACCAATTCTTTCGGTGCGCGGTCGACGAAGTTCTTGTTCTGAAGCTTGCCACCCAGAAGTTGCACGTACTGCAGGAGCTCGGCCTGCTCTTTCTCGAGGCTCGCTTTCAGCTTAGCTGGATCGAAGAGACCTTCCAGCGACAAATGCACCTCGATGTCTCCAAGGAACGCACTCGCAGCGTTTTGGTGCTGTGCTGGCTTGGCATCAATGATCAAGCTCTCGATGTTGCCCATCCGGAGCAGGTGCTCCCGCTGAGACTCCAGTAACTTCGCATGCTTCTTGCTGTGGATGACAACCGTGATTTTCTTGGCAGGCTCGACGTTCTGATCGGTACGAAGTTTCCGAATAGCGGTGATGACATCGATGAGGATCTGAAATTCGGCGTACGCCTTCGGATCTTGGCGCTCGGGCTTCGCTTTTGGCCATGTTTTGGCGATCAGCACACCGTCTTGCACCGGCTTTACCTGAGACCAAAGTTCTTCGGTAATAAACGGACAGTACGGATGCAGAAGTATGAGCAAGCGACGCAGAACGTGCACGAGAACGGCGTGATTCGAACTGCCCTTCGAGAGTTCCAAATACCAATCGCAGAATGTATCCCACGTGAAACTATACAATTTCTCTCCTGCCTCGCTCAAAGCATAGGCTTCGAGTCCTCTCGTCACATCCTCGAGAAGTACCTCCGACGCATGAAGAATCGCGCGGTCAGCCAGTGATAATCCGGATGCCTCGGGTAGTTTTTCGATCGATGTTGGATCGATCCCGGCTTGCTCACACTGCATGAGCACGAAACGCGAGGCGTTCCAGAGCTTATTGATGAAATTCCGGTACCCTGCGATTTTCTCTTCGTAGAGCCGAGAATCAGCGCCCGGGCTCTGCCCGACGATCATACTGAGCCGAAGCGCGTCCGCGCCGTACTTGCTGATCATATCGAGCGGATCGATCATCGTTTCCGGATGCGATTTGCTCATCTTCGCGCCGTCGCGCGTGCGAATGAGACCGTGAAGATATACTTTTTTAAATGGAATCTGCCCAGTGGCGTACGTCGTCATGAGGATCATACGCGCGACCCAGAAGAAGAGAATGTCGTAACCCGTTTCCATGACAGATGTCGGATGAAACGTCTGGAAATCAGGACTACGTTTAAGCATGTCCTTGATCGACAGACTGAAATCGTCGGTGAGTTTTGGATCGACAAGCGTCGCCCATGTCCACTGACCTGCTGAGAACCACGTGTCGAGCGTATCGGGGTCCTGTTCCCACTCGTTTCCCTTCGGAGGTTCGGCTCCGCAGTACGTTTCGTCGCCCTTGTACCACACCGGAACACGATGTCCCCACCAGATCTGGCGCGAGATGCACCAGTCACGAAGATTATCGATCCAGTGGAAGTACGTCTTCGTAAACCGATCGGGAATGATCGTAAGGTCCCCATGATGAACGACCGAATGCATGATCTGCTTCAGGCTCATCAATTCCTTCCCCTTCTTACCCCCCTTACCGCCCCACGGAACAACCTCTTTATCCACATCAATGAACCACTGCAGCTTGATCTGCGGCTCGATCGCTCCCCCGCCGCGCTGTGAAACTGCCTTGTTGTGCACATAGTTCTCATCCGTCTTCACGAGCAAGTCTTTGTTCTTCAATTTTTCGACGATGAGCGGACGGGCTTCCTCGATTTTCATCCCCTTGAACTCGCCAGCGATCTCGAGAAGACGACCATCAAAGCCGATGATCTGTTCTTTCTCAAGTCCGTGGCGCTCCGCGATCTCGAAGTCGATCTTGTCGTGCCACGGCGTGATGGTCATGACGCCGGTACCAAATTCCATGTCGATGCAGTCGTCTTTGATCACCGTCGCGCGCACTGGGCCGTTGATCCACTCGGCCTCGAATGTCTCGCCGTGCTTGTATTTCGAGTAACGCTTGTCCTTCGGGTGCATGACGACGTACTTGTCGCCGAACTTCGTCTCGGGACGCGCGGTCGCGATCTGGAACGGTCCGTACTGGAACGTGTAGAAGGCGCCTTTCTCCTCCTTGTAGACCACTTCATCGTCCGACACCGTCGTCTGGAGCTTGGGATCCCAGTTCACGATCCTGTGGCCCCGGTAGATCAGTCCGTCGTTCTTCATCTGACAGAACACCTCGTTGACGCAACGGTTGAGCGCAGGTTCGAACGTGTAGCGCTCGCGGGACCAATCGCAGCTTGAGCCCATCTTGCGCACCTGCCCGCGGATCGTGTTCTTGCTCTGCTCCACGAATGCGGCGATGTTCTGCACGAGCTTCTCGCGGCCGAGTTCCTTGCGCGGATCCTTCATGCCGCCGTCCTTGAGCTGCTTGATGACGACGTTCTCCGTGGCAATCGCCGCGTGATCCGTCCCGGGCACCCAGAGCGCGCGCTTGCCCTGCATGCGTGCGAAGCGAATGAAGATGTCCTGCAGCGCGAGCATGACCGCGTGACCGAGATGCAGCTGCCCGGTCGCATTCGGCGGCGGCATGCTGATCGTGAATGGTTCGCCAGCGGGATCACACGATTCTGGCTTGAAGGCACCACTCTTCTCCCACATCTGATAAATCCGATCTTCTACGGCCTGTGGACTATACGCTTTCTCGAGCACGAACGAAGTGTAGCGAAAAAACTCAGGATTTTCTGCCGAAATCGGCCCATCTATTGTATACTGCAGATTCTTATGAAAAACATGGACACATCGTCGGCAAAAGAACATCGTCTCATCTCTGAGCGTCAGCCATACATGAAACAGTGGTGGGAAGAGACAAAAGGTTTCCAGATTGTAGAACCCGGCACAAGCATTGGCGGTAGACTGGCAACGAGCGCGGTCAATACTGTTGGAAAGCTCGGAGTGGGCCTCACGACGATCGTCGACCGTAGTGTCGATACGCTTGCGAATCCGAAACCACCCGAAGCGCTTCGTGACGGCGACCTTTTGCCACGCACGCAACGCGACGTACGCCAGTTATTCGCAGGAGTATTCAGCAAAGAAGCGATCAAGCACCCGATTGGTACGGTGATCTCAAGCGGCATGCGAATCATGAACGCCACGACGTCGCTCGTGACGGATGGAGTCCAGAAACTCGGTGGCGGAGAGAATATTGCAGCGTGATCGAAGACATCAGAAACAATAGCTTCAGGGAGTTTTGCGGCTAGAATCATGCTATGCCGAAGTACGATTTTCACTGTGACACCTGCAGAGCAGAATTTTCTGAGTCTCTGCCGATGGGAACCATCGACATCCCCTCGTGCCCAACCTGCAAAAAATCGACGGCAGTCAGGAAGCTTCTCCGTGCGCCGATGGTGCATTTTAAAGGCAGTGGATTTTACAAGACTGACAGTTCGAAATCTGTCATAACAAAATCGAAAGAAACATCAGAGCCAAAAGTAGCTGATCCGAAGCCAACCGAGACGAAAACCGAAGCCAAGCCTGCAGAAGCAAAAGCTCCGGAGACGAAATCGGAGCCAAAAAAATAGAGACGCGCACATCGCACGTCTCTATTTGTGACTTATGACTTGTGACTACCGTCGTGGCGGTCCCCTGCGCGGTCCTCCGAAGCTCGGACGTGGCGGTGGAGCGATCCAGCCGGCGGGCGGAGGCGTCATCTGCTTCAGAGAGAGGCGTGTCTTGCCTTCCTGCGCATCGAATTCCACGCACTTGACCTGGATCTTGTCGCCGACGTTCACGACGTCCTCCACTTTCTCGGTACGCTTCCAGGCGAGTTCCGAAATGTGCACCATGCCGTCCTTGCCGCGCGCGAATTCCACGATGGCACCGACGCCGTCGATGATGCGCACGACCGTCGCAGAGTACACTTTGCCAACTTCCGGCTTCTCGACGATTCCGAGGATCCACTCGCGAGCCTTCGCCATGACCTCGCCGTTCGGGGCGGTGACGAAGACGATGCCGGAGTCCTCGATGTCGATCTCGACGCCGAGTTCCTTCGTGATCTTCTGAATCGTTTCGCCGCCCTTGCCGATGACGAGACGGATGTCTTCGGAGTTGATCGTGATCGTCTCGATGCGCGGCGCAAAGGGCGAGAGCTCCTTGCGGGGTTCCTTGATGGCCGCAAGCATGACTTTCATGATGTGTGCGCGGCCGGTCCTGGAGCGTTCGATTGCTTCCTTGAAGACGGAATCTGGAAGACCTTTGATCTTGATATCCATCTGGATGGCCGTAATGCCCTTTGCGGTGCCGCCGAGCTTGAAGTCCATGTCGCCGCCGAAGTCTTCCTCATCTTGGAGATCGGACAGAATGATGTACTTGCCCTTGGCTTCATCGGAGATGAGTCCAAGCGCGATGCCGGCAACAGGAGCCGTAATCGGCACACCAGCGGCCATGAGTGCGAGAGTCGAGCCGCAGGTTGCCGCCATAGAGGAAGAACCGTTCGACTCAAGGATCTCGGTGACAGTGCGGATGGTGTACGGGAAAGTCTCGACCGGCGGGAGTACCGGCTCCAGTGCGCGCTGCGCCAAATTTCCATGACCGATCTCACGGTTACCGACGAAGAGACGGTTACTGGTTTCACCGACAGAGAAGGGTGGAAAGTTGTAGTGGTGCATGTACCGGAGCTCATGTTCGCCTTCCATGCCTTCCACGATCTGCTTGCTGCCCGGTGATCCGAGCGTCGTCGTCGTGAGACCCTGGGTCTCTCCGCGCTGGAAGAGTGCGGAACCATGGACGCGCTTCGGCAGAATATCGACGATGGCAGAGAGTGGACGGATCTCGTCGACTTTGCGACCGCTCATACGAATGCCTTCCTCGAGGACGAGGCGACGCATTTCGGCTTTGATGATCTTGTCGAGCGTCGACGCCGCATGTGCACACGCGTCTGCGAGGTACTTCTCCTCTAGTTCGTTCACGGGCGGCTTTGCGGCATGCTTCTCCTTGAGCTTTGCCTCGGCCTTGTCCATGAAGTCGTTGAAAATCGTACGACGTTCCTTCTTGGTGAGATCATCCTTGATCGCCTTCGTAATCGTCGGCTTTGCCCACGACTCGAGGTACGCGTAATCCTCCACATGCATGTGGAACGGCTGATCGATCTCGATCTTCGGCTTCCCAATCTCCTTCTGAATGTCATCGAAGAACTTCGCAACCTTCTGTGCCCACTTCTTGCCAAACTCGATGGCCCGGAGGATCTCCTCTTCGGGAACTTCCTTTGCGCCGGCTTCGATCATGACGATGCGCTCGAGGGACGCGGTGACGAACATGCTGAGCTCACTCTTCTTCTCGGCTTCCACCGATGGGTTGAGGACGAGCTCGCCGCCGATGAGGCCGACTTTCACCGTACCGAGCGGTCCATCGAATGGACAATCGGACAGCGAGCAGGCCAGGTTTGCGGCATTGGCCGACACGACGTCGTGGTTGTTCTCGAAGTCGTACGAGAGGACTGTCGCGAAAACCTGGATGTCCTTCCTGAGATACTTCGGAAACATCGGCCGAAGACCGCGGTCGATGACGCGTGCGAGGAGAACGTAGTCATCACCGGGACGACCTTCGCGCTTACGGAAGCGTGATCCTGCGATCTTGCCTCCTGCGTAATATTTTTCCTGATACACGACCTGCAGAGGCAAGAAATCCACACCAGCGCGCGCCTTTGAGGATACGGTGCAGTTGCCGAGCGTCACGGTGTCGCCCATCTGACAGATGACGGACGAGTTGGCTTGGGTCGCCAATTGTCCGGTTTTGATGATCATCGGCTCATCACCGAGCATCAAAGAATATTCTTTCAACATAAGAAATGGAGAGAAAAACGGATAGACCGTCCTCCCCGACCTTCAAGGATT
>CAZESZ010000024.1:3867-12772 GCA_964514855.1 uncultured Candidatus Peribacteria bacterium | reverse complement strand
CGCTCCGCTCGTCACCCCTCCCCCGCCGGGGGAGGGGAAGGGAGTGGGGATCGTAAGCACAAAAAAAATGCTCAAAAAAAACCAATGAAATCATCACACAGCTTTTACCTACAACTTCTTCACGATCTGTTTCCCCTCCGTATCTCTGACCTCCCATCCAAGCTTTTGCAAATCATCACGTAGACGATCTGATTCATTGAAATTCTTCTGTGCCCTCGCCTTCTCGCGCGCAGAGACAAGGGCGAGGATCTCCGCAGGAATCTCGGCAGAAACGGACTCGAAGCAACCAAATGTTTTCTGCACGATGTCGATGAATGCCTGGAGCGCGCGCATGTCCTCCTTATAGAGAGGTGTCTTCTGAGTACGCAAACTGTAGTAATGATTCATGAGCGTGAAGACTGATGCGAGTGCGCCGGGCGTATTGAGATCCGCATTCATCGCTTTGTTGAATTGATCGTCCGCTTCGGTGATCATCACATCCGTTTCACCACTCGGATGGGGAATCGCTTGAGTAACATCGGCACTGACTGTCTCCATCCACTCAACAACTTTGAGACGAACTTTACGAGCGCTCTCCAGTCCATCGAACGAGAACTTTAGATTTGTGCGGTAGTGTACGGACAGGAAGTAGTACCGCAGATCGAGTCCCGAAAAGCCCTTCGCAACGATGTCAGGAATCGTGAGCACATTGCCAAGGCTCTTTGACATTTTCACGCCAGCAAGATCAATGCGACGCTTGTGAATCCACGTTCTCACAAACGGATGTTTCCCAGCTGAACATTCGCTCTGCGCGATCTCGCATTCGTGGTGCGGGAAAATGTTATCTTCCCCACCGGTGTGAATATCGATCTCCGGTCCGAGCAACGCGGAACTCATCGCACTGCACTCAATGTGCCAGCCCGGAAATCCGTCACCCCACGGAGACGGCCACCGTAAAACGTGATGCGCATTCCTTCCGACGCACTTTTTCCAGAGCGCAAAATCGGAGGGATGTTTCTTGGCTTCATCAACGGATATTCTGGCTCCAGCAGTAAGCTTCTCAAGGGTATTACCGGACAATTTTCCGTACGCTGGAAAAGTTTCCACAGCAAAATACACGCCATCGTCGGTCTCGTACGCATTCCCCTTCTCCACGAGAATTTTCGTCATCTCGATCATCTGCTTCACGTACTCCGTCGCACGTGGACGATGCTCAGGCTCTCTCATATTGAGCGCCGTTTCATCCTCGAGATACATCGCAGTATATTTTCTTGCGATCGTGAGCGGATCGACTTTCTCTTTATCGGCCTCCCGCTGAACCTTATCGTCCCCTTCGTCAGCATCAGCGACGAGATGCCCAACGTCGGTAATGTTCTTCACGTGCGTGACTGCATATCCGGAAATCTCGAGCCATCGGCGCAGGAGATCAGCCATGAGGAACGACGAGTAGTTGCCGATGTGCGGGCGTCCGTACACTGTGGGGCCACAGGTGTACATCGTCACCTTTCCCTGCCGAAGAGGGACAAATTCCTGCTCGCTCTTGCTGAAGGTGTTGTAGAGACGGAGAGACATGGGAACCTCGAATATCGAATGTTGAATATAGAATATTGAATCACTACCATCATATATCGAGTTATACGACATTCGACATTCAATATTCGATATTCTACATCCGCTACGCGACCGTTACCTCCGTACACAAATACACCGACTGTATGGCGTTCAGGATCTCGATTCCTTCTTTCTTGGGCTTCTGGAAAGCCTTTCTCCCAGAAATGAGACCCATACCGCCGGCTCGCTTATTGATGACAGCAGTGGCGACTGCAGCAGCGAGATCATTCTTTCCGGACTCACCGCCAGAGTTGATGAGCCCGATGCGGCCCATGTAACAGTTGGCAACCTGGTATCGGCAGAGATCGATCGGATGTTCGGAATTCAGCTCGGTGTACATGCGCTCATCGAGCTTGCCGTACGAACTGTTGCCCGAATTCAGCGCCTTGAATCCCCCATTGTTGGTGGGTAATTTCTGCTTGATGATATCGGCCTGGATCGTGACGCCGAGGTGATTGGCCTGTGCGGTGAGGTCTGAAGCAGCATGATAATCTTTGCCATCGATCTTGAACGAGCTATTACGCAGATAGCACCACAGCACCGTGAACATGCCGAGCTTGTGCGCTTCTTCAAATGCTTTCGCGACTTCGACAATCTGGCGGCCGGATTCGGGCGAACCAAAGTAGATCGTGGCCCCGACACCCAGAGCACCCATATTCTTAGCCTCAGCGGCGGAACCGAACATGATCTGATCAAATTTGTTTGGATACGTCATGAGCTGGTTGTGATTCATCTTCACGATGAAGGGGATTTTGTCGGCGTATTTCTTACTCATCATGCCGAGCACGCCGAACGTCGACGCGACTGCGTTACATCCACCGTCGATGGCGAGCTTCACGATGTTCTCCGGATCGAAGTAGTCTGGATTCTTGGCAAAGCTTGCGCCAGCGGAATGCTCGATGCCCTGATCGACCGGAAGAATGGAGAGGTATCCGCTGCCGGCGAGATTGCCGGTATCCATCATCTGCTGCAGATTTTTCTGCACTTCTTTGCTGCGATCCGACTGCGAGAAAATATCCTTGATAAAGCTTTCACGCGGCTGATGCAGCCTCTCTTTGTTGATCTTCGGCGAGGAGAATCTGAGAAGATATTCAGCTTGGTCGCCGAGAGCGGACGTAATGTCGGAGAAGGAGAGCATGCGTCAGAGGGAAGAGTTGGCCACTATTGTACCAGAATAGCGGGTAGTTTGCGTTACTTTTTTTCTATCCGCTACCTTCTACACGCTACTCGCTTTTTAGTACGTCAGCGGCTTCTTCTCCTTCATTACATAGAACTGCTGCGCGATGCCAAAGAGTGTCGAGACCGCCCAGTACAGAGAGACGGCAACCGGAAACTTGAATGCGAAGAATCCGATCATGAGCGGCATGATGTACATCATCATGGTCTGCTGATCCATCTCCGGGATCCAGGATTTCTTGCCCTGGGGCTTCACGACGATTTCGGTCTGTTTCTTCTTCTGCTTCGCCAACATCATCTTCATCTGGATGAACTGCAGAATGACCAGGAGCGGCGGCATGATGAAGATGCTCGGTTTGAAGAGATCGAACCCGAGGAATGCGTGACCCAAAAACTGCGGCGGCAAATCTAGGTAGAAAGAGTAGAGCATGTGACGACTGGTTTCGATACTGACGCCAGACTTCACGACGAAGAATAGGCCGATGAGAATCGGGAGCTGTAGCAACGTCGGCAGACATGACTGCAGGGGGTTGATCTTCATTTCCTTCCACAACTTCATGGTTTCCTCCTGCACGCGCATCGGTTCATTCGGATATTTCCTCTTGATCTCATCCATGCGCGGCTGCATCTGCTGAAGTTTTTTCTGACCCTCCAACGCATGCTGGTTCGGCACGAGAAGAATCAGCTTGACCAAGATCGTCAGGAGAATGATCGCGATACCGAGGTTGTGCCCCGGCACCCACGATGCGATGAAGACGAGTGCATTGAAGAGTGGCTTCGTGACGAATGTCCGAAAGAGCTTCGTGAAAAATCCGATCGGTGCGATCGTGAAACGTACCGATGCGCGATCATCCGGATTGCCGGCGGCGAATGCTTCTGGAAGATCGAGACTCGCTTCGTACGTTCCGTTCTTCTCGAAGAGTGCGTACTTCCAGCTGGCCATGTTCACTTCCACAGATGTTCCGGCTGCAATCGTCAGGAGGTCGGTGCACGGAAGCACAGACTGATTCGCCATGAGATCAATCTTCTTTTCGGTGTCCCCCACACCCTCGATGAGCGCGATGTCGACCGGCGGTTGGGGGCAGCGCTTCGGCAATACAAGATCTCTATCAGTCTGGTTTTTGACGATGATGATCGGATCATTTCCCTCGGAAATTTTTGACGCCTGCATGCTTATGACGACGGTCGGTTTTTCGTTCTGGTTCTTCGGAAAGAAATACGATATGGCGTACTGCGTCACGAAGAAGAGAACGACGAATGTGATGAGGAATTCGACAGTGGACAATGCGGATTTCTTGTCAGCCACGCTGTTGGAGGGAAGTGATGAGATGTCCTGCGTCGATGAGCAGTTCATCAAACGGCGCAGACAGGCTAGAGGATCGGGGGAGGAGCAGCAACTGTACGGCGCGCATTTCTGGAACGCCTTTCATGGTGATTCTGATCGCTTCGCGACAGCGTCGGCGCATGCGGTTACGTTTCACCGCCGATTTGTGAAGTTTCGCAGACGTTAAGACTCCGATGTATAACCCCGCAGGCGCAGTCTCTGGAAGCGTGCGCGAAAGCCCATGGAGGATCCGCGCCTGCACGTGTTTCCCTTTCCAGAGAAAACCCTTCTGCTTTACGCGTTCGCAGACTTTGCGGCCGGAGAGTCGGAAGAGTTTCACGAACACATCATAGCGGGTTCTTCCAGATGATCGGCTAAAGAAGCGAGTAGCGGGTAGCGGATAGTAAATTTCGCTCTACTCGCTACTCACGACCCGCTTTCCGCTTGCCCTGTTCTGTTCTATCCTCCCTGCATGTCTGTCCTCACCCACGACCAAGTCCTGCACATCGCTAAACTCGCACGCCTGACGCTGAAGCCGGAGGAAATTGACACAATGACAAAAGAACTTAGCTCCATTTTGACGTACATCGAGCTGCTCAATGAAGTCGATACGTCCTCCGTGGATCCCACGGCGCAGGTCACGGGGCTCACGAACACACTGCGTGATGACATCATCGTTCCGAGCGAAGCAAGCCCGGACGCTTTGCTCGGTTGTTCCGCACTTCCCATCACCGATCATCAGATCAGTGCCCCTCACGCCCACGGATAAATCATGCTCTCTGGCCTCACCATTTCACAGGCACACGAGAAGCTGAAAGCGAAAGAAATTTCGTCCGAAGAACTAACGCGTTCGTGCATTGATCGTATCGAAAAAGTGGATGGAAAATTGAACGCGATCGTCCATAGAAATTTTGACTACGCGATCGACGCCGCAAAAAGAGCGGACAAAAAAGGTACCTTCGAAACTCCTCTCTCAGGCATTCCGTATTTGGCGAAAGATGTCTTCTGCGAAGCCGGTGTTCCGACGACCGGATGCTCGCAGATGCTCCGGAACAAAGACTACATTCCTCCATTCAATTCGACGACGACGAAGCGACTGAAAAACGCCGGTGCGATTTCTCTCGGAAAGACAAATACCGACGAATTTACGATGGGTGCTTCCACGGAAACGTCGTGTTACGGAGTGACGAGAAATCCGTGGGATATTTCTCGCGTCGCCGGAGGAAGTTCCGGCGGATCGGCGGCGGCTGTCTCTGCGGACGAGGCGATCTTCGCGCTTGGTACGGACACCGGCGGATCCATTCGGCAGCCCGCTAGTTTTTGTGGAATAGCAGGGCTGCGCACAACGTACGGACGCACGAGTCGGTACGGCGTCATGAGTATGGCAAGTTCGCTCGATACCATCGGGCCGATGTGCAAGTGTGTCGAAGATCTTGCGATCGTCCTCGAGGCGATTGCCGGCAAAGATGTCATGGATGGAACGACATCGGACAAACCCATAGAGCCCTATTCCAAACTCAAAAATACCGTGAAGGGTCTCCGAATCGGACTCCCGAAGGAATACTTCATCGAGGGTATCCGGCCTGACTGCGAGAAGGCGGTTCGGGATGCTGCGGCTCTCTACGAGAGCATGGGTGCCGAGCTCGTCGACATCTCCCTGCCGCACACCAAGTATGCGGTGGCGACGTACTACGTGCTCTGTCCGAGTGAGGTGAGCTCCAACATGGCACGCTACGACGGCATTCGTTATGGACACACCCCACTGCGTCAAGACTCCGAGGGGCGAGCGGTGAAGAAGCCCGAGGACCTCCTGGATTACTACCGTCGTGCACGCAGTGAAGGTTTCGGCACCGAAGTGAAGCGTCGCATTATGATCGGGACATATGCGCTCTCGGCGGGTTACTTCGACGCGTATTACCTGAAGGCCCAGAAGGTTCGCACCCTCATCCGCAAAGATTTCGATGATGCATTCAACACGGTGGATGTCATCCTCTCGCCGGTCTCGCCTCACACGGCGTTCACGGTGGGTGCAAACTCCAATGACCCTGTGGCGATGTACTTGGAAGACGTCTTCACGGTAGCGCAGGTCATGGCGGGTATCCCCTGCCTGTCTGTACCGTGCGGCCTGAGCACGGAAGGGCTTCCCATAGGGCTCCAGCTGATGGGACCCCAGTGGGGAGAAGCAACGATTTTGAACGCCGCCTACGCATACGAACAGGCGACCGAGTGGCACACAAAAAAACCTGACATTCACTGATGCTTGCCAGACATGGCGGAGGCCGGGAGAAGCCGATCGTCTTGGTGTTCCCCTACGGTACATCACTCTCGATGGTGAACGTATGCCCCTCTTCGTGCAATGGGGATTTGTGACATGATTCTCGGTGTTGGCATTCGTCACAAAGAGGAATAGGAAACTGAATCTATTTCCCTTGCTTCATTACTCAGGATCCTCGGGATTGTGGCATTCGGTATCCGCTTCAATCGTGAGACGGGCAACACGAGAAGACTTGTTAGTGTAATAGAACGACGAGGAAAATGGCTCGAAGAGACTGCCGCCCGACCACTGGTAACGATGGGAATGGACAATGAAGGCGCCCTCATCGTAGATAGAGCCCCCAACACCGAACATTCCGTCAGGCATCGACAGGTCAGTCGTTCGCGTCAATAAAGCGTGAGGATTGAATGTCACAAAGGCGAAACCGCTAGCATCGAATAACCACCCCCAGATATGTCCATTGCTCAGCGTTCCCCGCAAAGCAATTCTCCGAAGTGGCGGTGGAACAAATCTTCGCTCTCCCACGATCTTGAGGTTGGCGAGACTTGCACCGACGATGTAGGTATCATTCACGGAGAAGTTCCATGCATAGGGACCACCCTCAAGACCATCCTGCTTCTTCGCCATGAAGAACACCGTATCACCGACGACGACAGTGCCATCCACATCGCCGAGTGCCTGATATGGGAGTTCTGCTTCGGTATGCGATCCGTCGACAGCATCATACGCACCCAAGACCACACGTTCCTGAGGCGTCTCGGACCAGAGCTCTTTATTACGAACTGTGAGGTACCAGACTTTCGTGCCACGCATGGCAACCGGACTCATTAAGATACTTGGGACATCAGGAATGAACGTTGATGTCACAGCAAACGTGTTCAGATCCACGACGCGGACGCTCACGGAATCGTAGACAGTACGAGTGTCTACAACCGAGCCATTCGGCCTGGTGATTGACGTGAAGGAGGAAAACGATCCCCTGGTAAAGACTGCAGCATGCTGATTGTCATCTGATAAGAGGATACTGCTGCCAGGTGGGTATCCTTTGAGACCGGTTCGGATTCCTATGGACGAAAGTTCTTGCGCATCAGCATCCATCTTTACGAAGCGGTCTTCCGCTCCGGACGGTACGATACCGTAGAGAACAGAACGCGCTTCGTCCGTCCGGAGAGAGCCGACGGCCACGCTCGCTTCTCGCTCCGAGAGCAAAGAAACATCCTCAGTGGAATAAATTTTCAGCAGAGGCGGTTTTAGCGGCCTCTCAACATAGAAATATGCTCGGCGGAGCTTGGTGCTTTCTCCGAGAAATTGCATGGCAACAGGGAATTCCTGGCTACGGCTGATGTGGAAGAGGTCCGCGGCTCCATCACTATCGCCGTCTCGTTCATCGAGGCACGCTGCAGGCCTACAATCACCCGATGATGCGATGGTGCAGAGATATCCGTCCTCTACGAGGCACGCCGGCGAGCAGCCGTCACCGGCATCGGTGTCGCCGTCGTCACAGGTTTCAGATCCTTCCCTCGTACCGTTGCCGCAGACCGAACCGGTCGTACAAACGTTCGGAGTGGCGGTGTTGCAGGAGTAACCGGATTCGACTCTGCAGGTAGTACTGCAACCGTCACCGGCATCGGTGTCGCCGTCGTCACAGGTTTCAGATCCTTCCCTCGTACCGTTGCCGCAGGTAGCGGTGAGGAGTCGGCGCAGGGACTGTTTGGCATGGGTGAGATCGGCACGGTTCACTGTGCCGTCACCATCGATATCGTAGCCGTCACGCTTGAGGAGTACGCCGCGCAGGATGTCGACGAGTGATACGCGAAGCTCACGGGCGGAGAGAACGCCGTCGCTGTTCGTATCGGCGCGCATGTGCATCGCCATGTCGATGGATGCATCGTCGAGGAGCGATCCTCGAAGGGCAGACTGTCCGACATAACCGATTGTGAGTGCGGTAGCGAGCAGGCTGCCAGAGATGAGTGTGCGACGCTCCATGGGAAAAGAAGATCCGATGATGCGGCCTCATGGTGGACATAGCATGGATGGGGCAGAACCATTCATGCCGCCGCCGCAGTATGGGTCCCCGCCGAGCGTGACGAGCGCACATGCCTGTGAACAGTAGGTACACGTTCCTCCGGCAACAGAATCGCATACGACACCGTTCGCTGCACCATAGTCGCAGTCCTCAGGATACTCTTGGATACCGTTGCCGCAGTACGAGCCTGCGCCAAATGTCACATGTGTACATTCCTTCGAGCAAGAGGTACACGTTCCTCCTGCGACCGGATAACACATGATACCGTTCGCTTCACCATAGTCGCAGTCCTCAGGATATTCTGTGATACCGTTACCGCAGTACGAATTACCTTGTTTGCGAACGCAGATACTTGGACTGCCCTCGCACGTGTAACCGGATTCGATACCGCACGATGCGTTGCAACCATCGGCGCTCGCCGTATTGCCGTCATCGCATGCTTCGGAAGAAGTGCGGATGCCGTTGCCGCAGTACGAGCCTGCGCCAAATGTCACATGTGTACATTCCTTCGAGC
>CAZESZ010000024.1:0-3767 GCA_964514855.1 uncultured Candidatus Peribacteria bacterium | reverse complement strand
AAGAGGTACACGTTCCTCCTGCGACCGGATAACACATGATACCGTTCGCTGCACCATAGTCGCAGTCCTCAGGATATTCTGTGATACCGTTACCGCAGTACGAGCCTCCGCCAATCGTCATCGTCGTACACTGCGCTGAGCAAGAGGTACATGTTCCTCCGGGAACCGAATCACACACGACACCGTTCGATGGGCCATAGTCACATTCCTCGGCACCTTCTTTGATACCGTTACCACAACTTTCAGAAGTGAAGATGCGCTTGAAAGAAGTCTTCGCACTCGTGAGATCAGAGCGACTGACGATGCCATCACCATTGATGTCGTACCCAGGACGCTGCTGCAGCACTCCGCGGAATACATCGACGAGCGCCGTGCGCAGTTCTCTTGTAGACACCGTGCCATCACCGTTTGCATCAGCGCGCATTCGCAACGCGGCATCGAGCGTTGTACCACCGACGAGTGAGCCCCGAAGCAGAGAGTTTCCCATGTACACAGCGACGAGCGATGCAACGACGAGAATCCCGATGGAGACACGCGATGTGATGGTCATGACAGCGAGACAGAAGAAGAAAGAACATTCAAAACGCCTCTGAAACGATTCTTACGGCGCTAGTGCATCGAGCTGCGTGAGGATGGCAAGCGTATCAGTGTTATCGACGTCACCGTCGTTATCGATGTCAAAACGACTGACATCTTCGTAGGGCTGATCTGGAGCATCGACGACATCGAGTGTAAGAAGGAGAGCTTCGGTATCGCTCACGACACCATTGTGGTTCACGTCAGCGATAGCCTTCACGAAGTCCAGGTAGCTGACGCACGCACTGGGAACTCCGCTACAACGGAAGTTTGATTCGACGGTACAGGCGCTGTTGCATCCGTCATCGTTGTTCGTGTCACCATCGTCACACGTTTCACCGCTTTCGATAGCACCGTTGCCGCAAGCAGCACCGACATTCTGAGGCGTACAGACACTGGGTGCGCCGCTGCACGAGTAACCTGATTCGATGGCGCAAGCAGCGGAACAGCCGTCGTCACTGGTCGTATTGTCGTCATCACAGACTTCGGAGCCGTCGATGGCACCGTCGCCACACACGACCGCATGGTCGAGAAGTGTCCAGAGTGTCGCAGGTTTCTGGACAACTTTGATGCCGCACGATGACTGCGGACAATTGGTATCCGTCTGAATTCCGACGAGCGGGAATGATGCGCTCTCAAGTTTTGCGGCGACGTACTGATTCTGCGACACAGCGAATGCAAGCTTCACAGCATTGCCGGCCAATGGAGATGGGACATCGGCGCGCACTTCGTACGTAACAGTCGCATTGGGACTAATGAAAGAACCTGCGTCAGCAACGAGTGTTGACGTGAGAAGCGTGCTCGTGACATCGATATTTGCATTCACCCTTGCATCGACAGTGCCATCGCCATTCGTGTCCTTCCAGAGAGCGTAGGAAGCGACGTTGCTCAGTGCGCCGACCTCTGCGCGAAAGACGAGGCGCTGCAAGCGAACAGCCTCAGCATCGGTCGATACGTCAAACTTGAGGAGAGCGATATCAGACTGACCGGCAACCGCATCATCGGTAGCGGGATGAGAGCGAACAGAAAGAGTCACAGATGGACGGTTATTCGTTGAGCCAGAACCGAACGGTATCGGGAAGCCGACCGTACAGTCATTGCGGCAACTATCCGTGTCGACCGTATTTCCATCGTCACATTCCTCGGCTCCATCAATGTCCCCATTTCCACACGCTGTCAGCGAACGCGGATTCATGTCGATGCCAGCAGACTCATTCGCAACGATGACGTACAGAGAGCCAGCGGGATCGATCCGAACACCTCCTTGTGTGCTATCCGTCGGCAAGAAGACGACGCCGTTCTTGGCTTCGAATTGGGCGAGCGCATTCCCATGCGCAGTGTCCTGAGCGCGAGCCTTAGCCGAAGCGAAGAACTGGCCCGGAAAGCGATCCTTGAATCGCGCAGCAGCGATATCACGACGTTCGGTGGTCGCCGCTGCATCGGTATAACGGTAGCCGTAATAATCGACGGTATGCTCATTCGTGCCCGAGAGTGTCATCGCAACGTCGATCGGCGATTCGGTGATCGTATTGTCATTGGGAATGTGTACAAGATAGATTTTATCTTCAGTCAGAGTCTCTTCTCCCTCGCCATTCGTAAACGTCACATCGTAGACATCGATGTTATTGCGCTTCGTGAGATGGGTGACACGACCTTGAAGATTCGTCCCCTGCTCCATGAACGGAATCGGAATTCCATTTTTCACGAAGGCAGGAGTGTTGCCGACCCTGAAGGTCAGGAATGCTGCTGTGAGAGCAGCTGTTCCGGCAACTAGGAGTAGAACCTTTTTTGTCTTCGATGATGCAAGGAGAGGGAACGCCATACAAGAAAGGGAGAAATTAGGCAGAGAATATCATACGGCGCGCTCGAAGCTGCGCATACAAAAACGTACAGATGCCGGCGAGGATCATAGCGGTCAGAGCGAGGATGCTCTCCGGGCCTGTAGCGGTGACACGCGGTGCTCCGCTGTGGAGCACATTGCCATTACCATCCGTCACAGTACCATCGGCGATGACGATCGTCGGGCCGGATGACTTCTCTTCCGAGATGCGCTCGAGACGGCGCTCGTACGAAGCATTCTCATCGAGCAAGCCCCTGGGCTGAGGAGACGTGTCCGGGACATAGGTATCGATGGGATCGGCCTGGTTGGACCGTAGTCGTGACCTCTGCTCTGCTGCGCGGGACGAAGAGGCGCGCTGTTGCTGAATCGTGACAACGTCCTCGCCTTCGCGCTGCGTCGGAGGAGCATTCCCGAATACCTGCTCCGGCGAAAGATACGCATATCCGCTCATCGGAGCCACGACAGCTGTGAAGCCGGACACTGCAAGGATCACGGAGAGGAAAATTTTGTTCATAGGTGTGGTGTGTATGTTTATGAGCATTATACATTTATTTGTCGTTTTTTACAAGGACACTCACTGCGGCAGATTTGGGATTGGGAATTCGGGAGCAGGCGTGCCCTTCGCAGCATCGGTCTGAGGTTTTCCATCGATAGACTGTAGGCGACTCCACTTGTAGTTCCAATCGGTTTGGCCGAACGTTTCCGGATTTTTCGGATCGGTCTCGCCACCATCCACCATGCAGTTCTGGTTCATATCTTCACCGAAGACCGGACTCGATGGACGATCGATACACTGACGCTCACCGTAGGCATCACGCGAACAGACGATCTGCCGTGGCTCAGGGCAACCGTTCCCGGAACCGCTACCGTCGCACAGGCCGTCTCTGTCAGTATCGCTCACAAGTGCGCTCGTCTCATCGAGCTCGATGAGACCGTTCATATTCTTATCTTCACACGCATCATCAAGACCGTCGCGGTCGGTATCCGGTTCGAGCGGACCGGTCTTTGTTGTGAAGAACTCAGTTCCATCCGTGATGCCGTCGCGGTCGCTATCAGGATTATTCGGATCCGTGCCGAGTTCGGTCTCTCGCTTATTATTGAGGTCATCGCCGTCACTATCCATCGCGACCAGCAGGATGACGGAACTCATGACGTAGCACGTCTGTCCTCCGTAGAAGATTTCGGCAATGGACGCGGGGGCCTGCGGCGTTTTTTTTGTTGTAGCGGAAAGAATGCCACTCAGATCATTGTCAGCCGGAGTTACGATCCGAGACTGCGCGTTCCTTTCGCCGATCGAGTATAAAAATTGTCCGTCGTAACTCTGCGAGCCGGCGAGACCTCGCTGTTTATT
>CAZESZ010000023.1:2219-12787 GCA_964514855.1 uncultured Candidatus Peribacteria bacterium | reverse complement strand
ATGTCATCGAAATGCAGACCAGTCGTGGGCTCATCCAAAATGTAGAACGTCTTGCCAGTTGCGCGCTTGGTAAGCTCAGTGGCGAGTTTGATGCGTTGTGCTTCTCCGCCCGAGAGCGTGGTCGCACTTTGGCCGAGATGAATGTAGCCGAGGCCGACATCGCTGAGCGTTTGCAATTTATTCTTGATCGTCGGGAAGGCGCTGAAGAAATCGAGCCCTTCGGAAATCGTCATGCTGAGCGCGTCCGCGATATTCTTTCCTTTGTACGTTACTTCCAGCGTCTCGCGGTTGTAGCGTTTGCCGTGGCATGTTTCGCACGTCACGTAGACGTCCGGGAGGAAGTGCATTTCGATCCTCTTCAGTCCATCGCCTTCGCAGTCTTCGCAGCGTCCGCCGCTGACGTTGAAACTGAAGCGTCCTGGCTTGTACCCACGCGTCTTGGCTTCCGGCGTCATCGCGAAGACATCACGAACTTCTGTAAAAATACCGGTGTACGTCGCGGGGTTGGAGCGCGGCGTCCTGCCGATGGGGGACTGATCGATGACGATGGCCTTGTCGAGGTGGTGCAGGCCTTTGATTTCCTTGAAGTTCTGGCCTTTGCTGTGTGCTTTGTTGAGCGTGCGCTGCAGTTCCGGAGCCAGAATGCCGTGGATAAGACTAGACTTCCCCGAGCCCGAGACGCCCGTGACGCCGATGAAGCAGCCGAGCGGAAACACCGCGTGAACGTTTTGTAAGTTGTGATGCGTTGCTCCGAAGATTTCCACGGTTTTGCCGTTACCGGGGCGGCGAGATTTTGGCACCGCGATTCTTTTCTTACCCGACAGATACTGACCGGTGACGGACTCCGGTGTATCGATGAGTTTTTTCGCCGTTCCCTGAGCGACGACCCGTCCACCGTGTTTACCGGCACCGGGGCCGATCTCCAGGAGCCAGTCCGCGGCTTCGATGGTCTCCTGGTCATGCTCGACGACGATGACGGTGTTGCCGATGTCGCGGAGGTTCGTCATCGTTTTGATGAGCTTCGTATTGTCGCGCTGGTGCAGTCCGATGCTCGGTTCATCGAGCACGTAGAGCACGCCCTGCAACGCCGAACCGATCTGTGTGGCGAGGCGGATTCGTTGTGCTTCGCCGCCTGAGAGTGTTGCTGCGGAGCGATTGAGTGTGAGGTACTTCAGTCCGACGTTTTCCAAGAAAAGAAGACGAGAGATGATCTCTGATGTGACTTTTTTCACGATCGTAAATTCGTACTCCGAGAGTGCGACATCGCTCTTACCTGGCGTGAGGCTCTCGAAGAATTTTCTTGCGGTTGTCACCGACATCTCCGTTCCTTCGACGATATTTTTCTTGCCGACGGTCACGCCGAGGATTTCCTTCCGCAATCGCTTGCCGCCACACTCGGGACACGGCAGCTCGAACATGTACGCCTCGATCTGACTGCGGGTGTAACTCGAATCAGTTTCTTTGTGTCTGCGTTCGAGATTCGGGATCACGCCTTCGTATGCAGTCTGAAAATGTCCGTCGAATTTCTCGGTCATGTACTCCACATCAACTTTTTCGGGATGGCCGTAGAGTACGATCTTCTGTACCTCGGGCGTGAGGTGTTTCCATGAGACGTCGAGATTGAATTTCAGCTTCTTCGCCAGTGCGCCGAGCGTCTGCAGCATGTAGCTCATTCGCCCGGCTGACGTTGCCCAGGGATGAATGGCACCTTCTTCGACAGTCAGATCCGGATTTGGCACGATGCTCTCGGCGTCAACTTGCAAGATGCTGCCGATGCCGTGGCAGTGTTCGCATGCGCCGTGCGGAGAGTTGAAGCTGAAGCTCCGCGGCTCGATCTCCGGGATACTCATGTCGGGGTAGTCAGGATTCACGAATTTGTCCGAGAATTTCATGAGGTCGCCGGTGTCCGAGTCCATGACCAACATGAGTCCGTCGCCTTTCTTCAGTGCGAGCTCCACGGAATCGGCGAGGCGCACTCGGTTTGGGTTCACCTGTTCCACGCTCGTTCCATCGCTCAGTTTTTCCTGCACCGGATCGAAGTCGCGTACGACCAGGCGGTCGATGACGATCTCAATGTCATGACTTTTTTTGGGATCAAGCGAGAGTTCTTCATCGGTCGTGACGATTTGGCCATCGACGCGCATGCGTACGAAGCCTTCGCGTTTGATCGTATCGAGAATTTTCTGGTGAGCGCCCTTACGCCCGATGACCTGCGGAGATAAGAGGATGATTTTCCGGCCTTCGGGCATCTTCGTGATGATGTCGGTGATCTGTGTCGAGGACTGTTTTGAGAGTGGTTTCCCGGTGATAGGGCAGTGGACCTGTCCGACTTTTGCCCAGAGAAGACGCATGTAGTCGTAAATTTCTGTGACCGTGCCGACTGTCGAGCGAGGATTGCGGGGTGCCGTTTTTTGGTCGATCGAGATCGCAGGGCTTAAGCCGTCGATACTATCCACTTCCGGCTTCTCCATCTGTGCGATGAACTGTCGCGCGTACGCGGACAACGACTCAGCGTACCGGCGTTGCCCCTCAGCGAAGATCGTGTCGAACGCTAAGGAGGACTTGCCGGAGCCGGAAAGGCCGGTGATGACGGTGAGCGAATTCCTCGGAATATCGACGTCGATATTCTTCAAGTTGTGCATCCGCGCCCCTTTGACTCTGATGAGATCCACGGAGAAACAGGGAAAAAAGTGTATGGTTTAGGTATGAACCATAGCCGATGGATCCTACAGGATGGTGGCTGCTTTGTCCAGTCTGGTGCGGGCTCCTAACGAGTTGTGGTGTAGAATAGGATCATGCGCCACGTTCCACTCGTCGCTGTTGTCCTGCCGCTGTTTGCAGCGGCGATGACGTCGTCTTCCTTGCAGTTTCGAGACGTTCCGGCAGGAGCGTGGTTCGCGCCGTACGTAGACCAGGCGGTGAATGCTGGGATCGTCAGTGGATACGAGGATCGCAACGGACATCCGACCGGAGATTTCGGTCCGGAAAATTCGGTGACCGTCGGTGAAGCCCTGAAAATTGCGCTCGAAGGCGCCGGCTACGATACGAGTCTGGGTGTTGGATATGGACACTGGGCTGCACAGTACATGTCCGTCGCTCTCGGCGAGCACTTCGAATTTGCGCTCCGAAATCCGCAGGTGAATCTGGACCGCCCGGCCTCTCGAGCTGAAGTGGCATCATTGATGGCGGATGCTTTCCATGTTGGCTGGAAAGCGGATACGGTTATCCCCGAGAATTTTACCGATGTCGACATCAATAATCAGTCGCACTATCCGGAGGCAATCAACAAGCTTCTCCAGGATGAGATCGTGAGCGGTGACAATCGGACATGCATCGTGTGGGTCAATACCACTTGTCCAAGGACGACGTTCCGGCCACTCAGCCCCATCAATCGCGCGGAAACTGTCAAGATCACGATGCTCGCGCGCGCCACGTACGGCAGTCCGGGCCGGTCGCCACATTCGTCGTCGGTTTCATCGAGATCGTCGTCGCTGTCTTCCAGCAGTTGTTCCCTCCAGGATTGCGGTCTCGCACCCGGGATGCCAAATTGGCAGTGTCCGAACGGTTCGATCGCCGGACCGTCATGCGAACGTTTACCGGATCACCGCTGTGGCTGGCTGATTCGTCAGTGTCCGGTTGGGTCTTCCAGCTCCCTTCGTTCATCGTCGAGCAGCGCACAGGCAGTGCAGACATTCATCGTGCAGTACACCGATACTGGTTTTCAGCCATCGTTTCTCTCGGTGCGGGTCGGTGACACCGTGAAATTTCGAAACCAGTCTTCTCTCGGCATGTGGGTCGCAAGTAATCCTCATCCAACGCACGGTGAATACCCCGAGTTCGATCAGCGCACGAGCGTCGGTGCCGGTGGAGAATTTTCGTTCAGGTTCTCGAAAGTTGGAGCGTGGGGTTTCCACAATCATCTCAACCCCGGACATCAGGCTGTCGTCAGCGTGGACCAGCGCTAGGCGATTTACTTGACTTGAGCACTCGCCGTTCTATCCTGGCTTCGTGCGTACAAAAGTCGCCGTTCTCCGGCAGCAGTCGATTCGTCCGTTTACAGTCGCCTTCGCGGCCTTCGGTGCTTTTTCGTTTGCCTACTTTTTCTTCGCCTAAATTTCTCTCTCAATCCGAAGCACACGCTTCCCCCGAGAGAGGGAGGCGGGTTTCGTACGACACTGTTTTCTTCCCAGGTTTCTATGCTCATCGTCCTCAAAGAGAAGAACAATATGCCCCTCATCACCGATATCCAGGGGCTTTTGCAAGCCAAGTACGGCTGCGAGTCGCACGTCATCGGTGAAAATCGCCGCGTACTCGCCGTGACCGGAGACACGTCGCCTGTGGATATCGATTTACTTCGGAGCCTGGAGGGTGTTCGGTCAGTTGATCGGGTGGATCGGCCATACAAACTTGCATCACGCGAGAAGAAGAACAGAACGCTCATCGAAATCTCCAAAGACTGTGTCATCGGCGACCCGAAAAGCGTTGTCGTCATCGCCGGTCCGTGTTCCATCGATTCCGAAGGTCAACTCGACGAATCCGCTGCGATGGCCAAGCAGCGGGGTGTACAGATCTTGCGCGGCGGTGCATTTAAGCCGCGCACCGGTCCGTACTCATTTCAAGGCAAAGGCCTTGAAGGATTAAAAATGCTACGCAAAGCCGCAGACATGTATGACATGAAAATGATTTCAGAAATTATGAAGCCGGAAGATCTTCCCGCATTCGAAGAGATGGCCGATATTCTGCAGATCGGTGCCAGAAATATGCAAAATTACGAACTCCTGAAAGCCGTCGGTACATCAAAAAAACCAGTGATGCTCAAGCGCGGACTCGCCGCGACGCTCGAAGAGTGGCTGCTCGCCGCCGAATACATTCTGGCTGGAGGCAATTCAAACGTTATGCTCTGCGAGCGGGGAATCCGTACTTTTGAAGAAGAAGTTCGCTTCACGCTGTGTCTCGGCTCTGTTCCAGCTCTGCGGGAACTGACGCACCTTCCGATCATCGTTGACCCGAGCCACGCGATGGGAAAAACTCGTTGGGTCAAAGACGCGGCGCTTGGCGGAGTCGCGGTCGGCGCGGATGGACTTCTGATCGAGATTCACCCTCGTCCGCACGAAAGTAGTTGCGACAGCGCCCAGCTGCTCGATCGCGAGCACTGGAATGACTGCATGGATGGGATCGTTGCTGTTGCCAAAGCAATCGGGAAAAAAGTAGGTTGAATATCCCGGTAGAGACCAAAATTTTGCGTCTCTACGAGTACACTCTGCGTATGCACACGCTCAGACTCACCCCGCCGGCTAGAAGTAACCCTGGAACCGATATTCTGATCGGAGCCGGGGCGCTGAATATTCCGAAGAATCTTCTGAAACACTGTGACCGGGTTGCAGTTCTGTATGACGCAGGCGTTGAGTCTATCGCTCTGAAAGTCGTGCACGGCATTGGCGAGTGCGTACGAATTCCGGTGAAAAGCGGCGATGCATCGAAATCTCTCGCAGAAGTGGATCGAGTCATTTCGGTGTTGCTGAAAAACAGTTGTACGCGGAAAACACTTCTTGTGTGTGTTGGCGGCGGGATGATCACAGATCTTGGTGGATTTGTTGCGAGTGTGTTCATGCGCGGGGTGCCGTGCGTTCTCGTTCCGACCACACTCCTCGGAATGGTCGACGCCGCGATCGGCGGGAAAACAGCGGTGAACACAGGCTCTGCGAAAAATATGATCGGAACAATGACGCATCCTCGCGCAGTCTGCATCGATACCGATCTACTGCAGACACTTCCGGACGCGCAATTTCGTGAAGGACTCAGCGAAGTCATCAAGATCGCGGCGGTCGTCGATGCGCCATTGTTTGGATGGCTTGAAGAAATCATGCACGCACTTCTGAACCGGCACGCTGAGATCATGGAAGAATGCGTCATTCGGGCGGTGAGTGCCAAGGTGAAGATCGTCGAAGCCGATGAGCATGATCGCGATGAGCGTCTGCTACTGAATTTCGGTCACACGGTCGGTCATGCGGTGGAAGCACTGTCTCGGTACACACTTTCTCATGGCCACTGCGTCAGTATCGGCGTCGTGGCTGAAATGAAGCTCACGAATTTCAAGGACCGTGGACGCATCGAAAAACTACTGTCTCAGGCTCAGCTTCCGCTTGAGATTCCGAGCGATATGAAACCGGACGATCTCTGGAACTCTATGCTTTCGGATAAGAAGAACGAAGTAGGTACCGTTCGTATCGCCGTACCGAAACGTCTCGGTGAAGGCGTTGTGGATACGCTCACGAAAGAAAATTTTCTGACACTGTTCCGATGAGTACAACCGTCCGCATACCGGCCATGCGGATCCAGAGTGACTGCGTGATTTCCGTGCCTGGTTCCAAGTCCCATGCCAATCGCGCCATCGTGTGCGCATGCCTTTCTTCCGGGACGACGATGATCCGAAATGCGACGCCGTGCGACGATGTGCTTGTCATGGTCGAGAACCTCAAGCGCCTTGGTTTCAACGTTCGCTGGACGAATGAAAAAAACGGCGAATTGCAGATCAAGCCCGGTACTGCGAACGCTGGAAAAGCGACGCTTGATTGTCATAACGCTGGGACAACGCTCAGATTTCTGACATCCGTTGCATCACTGGTTCCGGGCGAGTGGACTGTCACCGGAGATGATCACATGCGCCGTCGTCCGATTGGTGATCTCACAAAAGCACTTCGATCGCTCGGTGCGGTCATTACCGATAAGGGCGGTTGTCCGCCTCTTGAAATTCGCGGAGGAATGCTTCGCGGTCGAGCGGTTCGGCTGAAGGCCGATATCAGTAGTCAGTATCTGACGTCGCTTCTGCTCATCGCGCCACTGCTCCAAGAAGGGCTCTCGGTAGAATTAGTCGGTGCACTCGCATCTGCTGGCTACGTCAAACTTACAGAGAAGACGATGAAAGATTTTGGTATTCAGATAGCTCAAAAAGAGAACACATTTTTTGTTCAACATTCGAAATACGTTTCACCCTCCGCATACGAAATTGAGGGCGACTGGAGCGCGGCGGGTCCATGGTTCGTGCTTGAGGCGCTGACCGGCAGCTCGATTCGGATGCCGAATCTTCGTGCAGAATCGATGCAGTCTGACCGGAAAATTCCCGATGTCATTAAAAAACTGAAGAAACCCGGAGACATCACGCTGCATTGTTCTGAGATTCCTGATCAGGTTATGAATCTCTGCGTGCTCGCCGCGTTTCGCAAAGGTTCGACTCGCTTCACGCATATCGCGAATCTCCGGAAAAAAGAATGTGATCGTATTCACGTCATTGCCACCGAATTGAAGAAAGCTGGAGTCGATATCCGTGAATCCGACAATGATCTCATCGTGCGCGGTTCTGGTAGCGTGGAAAAAATAGCACAGGGATCAGTCACCTTGGATCCGCATGACGATCATCGCATGGTCATGGCGTTCGCGATCCTCGGACTTGTCCGCGGAAATATCTCGATCAAGAATCCTGACTGCGTGCAGAAGAGTTATCCAAGGTTCTTCGCTGATCTGGAACATATCGTCCGTTCCAGCAAACCGCTGTGCATCATCGGCATGCGCGGCGTCGGCAAATCCGCACTTGGTCGAAAACTTGCGAGCAAACTTGGGATGAAGCATGTCGACAGTGATCATCTTTTTCAGGCTGCACATGGTCCGATCAAAGAATTTATTGCCGCGAACGGTTGGGACGATTTTCGCAGGAAAGAGGAAGAGATTATCGCAGGCGCAATCACTCCGGGCATTGTCTTCTCGCTCGGCGGCGGAGCCCTAGGCTCAGCCAAAACTCGCAAGCTTCTCAAAGAGAAGACTGTCGCTGTGTGGCTGCAAGCCAAAGAATCGGAACTCATCAAGCGTTTGCAGAATGCCAAGAGACCGCCCCTGACGAATCTTCCGATTCACGAGGAAATTCGCAAATTTCTTCTCGAGCGTGGGCCGCACTACCGGGAAGTGGCGCTCGTGGAAGTGTCTCCAAAAATCAGATTCAGTGAGCAGATTCCGTTCGTCCTTCGTGCCCTCCGGCAGATATTTCTTTCAGCCAATTCCTCGCAAAAACGCTGATGTTCGTCGTTACCCTTCCTCGATCGGCCGCGAAAAATCCTGGGATCTTTGCGCTCCGCGCCAAGCGTGCTGGTGCTGATGTCCTCGAGATACGTTCTGACCTGACGCCTGCATTACAACCTTTTGTGTCGTGCTTACCGTTACTTGTTTCCGTACGTGGTACGAACGACGAACTCTGTGATCTTCTGACGCCTGTATTCGTCGATATCGAAGAAAGTTCAGATACTGTCTGGCTACCGAAAGGCGCAAAGCTGATCCTGAGTTTTCATGATCACACCAAGACGCCGACATTTGCGGCACTAAAAACAATCGTGAGTCGCATGCAGAAGCAAAAACCATGGGCCATCAAGATTGCGACGTTCGTGCAGTCATACGATGATCTTCTGACACTGGAAAAACTGCAAAACTGGCTCAAAGAAAACAATCTTCGAAGTATCGTTCTCGGCATGGGTCCGAAGGCGCATCTATCACGCGTTCTGTCGCCGCTCCGCAATGTCTTCACGTACGCGACACTTGATCCTGCCGATGCCGCAGCCCCCGGACAATTGCCGATGTCGATGTATGCACTCACCAAGGGCAGAAAACATCCCAAACTCTTCGGCATTCTGGGGGGTCCACATGTCACAGCGTCACTCAGTCCAGTGATTCACAATGCGCTGTTTCAGCGTCACAACATCGATGCGCTCTACTCGTGCTTTCCGTCTGAAAATTTTTCTGAAACGATGAAATCTCTCGCGAAGCTCGATATCAAAGGTCTTTCGGTCACTGCGCCGTTCAAACATGACGCTTTCGGTGCGGCATCGAAATGCGAAGCGACTGTCGAAAAATTAGGCGTTGCAAATACGCTCGTGCGTACCTCCACCCCAACCTACGCTACGGCTTCGGTCGGCAGGCCTAACCCCTCCCCCCCGGGGGGAGGGGCATTGAGCAAGAGAGCGTGGAAAGGATTCATCACTGATTCATTCGGCATCCGCGAAGGCTATCCGATGCTCGCCGGAGTGAAAACTGTCGCGATTCTGGGAGCCGGTGGAGCCCTTCCCTCAGCCATTCATGCAATACAGTCCCTGAGTCCACATGCTCGTATTACGGTCTTCGCCAGAGATCCTACAAAAGCTCGAAAAGCACTCAAGAAATTTGGGGTGACGGTTGACGCACTCGCAAAAGCCCCCGGTTTCACAGCCGACGCGGTTCTGTGTGCCGTCTCAGAAGACGTTTCGCTTGCGCTACCATCACCAGCATCCAAAAAATCTATCGCGATCGATCTTCGGTACGGACAAGACACGCGTTTTCTGAAAGACGCTCGCAAGAAAAAATTTCACGTAGAAGACGGCATGAATATGCTCGTGCATCAGGCGCTGCAACAGTTCACGTACTTCACCGGCAAACCAGCCTATGATGACGATGCACACTATCTTCGTCCGATTCTCACATCTTTCCTCTCTTCCCATGGCCAGTAACACCTTCGGAACGCTTCTCAGGATCACGACATTCGGCGAATCTCATGGGGAAGCTCTCGGAGTCGTCATCGACGGTTGTCCCTCCGGGATGAAGCTTTCCGAGAAAGATTTTGCGTACGAACTCGCACGTCGGAGGCCTGGCCAGAGTGCTGTCACGACCGCACGGACGGAAGAAGACGCACCGATCATTCTTTCCGGTGTTTTCGAGGGGAGGACGACTGGTATGCCGATCGCCGTCATTGTGGCGAACACGAACCAGAAACCAGAAGCATACGAGAAACTCCGGAATGAGTACCGCATCGGCCACGCCGATGCGACTTTTGCCAGCAAGTACGGTCACCGTGACCATCGAGGCGGCGGACGCCAGTCTGGCCGAGAGACCGTGGCGCGTGTCATCGCCGGTTCTGTCGCACGAAAAATTCTGCCAAAAAACACACGCATCATCGGTCACACTGTGCAGATCGGACCGTTTGAGGCTACGGCATTCAAGCCGGAGACCATCGAGAAGAATCCGGTGCGCTGCGCTGACCCGATGATTGCGAAGAAGATGGAGGCCTACATTCTGAAACTCAAGGGCGAAGCCAACTCGACTGGAGGCCTCATCGAGATTCGCGTGAAGAACCCGCCGAAAAATCTGGGTGATCCGGTGTTCGATAAATTAAAGTCCAAACTCGCGAACGCGCTCATGACCATCGGCGCTGTCACCGGTGTCAGTTACGGCGCAGGCTTCCGTACGGCTGCGATGCAGGGAAAAGAGTACGTGAAGAACAAAGAAAATTTCGGCGGCATGCTCGGCGGCATCTCGACTGGCGACGATCTGATTCTCAGCATCAGCGTCAAGCCGGCGTCGTCGATCGGACAGATTGCCAAAGAAGGCCGTCACGATCCGTGCATCGTACCGCGCGTCATTCCGGTCGCTGAGGCGATGGTTGCGCTCGTGCTCGCAGATTGCCTGCTTCTCCAGCGCGCGTATCAAGCGTAATTTTTTCTCTTCTTTTGTATGACACAACATCTCACTATTCCGGTTGTCAGAGCCGCTATCGA
>CAZESZ010000023.1:0-2119 GCA_964514855.1 uncultured Candidatus Peribacteria bacterium | reverse complement strand
CTCGGACCCGCAGGCACGTTCTCGCATGAAGCGACGCAAACTATTTTTCCCGACGCAGACATTCACTTCGCTCCGAACTTCGACCGTCTGTTCGATCAGCTTACGACGGACAAAAAATCGATCGGCGTCGTGCCGGTTGAAAATTCACTGCACGGTTCCATCGATGAAATCCTCGATCTTCTCCGTGAGACTGATGTGAAGATCTGGCGTATGCACGACGTTCGCATTCGTCATGCCTTCGGTTGCTCCGATCCAGGAAAAATCACAACGATCGCAAGCCATCCTCAGGCGCTGCGCCAAAGCAGACTCTGGCTCAAGAAAAATTTTCCTGAGGCGATCCATCTTTCCACTGCTAGCACCGCGGCCGCCGTAGAACTTGCAAATGCCGATTCGTCTATCGGCGCCATCGCATCCGCAAAACTTCTGCAGTCATCCGGACTCACGCTCGTGAGCGAAGACATCGAGGCAGCGAATAACACCACACGTTTCGCAGTCGTGTCAGTCACTGATCCTTTCCCTGGCGCCAAGCGTACGCAGATGAGCATCGCGATCCATCCGCCGAAAGATGACCGCCCAGGACTTCTCCATCTGCTGCTGACTCCATTCAAAGTGTACGACGTGAACATGACGCGCATCGAAAACCGCCCGACCGGCAAGAAACTTGGCGATTATAATTTCTTCATCGACTTCGTCGGAAGCCCGGATGACGAACGCACGAAGAAAGTTCTCAGTGAACTTCGTCAGCTTGCTGAGATTCGCGTTCTTGGCGAGTGGTGAGCCCGAGAGCTTGGTGTATTTTCTCTCTCGCTTCATCCGGTCGGCAGCTTTTCCAATCAGCAAGACTATGGCTCTGTGAGGCATTTCGATAGTCTTCCCTTTGTTCGATATGTGCGGGCTCTTTTTTTATCGTAGTCATAGCATTGAGTGGGAAAAGTAGGCATAATATATAATATAGTTTATACTTTGTCAATTTTCACCGAAAGTTTATGCTTGCAAGTAACGATAGAGACTTCAGCAAGACTCTATTTTCGTGATTATAACGCTCGCATCGGATACTATTTTTGTGTGATTGCCTTCTCCAATCTCCCGACCCCAAAACCAGATCCTCTGTTTGCGATCGGTGCAGAAGCTCTTGCAGCCGGTCCAGAAGCCATCAATGGCACGCTCGGGATTTTCATGGATGAGGACGGACAGCCACTCGTGTTCCCCAGTGTCGCGCAGATTCTCACGCATCTCGAAAAACATCTGCACGCGCTCAGTTATTCGTACCCGCCGCTCACGGGTTTGCCAAAATTTCGCGAGGCCGTCACGAAGCTCATCTGTCCGGATGATCGTGACATCGTCGCATCCATCGCGTCGACTGGCGGTACTGGCGCACTCGCCATCAACCTTCGGCTCATGAGGATGATGCTGGGGGATGAAAATACCAGCGTGATTCTTCCGGTTCCCGCATGGGGAAATCATCCGCCGGTGTGCCGCTCTGCGGGATTCGATATTCTCGAGACCTCGTACCTGCGAAGTGGCGTACCCTCCGTCGATGCTGTCATCGACACTGTGAAGAAACAGACGAAACCGTTTGGGGTTCTGCTGCAGGTTGGCTGTCACAATCCTACCGGGCTTGATTACACTCATGACCAGTGGGCTGATCTTCTCGATGCACTCCACACGAAAGAGTGTGTCGTACTGCTGGATTTCGCATATCAGGGATTCAAGGACGAGCCGGGAGCTGATGCCGGACCTATTCGCATGTGCCATGACCGTGGACTCACGACGCTGGTGACCTGGTCAGCGTCGAAGAATCATTCGATCTATGGACTCAGGACCGGACTCGCTGCCGCATTCGTGAAAGATATGACTGAGAAAAAAATAGTCGAAGGAACGTACTCCAGCATCAGTCGGGGGCTTCATTCTGCTGCTCCGACGTTCGGCCAAGTGATCGTGGCGCTGGTGCAAGACCGATGTCAGGACGTGTGGCGCTCGGACCTGCGTGACGCGCGGGCGCTGCTCGTGCGCAAACGAAACCTGATGCGCGCGCATTTGCCGACTCATTTTCATGCCGCGCTGTCGGGATACGGTATGTTCGCGATGCTGCCGCTGTCGGAAGATCACGTCCGCAGGC
>CAZESZ010000022.1:11834-12896 GCA_964514855.1 uncultured Candidatus Peribacteria bacterium | reverse complement strand
AACTGCCATCGACTCTCAGCATCTCACACTTTGCAAAGATGCAACTCGTCGGCACCGGACTCACGCTCGAGAGAGTCATCGAGAAGAACGATGTGTATACAAAATACGCAATCAGTTATCTGAGTAACGGTCTAAGAATCACCGGTGTCTTCTTGATCCCGAATGATCACGCGCCGCATCAACTTCTGGTGTTCAATCACGGATACATCGCACCGAGTGTCTACACACAGGGGAGAGGACTGAAGCGCGAGGAGGACTACATGGCCAGGCGCGGCTTCGCGGTTCTTCATCCAGATTACCGAGGACATGCGGGATCGGATATGAGTCCAATGACCGAAAAAGTCTATGATGGGAATCTGGAATACGCCATGGACAGCGCGAATGCGATACTCGCCGTGCGAGCAGCGAATCTGAAGAATATCGATGCCCGGCGAGTCGGCATGCTCGGCCACTCGATGGGCGGAGGCGTGACGCTTGCGATCATCACCGGACGACCGGACCTGGTAGACGCGGCGGTGCTGTACGCACCAGTCCATGCCAACGTCTGGGAAAACTTCACACGCTGGAGGGCAGAGCGCGAGGAAGGGGACCGAACGATCGCACAGTTTGGAACGTACGACGAGCACCCCGAAATGTGGGATGCGCTGTCGCCCGATTCGTACCTGGAAAATATCCGCGTGCCGATACTGCTCTTTCAGGGTGACAACGATGCAGATGTTCCGTCCGCATGGTCAGAGTATCTACATGCCAGGCTCCAGGAGCTGAAGCGCACTGTCACATATGTTGCGTATGCAGGTGAAGCTCATGAGTTTTCGTTCATGTGGACCGACTTCATGGAAAAGACTGCCGATTTCTTCCAGACAACTCTGGCATCTGCGCAAGAGCCATGACCCCAAAGCGTTGCCGTACAACACGACCATGTTCGTATCGGCTATCATATATCCCTATGCATTCTTCCAGCACTGACAGTTCCATAGCGCTTTCCTGGGAAGAAATCGGCATCACACTCGGTGTGATGCTGGTAATCGCTTTCGCGGTCTTCGGCGCGTCGGTCGGTTACGG
>CAZESZ010000022.1:0-11734 GCA_964514855.1 uncultured Candidatus Peribacteria bacterium | reverse complement strand
GAAGCCGTTGCGTGGCTTTCGGGACGGAAAGACCTGTTGTCGTCGGCTTTCTATCTCGGTTCGCTGTGTTTGTATCTTCGGTATCTCTACACGCTGAAAAGGCGATACTGGTCGGCAGCCATGGGCATCTTCCTACTGGGACTTCTGTCGAAAGTTTCGGTACTGACATTGCCAGGTGCAATCTTACTGTTGCAAACACTCATGCGTCATAAGAGAGAATGGAATGCGCGTGCAGTACTAGATACTGTGCCGTTTTTTGCATTGTCCCTGATCTTCGCGGGCGTCGCGACATTTGGGAAAGAGCGGATCCTCGGATCTTCGTCGCTTCTGGAAACACTTCTGATGGCCCCAAAGAGCACGGTTTTTTATCTTCAGAAACTGTTGATCCCGATCGATCTCTCGCCCATCTATCCGTACGCAAAAGAAATCACACTTTCATCGCCTGATTTTTTTGTGCCTCTCATCATCCTGAGCATTCTGCTCATCGCAGCGTTCAGCTCGCTCCGAAGAACGAAGTGGGTCTGTCTTTGCTTTCTCCTTTTTCTTGTCACGCTCGCACCGACGTTTTTGAACGCCCAGAAAGGCACGCACGTCTTCTTCGCGGTTGATCGGTACGCATACCTGCCTTTCGTGTGGCTTTTACTTCTGTTGGCAGTCGGTCTTGGAGAAGTCCTTGATCACATCCGGAAGCCATCTCTTCGGAAGACGATCTCTGTCACGTTCGGAGTCATCGTCTCGATATTTGCTATCCTCTCGGTACGTCAAACTAAACTCTGGGCAAGCGATGAAACTCTCTTCGCGCATGTACTGCATCTCTATCCTGCGTCTGTTTCGGCGCGTACGAGTCTCGCCGTCGTCTATCGCGAGCAGGGGAGGGAACTCGATGAAATCAGGATTCTCGAAGAGGGGCTGAAGCAGACGAAAGATGTTGCGTACTATACCGGTATCGGCTCAATAGCGGCGAGGCAAGGAAAGCTGGATACAGCCGAAACGCTGTACGGTCAGGCTCGGATTCTGGATCCCACGAATCCTGAACCATTCTTCTTCCTCGGTTCGCTCGAAGAACAACGCGGAAATACGGACAAAGCAATTGCATACTACAAAGAAGCGATACGCTTCGACCCCAGTTACGTTTCTGCGTACAACAATCTCGGTGCGATATACCTAGACCAAAGAAAACTTCCCGAGGCCGAAGCAATGTTCCGTGCTTCCGTCGACTGGAATCCGAATTTCATGGAAGGCCTCTATAACTTGTTCCAGGTGCTGGAAATGCAGAAGAAGCAAGATGAAGCATTTCCATATCTGGAGAAAGCGTACGAACTGAATCCGAATCATCCGGATATTCTCATCGCCGTTGCCTTTCGCTTTTCGCAACGCGGAAGAAAAGCTGAAGCCATTGCAGCGCTAAAAAACCTGCTTCTGATCGAGCCGAACAACACCGCAGCACAACGCTTACTTGATCAGCTCGAACCGCCTGCTGCACCTGCTGACAGCGCGAACGCATCCGAGCGGCGCGAGGAGCGCCTGAAGGCACGACAGAAATCTTGACAACGAAAGAGCATACGTTAGATTCCTGATATGAGTATCCAACGCCCATCAGCAAAGAAGAAACATGAACAACCGAACATGAGAATTCTTGCAGCTGTGTCGTTCCCGCGCAAAGATGATCAGAAGATCACAAATGAGACTCGTGAGAAGGCAATAGCAACTGTAGGTAATAAAATGAGCCATGAAGATTCTACCGAGAAATCGTAGGAGCTGGTGACTTTCCACACATCGTTTTCCACCGTACACTACGTGTATGCGCCGGATTGTTATTGCGCTTGCACTTGCGTTGTTGCCGCTGCTCCCTGCATCGGTTGCACTTGGGCAGGCCATACCGCCCGGTACTGGCGATATCGAAGCCATCATCACCGGCCCCAGCGACACGGCTGTAGGGAGAGCCATCATTCTCGATGCATCAGCAAGCCGCGTTACTGGTGACCAGACGCAGTACCGCTGGACCATCGACGAGACGAAGCAAAGCATCGGTCGCTCCGTCGAAGCCATCTACACATCCGAGAAAACCGGCGTCCTCACGTTTCGCCTCACCCTCACAACCACAGGCCTCACCGGAAAATCTGAGCGTGACGAAACGACGCACACCGTCACGTTCTTCAAGCGCAAGATCGTCATCCTCGCCGACGGCTCCGTCGCCGCAGACAAGCTGACAATGCACGCCGAGGAAGCGATGAAGGACGGCGTGTACGTGAAAATAATCCAGACAGATCCTGCCACCCCCAGACTCGTCGTGGAAGATACGCTCGTGAAATTGCTCGCGGAAGACAAAGACGCGCTCGCAGGTGCTGATGCCATCGTCATTTGGACGGAAGGCATCTCCGGACTCCAGGCGCTCCTGCGTGCGGTACAAGCCGACGCGGAGAGGCAAGTGGCACTGCATAATCAGTCGATCGTCATCCTGACCGAAAGCAGCCTCGGCACGACGTCACGCACGACACACGGAGCGCTGACCCTGCTGAATCCCGCCGAAATCATCATCACGAGGAGCGAAGCGATGAATCCACTCATTGCGGCGACAGACATCGAAGAGTTCCAAGCAGCGCTCAATAAACGCGACATCGGCTCGCTCACGCTGAGCGCTTCCTCGGCGACCCTCCGTCCGTGGGATATCCTCTCGATTCTCGTCAACTATTTACTCTCGCACGGAGTCTCGGGTCAGGCCGTCATTCTTCTGCTCATCCTCCCGATTATTGCGACGATCTTCGCATTCCTGAAGCAAGTGATCGGCATCACTTCTTTCGGCTTGTATACGCCATCTATCGTAGCCCTCAGCTTCCTCGCACTCGGTTGGCAAATAGGACTTCTCTTCCTGCTCTTCATTCTCATCATGGGCTACCTTACGCGTGCGCTCATGAAGAAGTGGAGACTACTGTACATTCCGAAAGTTGCCATCATCCTCACGGTGCTCAGTTTCTCGCTCCTGCTTCTCGTCGCACTCGGCACGTACGCAGGACTTGCATTCCCCAGAGACACCGTTTTCATCCTGCTCATTATGTCCGCACTCGCGGAAAACTTCCTGAATCTCAAGACCGAGCAGGGTTGGCGTTCCGCCATCATCGGCATCGGCGAGACGGTCCTTGGCTCGCTTCTGTGCGTCGCGATCGTCCAGTCTCAGTGGCTCCAATCGACCGTCCTTGCGTACCCGGAATTGGTACTCCTCACACTCATCGTCAACGTTGCACTCGGGCGCTGGACCGGACTTCGGCTCGTCGAATATTTCCGCTTCCGCGAGGTCTTCAAGCACCTTCAGGAAGAAGAATAAATCATGCTCATTCCTTTTCTGCACCACCACGGCGTTTTGGGCTTGAACGCCCGCAATCTGCTGTACATCAAACCGTTCAATCCCAAGAAGGCTGTCGCCTTCGCGGACGACAAGATGAAGACGAAGGCATTCTTGTCCGCACGTGGGATACCGACGGCTCGGCTCTTCGCGAGGATAGAAACACGTCGCCAGCTGAACTCATTTGATTTTGCATCGCTTCCTGACGAATGCGTCCTGAAGCCGAATGAAGGCTTCGGCGGAGAGGGGATCATCATCCTGAAAGGCCGCCGCAACGGAGAGTTCCTCGACCAGGGAAAAACTCCGATCTCCGAGCGCGTATTGCGCGAGCACATCGAAGACATTCTCGATGGAAAATTTTCGATCAACGGACACGCCGATACGGCGTTCTTTGAGCAAATCCTCGTGACGGATGATTCGTTCATACCTTTTCGCCCGGCTGGACTTCCAGATCTGCGTATCGTTGTCTTCAACTTGGTTCCGGTCATGGCGATGCTCCGTATTCCCACGGCAGAAAGCCGTGGAAAAGCCAACGTACACCTCGGAGGCATCGGCATCGGTGTCGACATCGCAAAAGGCATCACGACGCACGCAGCACAGTACAACAAAATTCTCAACGAGTTGCCGCACGGACTGTCCGTTGCGGGAATTCAGATCCCGCGCTGGGAAGAGATGCTGCTCATCGCCTCCAGGATTCAGTACATCACGAACATCGGATACCTTGCCGTCGATCTCACTATCGACCACGAGCTCGGGCCGGTACTCCTCGAGGTGAATGCGAGAGCTGGGCTGATGGTACAGGTCGCAAACCTGGCACCGCTGCGCGCCCGACTGGAGCGCGTATCGGGCTTGAAGGTGAGTTCACCGGAAAAAGGCGTGCGTATCGCGCAGGAATTGTTCGGAGAAAAAATAAGGAAGCGCGGTGGCGCTCACACAAACAAGCCAGTGCTCGCTCCGCGGGAAATACTGGAAATTGCGGGAGAGAGCTACGTGATCGAAGAGCTCTGTTCCGTTGCGCCCGAACAGGAACAAACGGTCTTTTCACCAGATTTCATCGAAGAGCTCAGGAAACGTAATGCCGTGGAGGCAGTGGAAGGTTCGCCGGATACATTTCACCTGAAGTTCAGCCTCGGCGGACAGAAGATTCAGACACTCGTCACGAAGGGGAATACAGGCGCGCAAGACATTCGAGCTGTCATTGGCCGCCGCGATCTCGTGGGGTTTCTCATCGATCCGAGCAAGAAAAATTCCGTCGTGAAGACCACCGGCGTGAAGCAAGATCTGCGTGCCGCGGACCGCTTACTCTGCGCTATCGATGAAGATCTGCACATTCTGCGCGAGCTGCGACCGTTGAATCTGGAAGAGGAACTGGAACGCTGTAGGCTCGACGAGGCGTACAATCCAGTGTTTCTCGCGAGAGAAGCGACGATTGATATCGATCAAGTGGAAGTCAATCTGCGGAAAATCGACAGCGATGATTCTCCGCTCGGAATTTTGCTCAGGAAAAAACGACGCGAATTGCTCCTGAAAGTGGACTTACTGCGAGCTCGCGGCGATGGTGAGCGTTTCACTGCTGCGAGTCTTGCGCTCTTCGGCGCTCCCAGCACCGCTCTCATCGGCTTTGCCGAAGCGCATCTAAAGTCTCGCGAAGCCTGCGATCTCCAGCCGGCGGACAGAGACATGATGAACGCTGAGGAAGCCAAAGAAGCCTTCGAAGCGGTCATGCTCGCGTACGGACTGCATGATTGGCAGGTTATGATGAAGTCATCGATGATCGCCGATTGCGCCGTCGGCGGTACGAAAGTCTTCATCCGCTCCGGCGCACGTTTCAGCCGATCGCACATCGAATCACTCGTCGCTCACGAGATCGAAACCCACGTCCTCACGGCTGAAAATGGGGCGATTCAGCCCTATGATCTTTTTCGACGTGGGTTTGCTAACTACCTCGATACGCAGGAAGGACTCGCGATCTTCAGTCAAGTCCGCGTACTCTCCTCCCATCACGAGAAGCGCTACCTGCATGCCAAAAACGTACTCGCAGTAGCGTACGCGATGGAGCACTCATTTGCGGAAACGAGGCGATACCTTACAGAGACTCTCGGCTTCCAGCCCGAGAAAGCACTGATGAAGACCGCTGACCTGAAGAGAGGAATCTCCCGAACCGCCGGGCCTGGCGCATTTACGAAGGCACTCGTGTACTTCCGTGGTTTTCGGGCAATCGAGCAGTTTCTGCGCGACGGAGGCGATATCCGTCGGCTCTACATCGGGAAGATTGCCCTCGAGGATCTGAGCCTCATTGACCAAATTGACGGGATAAAGAATGCACTGATTCTTCCGAGATATCTTCGACAGAAAGGCGTTGCGAAGACGAGGAAAGCTACCAGAAGCCGCAAAAGGGCCGTCTAGGATTGCCAAAAATTTGACTCACCAGGAAAGAAGAGTATAAACACACTAAAAAATGGCTGAATCTACTCATCCATCGGCGGAGGACACTGCGAAGTATTATGTCGAAGACCCTGAGAATTCCTTCCGACATTTTACTGAAGAAGGTTATGCAAAACTTGGAAAACTGATTGGACTGATGAAGGTGGAAGGGTCTAACACGAGAGAAGAATTTTATAGAATCACTGAGAGATGGATGGAAGAGACACGTCACAGAATTGCAAGAAATATTTTTGGGAATACTCAGCAATGCGATGAGGAATTAAAAGGGGCTGCGAATGAGATATTCGCTACTCTATCGACCACTCGTGTCATGAATGATATACAACGCTGGAGTGACTTTACGGCACGATTTCAGAATGGTCTAAGAAGGTACTATAAAAAGATGAGGCGTGAATCTGAAAGGGAGGCCAACGTTGTCAGTCTTGATGATGATGTCCCCTATAATCATCTGCTGAGTCGCAAAGCTACAATGGACGAAGAGGAGTCTGATGCGGTGCGTGGGGTTGAAAAGGTTCCCTTGCATGAGACAATTTCATCAGATTGTCGCGACGCCTCAGAGATCGATGATTTGCGTGCAGCCATCGAAGAAGCATTGGGCCGATTGAAGGATCGAGAATCTCTGATTATCAGACAACGCTTTGAACTGGACGAGGCAACGAGGAGCGATGACACGCGTAATACTTTGCAGAAATTAGGGGAGAAACACAACGTCACTCAAGAACGCATTCGCCAAATTACAGAGAAGGCAGTACAAAGACTTGGGCAACCCAGGCATGCCCAGGCTCTGGCACCATTTCTCTTCAAGTAAAAGTAGTGTTTGCAGTGCTCAATATTTTGCTGTGTACCGATTCCCCCGATATTTCTTCCGAAACGAGGAAAGCTACCAGAAGCCGCAAAAGGGCTCTGTAGTGCTATCGAGAAATAATTGTAAGAGAATGATTTGACATATATAGCAAATACATGTATAAATACTTCCTTTTTGACTCTTACCCCCTCCCAACCGTGGTACAGGCCCTTCTCACAATGTGCGTTCACCGTCGGAAGAAAGTAGTCACCGTTCTCGTCGTGACCCTCGCACTATCCATGTCATTCATCGGCCTCATGGCGCTGAGCTCCGAGAGCACGCTGGCAAACCACAGTCAGTGTTCGGACGGCAATGACAATGACAATGATGGGAAAGTCGACTATCCACAGGATGACGACTGTGCCGATCTCGATGATGATTTCGAGGGTCTAGGGCTCAGCGGTAACTTCATCACGGTGACAGACGGCAAAGAGTCCGTCTCGCCAGGGGGAAACATGGTCTACGTCATCACGCTGAAGCAGCAGCGCCAGGATGCACGAGTCATCAACGTTCAGTTCCATTTGCCGAATCAGGGGAACATCGTGTCAGCCAGCGATGGCGGTGATATTCGTGACGGCTTCGTCCGATGGACGAATGTTTCCGTCTACAAGAACGTCACCCGGACCATCACGGTGCATGCGAACGTGAAGCCCGAGGCAACGGTCGGCCAATACATGGTCGCTCGCGCACTCGTGGAAGGCCACGAAGCGACGGACACCACACTCATCGAAAACTACGTACCCGTACCTTCCGACCGCTACAAAGTGAGCATCACCGACGGTCGCGCATTCATCACGCCCGGTCAGAACCTGACGTACACCGTCCGTGTGAAGAACACCTCGTCACAGTCAGTCACGACGAATGTCCGCGCATCCATGCCCTACATGTCAGACTATCTTACGATCAGTGATGGAGGCGTGCGCGACAACTATAACGTCACGTGGAAAAATGTAACGCTGGCTGCCGGTGAGGAGCGCATCTTCACCTACACCGTGCTCGTCGACCGTAACGCCGTAGACCGTTTCTCCATCCGTGCCCGCGCCTACGTCGGCACCATCAGCGCCCTGGATGAGACTGTCGTCCGCTTCGGCCTGCCGTACGAAGCAATCGAGACGAGTATTAGCGATAACCGCAACACCGCTGAAATCGGCCAACTCCTGACGTACGTTGTGAAAGTCACAAACACGTCCGATGTTGTCGGCACGAACGTGTACATCAGTTCCAACACGCCACAGTTTGGTGAATTCGTGTCCGCAAGCAACGGTGGCATCAGCGACGGTACCAACGTTCGTTGGTTCATCGCACAGATAGCTGCCAAAGACACGCGCAGTTTCACGTTCACGGTACGCGTCCGCTCTGATGCCCCACTCGGTAGCATTCTCACCGCTGGAGCAGTAGCCGACGGTATGAATGGTTCGATCGCGCGTGACGTCACGAAAGTCGTCGCAGAAAGCAACGAACTCGGCATTGCGAATAACGATGTCATCTTCCGCAAGACCGCCGATCGCAGTGAAGCTGTTCCGGGAGGATCGATCCGCTACACGCTCTTCATCAGAAATACTCTCGACCACGTCATATCGGACGCCTTCATCATCGACCGGTTCGAAACGGCGTACCTCTCCTTCGTCAGTGCCGAGAATACACAGAACCTGCGCAACCGTTCCGATGGTCACATGGAATGGCAGGTCCCGGTCTTGAAGCCCGGAGAAAGCTGGCAGACGTCGTACATCCTCGCAGTCTCCCCCGACGCTCCGACCGGTCTCGAGCTGGATAACGTCGCAACGCTACGCGGCGGCGATGTCAGTGGCCTCTCGCTCACCGAGCGCGTCCGCACGAACAGCTCCGGCGTCATCGGCGAATTCCCAGAAACCGGTGCCGGCATGGATACGATCCTGGCACTTCTCATGGGCATTCCTGCACTCGCAGCGACGAGGCTCCAGAAAAAATTTGCTTAAGACATCACTCGTATACACATAAAACCCCGCACGAACGCGGGGCTTTTATACTGCTGACGTGATCGAACGCGGCCAGGACCTGCCTACCGGCAGGCAGGTGGCCGCGCTGAGCCTCTGACTGATGTTCAGCGCACCCTTCAAGGGTGCGATGACGATCTGAAAACAGAAACTACTTCAGAGAATCAAACAACTGACCCATGAGATCCAGAATCGTACCGAACGATAGATCGAACGGAACCTCGAGAAGCTTCGCGATCCATGAAACCAGGAAGAATGCGAGGAAACTGACGAAGAGTCCGATGATCGAGTATCGAACGGTGTGCACTGCTTTCTTGATTTTCTCCTCGTTTCCAGCAGAGAGAATGAACGTGATACCTCCGATGATGATGTAGAACAAGCTGAGAACCGACGCAAGAATCAGCGCGAATGCGATAATCGTGGCGACTATTTGGACGATGGAACCGTTTTCGATGAGATCACGAATCATACAAGGGAGGAAGGAAACAAAAAATTATGCGTCGGCCTTCTCAGGCTCAAGAACTTTCAGATTCACGCGCTGGTTACTAGCCCCGCCGATGACGCGAAGCAGTGTCCGAACAGATTTGATGGTTTGCCCGCTCTTGCCGATGAGCTTACCCATGTCGCGATCACTGACCTTCACGGTGATCAGAACGCCTAGCTCATCGAGCCTCGCATCTACGACCAACTGGTCCTTGTCCTCCACGAGCATGGACAGAACGGTTGTGATGAATTCAAATCCGGGGAGAGCTCCCTCGGTTGGTGTCGGAACTGTCATAACGATGGCTAGCGTACTCTGAAATGGCTGCGGTTGTCACGTCGATTCCTATGACCTCCTTCTCGTTACGCTGCAGCGGGAGCCTCGACGGCTGCGGCAGGAGCTGGAGCCGCTTCAGGAGCCGCTTCGCTTCGAGACTTTTGCTTCACGTAGCGGACGATGAACTTCTCCATGTCCTTCATTCCATGTTTCTTGAGGAGACGAGCCATCGTGTCGCTCGGCTTCGCTCCTTTGCTGATCCAGTACGCGACGCGCTCGGTATCGCACGTAAAAACTGTGTCGGGACGGTTTGCGAGGAAGTGCCCGAGGATCTCCAGCCTGCCTTTCTTTGCACTGCGAGCTTTCTCCGAGACCACGATGCGGTACGTCGGAGTGTTTTCACGGCCGGTTCTCTGGAGACGGATGACGAGCATTGCTTGGACGAAGGAAGAAGCCGAACAAGTGTAGGGCAGCGAGAAAAGCCGTGCAAGCCTATTTCTGTGCGAGAATACTACCAAAGACACTCGCTGTCGCTGATGCCGTACGGTTCCACGAGTAGCGCTCTGTCCACGTTCTGGCCCTCGCCAGTCTCTCTGCATCCCGAAAGGCAGAATCGAGGACGAGGCGTCGGATACCTTCGGCGATCTCCGAAGACGACGGTTTGACGAGCAGGGCATGTTCAGCGCATACCTCAGGAATAGGACCGACATTCGTCGCAAGTACCGGGGTGCCGCACGCCATCGCCTCGATGAGCGGAAGGCAGAAACCTTCCATGAGTGTCGCGCTGACACAACCGAGGGAGGCACTGTACAGCGCTGGCAGATCGCTCGTCGGGATTGTCGAAAGAAAGCGCACGTTTTTTCGCCTGCCGTAGGCAGCGCACTCGATGCCGCCTGCAACCAGTACTAGTTCGATACCCGGTAGCTGAGCCTCCGAAAATGCCGCAAGAAGTCCACGAACATTTTTATGTTCTTTGCAATTGCCGACGTACAGCAAAAAAGGCTTCTCTAAGCCGTACATACTACGGACACGATCTGTCTCAACTTCTTTTTGAGGAGAAAATATCGCAGAAACTCCAGGGTACGTCACGCTTGTTTTCTCTGCGACAGAGTCTCCGTACAACGTACGCAGATCTGCTTTCGTCGCTTCGCTCACACAGAAGACATGCTGTGATTTCCGTACAGCAAAGCGCATGAGGAAACGATACGCACCGCGTCTCAGGAGCGACGCTTCGTTCGGGAAATGATGCAAGATCAGATCGTGAATCGTACACGTGAATGGAATCGGACAGAAGAAAGGGACATTGAATTGCGGACAGTGAAAAAGATCGCACTGGACACTCTGCAGAAGATTGGGGAAATCAGTCTGCTCCTGCACCGAGTAATGCGAAAACGGCGCTTCGCGAATGGTAATCCCACGCTGCGATAGCGGCGCAAGCCACTCTTCATGCACGGACTTCACGAACAGAACGTAGGACCAACTGTCTCTGCGTGCCGTCAGCTCAGTCACGAGATATCTCGTAAACGTTCCAAGTCCCGCGAGTGCGGAACCGAAACGACAGTCGATGCCAACGACCGGCATAGATACAGGGGAAGGACGAAAGTGTAGCATGGAAGCATGCTCATCCGAGAGATGTTGAAATCAGCAGCGCTGCCCAGACTCGATGCCGAGGTGCTGCTCGCACATGTACTGAAGCGACCGCGGACATGGTTGACTGCCCATGATGATCAGATGATCTCTGGGACCGACGTCAAGAATTTTGATTTACTGGCTCTGCGCAGAAGAAAAGGTGAACCAATTGCATACATCATCGGAGAAAAAGAATTTTTCGGTCGGACGTTTTCCGTAACACCAGATGTCTTGATTCCTCGTCCAGCGACAGAGGAACTCGTCACCTGCGTTCTCAATTTTCTGCAGCGTCCGCGACTGATCGAAATGCAAGCGGACTCCGGCATCTCGATTCTCTGTGTGCCGCTGAATGTCGGAACGCCGGAGATTATCATCGACGTTGGTACTGGCAGCGGCTGCATCGCAGCGACACTCGCACTGGAAGGAAGAAAGGAAAAGATTCTCGCTATCGATAGTTCAGAAGCGGCGCTCGAGATTGCGCGCGAAAACTTCGAGACACTGGCACCGAATATCAGGACTGCCGCAGGTGATGGGCCATCATTTATCCGTGCCATGCATCAGCCGTTTCTCATTGTCAGCAATCCTCCGTATATTAGAGAGGGGAGCGTGCTGCAAAGAGACGTGATGGACTTCGAGCCGCACGAAGCGCTGTTCGCCGGAAAAGATGGACTGGACGTTCTGACTGCTCTCGCCCGCGCTGCGTACGAAAATCCGATGTGTCTCGGTATCTGCCTGGAGCTGGAGAC
>CAZESZ010000021.1:0-13954 GCA_964514855.1 uncultured Candidatus Peribacteria bacterium | reverse complement strand
TATGAAATCATAAAAAATCTTCCTTCCCCCCGATGGGGGAAGGACTGAGCCTGCCTGCCGGCAGGCAGGGATGGGGCTAACGTAGTATTTGCTCTGCGCCTGTGGTACGCTGTCGTCGACGGCTTTTTCCCTAATACATGCGTCTCGTCCAGGTCGCGAAAATCTTAGGCTTACCCGGACAGGAACTCCGTAAGGAGCTTCTCACCGTGGATTTTGGCATCAAGCCGACAGATCGCGAGGTGCCCGACAATCTGGCGATGGGCATTATTCGCTTCGTCGCGAACAAGCGGAAGATTGCGGTGGACTGGGCCGCTGTCGAGGCGATGAATAGTGGCCATGCTCCACTTGAAAGAAATGCTGATGATGCCGCATCGGCGGACAATGAAGCGCCGGCCCCGGAAGAGAAGAAGGCGCCGGCAAAACCCGAAAATCTCAACGTCCTCAGAAAACTTTCACTCGAGAACGTTTCGAAGGAAGCGATCGATCGGCAGAAGCAGGCGCTCGCGAAAGACAAGCCGAAGACGCTCTCGAAAGAAGAGCAAGATCAGCGCAGGGCCGAGGCGAAGATTTTCCAAAATCTCGAGAAGAAGGATCGCTCAGTGCATCAGCAGCAGATCAAAGAAAAAACTGGTCCGGTCATGATTCCAAGCGAGATTTCGGTGAAGGAATTCGCGGAGAAGGCAGGTGTTCAGGTTCCGAAGATCATCTCAGCGCTCATGAAGAACGGTGTCCTTGCGTCCATCAACCAGCAGATCGATTTCGATACTGCCGCTCTGGTCGCGATGGAACTCGGCGTGTCCGTCGAACGCGAACAGGGTTCGGTCTCGGTCGAGGCGCTACTACAGAATGACCTCGCGCTCCTGACGAAAGAAGATGATCCCGCGAGTCTGGTCGCGCGTCCGCCCATCGTGACCGTCATGGGTCACGTCGACCACGGCAAGACCGCCATCCTCGATGCGATCCGCAGTACGAACGTGGTGGCGGGTGAAGCCGGCGGTATCACGCAGCACATTGGCGCGTACCAGATCGTTCACGAGGGTAAGCCGATCACGTTCATCGATACCCCTGGTCATGAGGCATTCACGGCCATGCGTGCACGCGGAGCGCAGCTCACGGACATCGCTATCCTCGTCGTGTCGGCCGAAGAAGGAGTGAAGCCAACGACCATCGAAGCCATCAATCACGTGAAGGATGCCGATGTGCCGATTCTCGTCGCCATCAATAAAATCGACAGGCCGAACGCCGATCTCGAGAAAGTGAAAGGTGAACTCGCGGGACATGGCGTGCAGGCAGAAGATTGGGGCGGAACGGTGTCTATGGTGCCGGTGTCGGCGCTCACGAAACAGGGGATCCCCGAACTCTTGGAACATGTGTTGCTCATGGCCGAGATCGAAGAACTGAAGGCCAATCCCAACCGTCCGGCCATCGCGACGGTCATCGAAAGTCATCTCGATAAATCCCGCGGTCCACTCGCGACGGTCATCGTGAATACAGGAACCCTCGCGGTCGGCGCCATCATCGGTTGCGGTGGGGCATCGGGAAAAGTGAAGGCACTCGCGGATTCGTCCGGCGTGCGCATCCTGAGCGCCGGTCCATCCGCTCCGGCTGTCATCTCGGGGCTCGGTCAGCTTCCGAACGTCGGTGACATTCTCCAGGTCTTCGCTACCGAAAGAGATCTGAAGGCGTACCTCGCCGCATATGCAGAAAAACAGGGTCAGATGCAGAAGCGCGGATTCGCAGACCTCGTCACGCGTCTCTCGGAAGGCAAACTGAAGGAACTGAAAGTGATCGTGAAGGCCGATGCACACGGCTCGCTCGAATCACTGCAGGTCGCCATCGGCAAACTCACGACCGACGTCGTGCACCCGAAAGTCATCCACGCTGCCATCGGTGATATCTCAGAGAGCGATGTCATGATGGCTGCCGCCGGACAGGCCATCGTCATTGGATTCAACGTCGATTCATCGCCCGCGGTCGCGCGTACTGCAGAGCGTGAAGGCGTGACGATCAAACACTACGATATTATTTATAAACTACTGGAAGATCTCGAGCTGCTGCTCAAGGGGCTCATCGTTCCGGTCGAGGAAGAAAAAGTCATCGGACACCTGGAAGTCCGTGGCGTCTTCTTCACGAAAGGTTCCGAGCAGATCGTCGGAGGTATGGTCCGAGACGGCATCCTCAAGCGCACGCCATTCCGCTTGCTCCGGGCTGGGGAAGTCGTCGGCACTGGACGCATCACATCACTGAAGCACGTCGAAAAAGACATCAAAGAAGCGAAAGAGGGGATGGAGTGCGGCATGCGCATCACCACGAGTATCCCGGTCGAGATCGATGATCAGCTCGAAGCCTACACGAAAGAATTTACGAGAGTGGCGTAATTATTTTCGTGCCAGGAGCATTTCTCCGACGTACTCCTGATCTGCTTTGCTGAATTTTCCGCCGAAAGTCTTCAGGATCGTGCGACGCATCGCGTCTGAGACGTCTTTGTGCGATAGGATGTTCAGGAGTGGTCCCTTTGTGTCTTCCGTCAGTGCACCCAGATCCGCAGTGGTGATTGGCTGCGTGGAACTCTGAAGCTTCTTCAGTAGTGGGGCCTTCCTGACTGCGATCTCCTGCAGTTCGTCGAATGCCTCTTTCCCTTTCTTACCTCGAAATCCAGCGCGGACAACTGCGTCTGTTTCTCTGCTGCCGAGTGAAGCGAATTGCTGGAGGCCAAGTTCGTTGAGCTGCGTATTCTTTGCATCAATCTCACGCGTGGCGGCCAATCGTTCGATGGTCATACTGCTCGTATTCCTGAAGATCGATCCACGTGTCGCAAGCAGCCATGTTGCGACCGCCCAGCCCACCGTCGCGGGACTGAGTTTCTTCGTGTACGCAGCTTGTCCGAGTCCGAATGTCGTGATGAGCGCACCGACGAGGCCTGTCGCCTTTATGAGTGGAGTCCAGTCGACTCTCTTTCCGGCGAACGTCTCATCGTGCCACTTCTGGTACGCAGCGCGTTCCGGATTCGTATCGATTTTTTCCGTCGTATCGAGACCCTGGAGAAATGTGTCTGTGATCGCTGCCAAGTTTCCGAGCTCGGCTCTACCGTTGCATGTACTCCGGAGCTGCTGTAGCTTCGTCCGATGCTCCTTCACGGCATCCAGATTCACCATGATGACTCCCATGCCGGGCCGATAGAACATGTTGCCCGGCACGTCGCGTGTCAGCGTATCCGCAGGATTGATGGCGAAGGCAGTCGCGAGGCTCGTCAGGTACTGATTCACGTCGCGCGCATTCTGTTCTCCGAGCGGCGGAGTGGCTTCTTCTATGCGCTTTTCCAGGACCGTATCGATCGATTGGCCGGGCGAGACCTGCAGTGTTGTCTGAATATTTGTGAGGCCGACCCCGGAACGAATGTCGACGGCGGTTCTGTACAGCTCCTGCAGCTGCTCGACGCCTTTTTCGATCGCCGTGTAACCGTTCGGAGTCCCGAGTGCCAGTGCCATGACATCCAGAACTTTCTTGGCTTTCGCTGAGATTCGTTCGTATTCCTGTTTCCTCGGAAAGTCGCCACGCATGAGCGTATCGAGATTATTCCAGTCAATCTTTTCCTGCGCGATGGCCGCAGCGTTGATGCCGGAGATTTCGAGTTGGCGACTCATAGAAGAGAATTATTCTTTAAGATTTTCGATATCGATCTTGATTGTCTTCAATTGCTCATTAGGATTTTTTACGGTCATCATTTTCTTCAGGAGATCGATGGTCTCACGGTTCGAGAGACCGGCGTCGACTCCCAGGTTTTTACGGATTTCATCGAATTTGACCTGACGATCGTTCCCCACAAGGCCTCCATTCAAGTCTTGCACTGCCTTGATGATATCCTGTGTATTCTGCCGAGCGGCGCGGTTCAGGTTGTCCGTAATGATAGTCGGATCACGACTGCCATTATCGCCCATGCCGAAGCGTGATTTGACGATGTCGCTGAAGCTTTTTCCGGTCGTGCCGGAGGCTGCAGCTCTCACCGAGTCGGCCAGGATCTTCGGTCCATGGACCAGTGTACCGAGGTTCGTTCCTTTCGCACCACCAGGCAGAGGAATCGGGATCAGCAGCGGAGCCTGGGCTAGTCCACCGAAGATCGACTCGCCGAAGCCCTTGATCTTATCCGTGAATCCACCGACGAGTTTGCTCTTCGAGAGTGCCTTGAAGGCACCTGTCCACAGGATGCCGATCGCAGCCATGGTCCACAGGAGCTGCCACCACGTTTTCACTCCGGCCAGGATCGGTACGCCCAGAACGAGCGCGAACATACCTGGTGGTGCGGGCATTTGCGCGACGGTCGTGAGCATCACGAAGCCGATGACGAGGGGAATGGCCACCATCGCAGGCAGGAACGCCGCGTTCAGGAACTCTTTCCAGATGTTGGTTTCGAATTCGAAGACATCGGTCCCCAGCTTGCCGTTTATCACGTACCCGAGGAACGAGAATGGCATGAACGCCGTCGTAACCCACAGAATGATGATGCGGATGAACAGGCCGATAGCGAGGCCGAGGAGAGGAAGTAAGACGGCGATCTGGATCACGAATGCCAGGAAAATGCTCATGGCGACCTGGAACGATACCCTGACCGCCTGATTTGCATTGAGTCCGCCGCCGCCAAGTCCGGCGATGGTTGTTGGAACTTGCGAGAGCACCGACACGCGCGCAAAACTCACGGCAAGGCCATTGAGCATCGCGTGGGCCGGAGTCATGGTCGTGATGCCGCGCGAGAAAGTGTCACTCTTGTGACACTCGATATTGTCACTGCAGGAGCACGAAATGCTGTCCGGGCCGCCGCAGTACGCACCTGCAGATTCTGCAGCCGTTGGGAAAATGATCGCATCCGTGATGACGCGGCATTCGGTGCGAGCATTGTTCTGGTCGATCGTGAAGCAGCTGAAGTTTCCGAGTGCACTCGGGATGGTGTAAACCGTGGCGGTGAGGATATTGGCAACGTCCAGAATGACGCGTGGAAAGAACCACGAGAAGTTCACGAGAACGACGGCTACGATGAAATTGACAACTTTCTCCTTCGCTTTGTCAGTCTTTCCGGTGATAATCACCAGAAATGACACCGCGATGAGCATGAGTGCGAAGATCACGTTCATGATATCTCGAGAGAGTTGCCAGATCGTATTCAGCGCTCCCATCATCACAGGATCGTTGAAGAAGTCGGCCTGGAGTAGGTACCCGAGAAACTGCAGGACGATCAGAAGCATGATGTGCATGAACGTATTCACAAATGCCAATTTTCCGATCATTTTCACCATATCATCACCGAGCGCACCACTGACCTCTACACCAGAACCGATGCGAAAGGGGGCAGCGGCCACAGTCTCTATCGAGAAAATTCCGACCTTCATACTGACCGCAAGAAGGATTGCAGAGAGTGCCGCTTTGAACAGTGTAGATTTTGATGTGAACATTTCCCATCATTATAGCACAGAAAGCAAAAGAGCTCAATTGCTCTCAAACAAGCTTCTGAGAATCTCCTGTTCATTTTTTTGTTACGAGAAAACACTCGGAGGAAAAATATGAATACATTATTTGTACAACAAACGAAGAATAATGGAAAAAATTGTCTTAAAAATGGCTTATTTAAGCCAATAATTTAGAATACTTCCCTTGAACACCTAGTATGATCAATTTTCTTGCTCTCCGTATGCATATATGAGTAATATTTGTGATCAGAGTCTCCTCATTCACTAGCGATCTTCATGGTTCATGACGCACTGAAAGCAATGTTCAGTTCCCAGACGAGAGTCAAGTTACTCTCGGTTTTCCTTCTCCACCCGGACGAGGAGTACTTCATTCGGCAGCTCACGCGTCTCCTCGGTGAACAGATCAATTCCATCAGACGCGAACTCGAGAATCTCCGCAGGATCGGACTCGTGAAAGCTCGGCATCGCAATCGTAAGAAGTTCTATAAGACGGATACGGACTTCATCTTCTATCCTGAGCTTCGGGCTATGTTCAATAAAGAGGTGAAAGGAGGGGAGAGTGCGACGGTGACAGCTCTGAAGAGCCTTCCCGGCCTCCAGTTCCTGGAGCTTGCCGGCAGTTTCGTCGGTACACACAGTAAAGTAGATCTCCTCGTCGTCGGTGACGTGAAGAAGGAAGTCATCGAGCTGCTACTGGCTCAGGATCCTGGGATGCGGAATGTGAAATACTCACTCTTCTCGAAAGCTGATTTCTTGTATCGTCTGAGCCTCCGGGACCGTTTTATTTTGGAGATCGTCGATGATCCGAGGCACATGGTGGCCTTCAGCCACATTGAGAAAGAGATGGAGGAGGCGAGGAAGTAGGTGAGAGAGGTCGGGAAGGTGAGGAAAGTTTGGTAGGTTTCATTCAGGTGGGGGTGCCATATTTTGGATGCATCACCTCCCACGCCTCCCTCACCTACTACACCTAGTGTTTTACTCTTTACAGCCCCCACACCCTTCCCTACACTCTCACAGCTCATGACCGGAATCGCACTCAAAGAACAGGCTGACAAAATGACCGTGAACCGCCCCGACGTTCAGCCGGGCTACACCGTTCGCGTTCATACGAAGCTGCAACTCGGTGATAAAGAGCGTGTGCAGATCTTCGAGGGATTGGTCATTGGTGTTCACCGTGGCCATAGCCCGACGGATTGTAGTTTTACCGTTCGTAAGGTCGCGTCCGGTATCGGTGTCGAGCGCGTTTTTCCCTTGCATTCACCGAACATCGAGAAGATCGAAGTGAAGAAGGTTGCCAAGGTCCGTCGCGCGAAGCTGAATTTCCTTCGTGGTCGTGCGGGTAAGAGTGCCAAACTCTCCGAGAGATTCACGAACGCAGATGAATTCGCTACGGCTATCGCTCCTGTTGCTGTCGCTGAGGCTCCGGTTGTTGAGGAGACACCGGTTGCAGAAGCCATGAAGGAGGAAGCGAAATAGTCCGAATACCGAATGTGGAATATCGAATGCCGTTTTCCGTATTCGACATTCGACCATTCGGCATTCGATATTCGATATTCGACGTATATACTCTTCTTACAATGCGTTGCGTTCTCGTCGGTAACTACGGCGTAGGCAACATCGGCGATGAAGCGCTGAGGGAGTATTTCCTGCAGGAATTTTCTGATGTTGAGTGGTCAGTCGTGACGGCGGTACCTTCCGGTGACTTCGATGTGCCACGTCTTCCGCTTGGACTTCGGTCACTGTGCGCAGGTTGGGCCAGAACTATCCGTGCTATTCGCACAGCAGACCTCGTCGTCTTTGGTGGCGGCTCGCTGTTCACGGATATCGAATCCGTCTGGGCATGCTGTATCTGGGGTGCGTATGCGTCTCTTGCGCAGCTCTTTCGTGTGCCGTACGTTCTTGCATTTCAGGGGGCTGGACCCTGGACAACGTGGCTTGGGAAGCGGATATCGGCATGGGTGTATCGCCATGCATCAGGCATTTCGGTTCGCGATGAAGCATCGCTTGCGCGCGTGCTAGAACTTTCACCAAAAGCAAAACCAGTTCTGACGTTCGATCCTGCGTTTGCACGTTTTTCGCAGCAGAAAAAAAATCCGATTTCTCAGAGACTTGTACTGATTCCACGGACGAATTCGGACAGTGCATTCGTCGATGCTGTAGAGAAAAAACGTTCTGAAAATTTTGCGGATGTTCGCATTCTCTTGATGCAACCGGATCGTGCAGAACGCAGAGTAGGGGAGCGACTGAAGGCGATATGTGGCGAACCAGCAACAGTGATCGATGTGCTGTCGGTCTATCAGCTTTTGGATGAAGTCTCGGCTGCGTCCGATGTTCTGGCCCAGCGGTATCATGGTGCGCTTGCAGCGCTTGCAGTTGGCGTTCCGGTTCGTGCAGTGCCGCAAATCGCTGGAGACAAGATGGATATGCTGAATCGGCTCATGAGGGATCAGGCAGCGCGTGAGGTTCTGCTGCAGTCCGTCAGAGTTGGCCGGGATCATCTGCGGAGTCTTTTGGTGGCCGTGAAAGCAGTACCAAAACCGACTGCTTGATCTGGCCTTTTGTTGGCCGAATCTCTAGCATAACTGCGCCATGAACCGTAGAAATTTTTGCATCATTGCGCATATCGATCACGGCAAATCCACGTTGTCGGATCGCATGATGCAGCTGACGAGTACGCTGCAGCTCCGCGAGCTCAAGGAACAGCATCTGGATTCTATGGATCTTGAACGCGAGCGCGGCATTACGATCAAGCTGACGCCGGTACGAATGACATATAAGGGTACGGAGCTCAATCTCATCGATACGCCTGGTCACACCGATTTCCGGTACGAAGTGAGCCGTTCGCTCGCCGCGTGCGAGGGGGCAATCTTGCTCATCGATGCGTCGCAGGGCATCCAGGCACAGACGCTCGCCGTTCTGTATATGGCGATGGAGCATAATCTCATCATCATTCCAGTGCTCAATAAAATCGATCTGCCCGCCGCAGACCCGGAGCGCGTGAGTAACGAAGTCATCAAGATGCTCGGCTGCTCGAAAGAAGACATCCTGAAGATTTCTGCGAAGGACGGCACCGGTGTCGATGCGGTGATGCAGGCTGTCATCGACCGGATTCCCGCTCCGACTATCGACTCTAGTCGCAGCGACAGTCGGGCGCTGATCTTCGACGCCGTGATGGACGATTACCGTGGCGCTGTTGCGTACGTCCGCGTCATCGATGGCGATTTTCGCAAAGGCATGAAGGTCCGCTTACTCGGTTCCAAAGTAGATTTCGAAGTCCAAGATGTCGGCTATTTCTCGCCGAAATACATTTCGGATGTAGCTCTTGTTGCTGGGCAGATCGGCTACATCGTCACAGGGCTCAAGAATGTCGCCGAGGCCAGAGTCGGTGACACTGTCGCATCGGCCCCGACAGCCGAGCAGCTGCCGGGGTACAAGAAAGTACAGCCGATGGTTTTCGCTGGACTCTACCCCTCCCAAGCTGACGAGTATCCGAAACTGCGCGATTCTCTCGAGAAACTTTCGATGAACGATGCCGCAATCGACATCAGCTACGAACACAACACGGCTCTCGGAAATGGCTTCCGCTGTGGCTTTCTTGGACTTCTTCACATGGATATCATCCAGGAGCGACTGGAACGCGAGTACGACTGTGACCTCGTTATCACCGCGCCGAGCGTGCTCTACGAAGTGAAACTCAAGGCGGCGCGACCGGCATCCGTCGTGAGGGCGAGTCTTCTCAAGATTGACGATCCGACGATCGCACTTATTTCAAACCCTGCAGAGCTCCCTGATCCGACGTACATCGACGAAGTCCGGGAGCCGTGGGTTAGACTGGAAATCGTCTGTCGCAGACAGGATGTTGGCTCGGCCATGCAGCTGGTGCAGGATCGCCGTGGCGTCTATCTTAGCCTGGAATACATCGATGACGATCGTGCGCTCATGCACTTCGAAGTTCCGCTCGCGAGCATCGTGCTGGATTTCTTCGACAAGCTGAAGTCTGCATCGTCCGGTTATGCGTCCCTGAGTTACGAACATTTGGGCTATCGTCCTGATGATCTGGTGAAAATGAATATTTTACTGCTCGGTGAACCGGCAGATGCGCTCTCGGTCATCATTCATCGTTCAGAAGCCAGAGATGTTGGAGAAAAGATCTGCAAGCAGTTGAAAGAAGTCATCCCGAAGGCGCAGTTCCAGATCTCCATCCAGGCCGCGATTGGCGGCAAGATCATCGCGCGAGAGGACATTTCCGCGCTCCGGAAAGACGTGACCGGTTACCTGTACGGTGGTGACGTGACTCGGAAAAATAAGCTTCTCGATAAGCAGAAGAAAGGCAAGAAGCGCATGAAGCAGATGGGCCGAGTAACCCTCAGCCAAGATGCATTTTTGGCTGTTCTGAAGCGCTAGGGGTCTAGCCTTCTTCGCGCGGCGCTTTTTCGGCTCGCATTTCGGCGAAATGCATGTCCATCATCTCCATGTACGGTTCGAGAATATCCTGCAGAATTTTGATCGTGAGCGGCTGCAGATCCTCGTAGGGGATCGGCGTGTCGGTTGCGGCGAAGAAGTCGACGAGGACGAAGGTCGCAAACTGCAGGACTGCACCGTCGATATTACTTTCGTCGACCATGAGTCTCGCGAGAATCCGTTTCGCATCCGTGGAGAGGATCAGCTCCAGTCGCGCGCTCCAGAAGAGAATTTTCTCCTGTACGAGCGGTGAGAGCTTGTTCTTTCCCGCGAGGACCAGTGTCGTCATGTCTGGTGCTTCCAGAACCATGTGGCGTTCCGCGAAGTATTCCTCGACGGTTTCCAGCGATCCGGCGTGGATGAGGGACAGAATTCCCAAAATGAAGATTGATGGGCAGTCCATCGCGGCCAGGCGCGAGATGAGTTGAAACAAGTGCGCGTACCGATCGTCACTCATGAATTGACGAATAGTCGTCGCGACTCGGTCATCGCGCTTGCGAGCTTTCTTCTCTTCCTTTGCGATTTGCTTGATCTGCTGCTGCGCCTGGGCAAAGCGCTGCTTCGCGCTTTCAGAGATACCTTCTGATGCTGAGGCTCCGCCTTCGCTGGGGGTAAACGATTCTGGTCCTCCAAATTCAGGCATAACAAAGAAAGAGTAACAAGCTTACGGCTTCGAAGCCAGTAACTACTCGGCGTCGGCCTTCACCTCGATCGTGATCGGCACCGTCTGTATCCCGACCGTCACGGTCACCGTGTGCTTGCCGATCTTCTTGATATGATCGGCGATCTGGATGGCGTCTGTGGGCATGGTGATGGCGTATTCCTGTTTCAGAGCTTCGGCAATCTGGCTCTCGGAAATAGCGGCATACAATTTTCCGGCCTTCGACGCTTTACCGCTGACGTGGACGACTTTTCCGGTGAGCGTATTCGAGAGTGAAAGCTGGATCTCACGCTCGCGTTCACGTTCGAGTGCACGTTGCTTAATGTGTTCGGCGTAGCGTTTGCGAACATTCGGCGTCACGACCAGCGCCTTGCGCTCGGGGAGCAGATGATTGAGTGCAAAGCCGCTCTTCACGACGATGAGATCGTTTTTTTTGCCGACGCCGCTGATATCTGTGAGGAGGAGGACTTCCATGCTGGTTTAAGCCGAAAGATCATAGGGAAATACCATTCCTTGCACAAGGGGGAATTTCTGGAGCGCACCTCACTCATTCCCACAAGGAAATTCTCTAGATTCTGGTGACGAGTCGAAAGAGCCACGGAACGAACGTGAGCCAGCCTGTGCCATCTTTGAATTGCCTACGCGTCGTGACGTACCATTCGTCGAGGTGCGCGAAGCGATCCGCGTGCAGCGAGAGATGTTGGAGCGAGATGCCGCGAACCGTACCATCGTGAGCGTAGACGGAGAGAGGGGAGTACAGCACGACGGCAGGGATATCTTTCTTCCAAAGATCATTCAGCTCCTTCAGTGCTTTCGTGCGCGATGTGCTGTCGGCGGTTTCGCGGATTCGCGTCAGGAGCTGATCCGCTTCGAACGAAGCGTATTGAGACAAGTTGAATGCGTCGATTCTGGATTTCGTTGGATCGGATTTTTCCTGGATTTGGCTCGAGTGCCAGTACGGATAGCTGTCGAGGTTATCGAAGAGTGATTGCCCAAACAGTACGACGTCGTACTGGCGCCGCACGAGTTTGTCCTGGAACTCTTTTTTGTCTGCGACGACCTCGATCGTCACCTTCGCACCGACGGCTTCCCATTGCTTCTTCAGCATCTCGGCGACGAGTGGATACGAATCAGGTTTCGCCGACGTGAGGATCACGAGAGCCATTTCCTTGCCCCGGGCATTGATGCGTGTGTGCGGTCTGTCACTTGCGGTTTTGCGTCTGAGGAAGCCATTGTCGATGTAGAGATCGCCGACACTTATGCGTGCTACATCGCCATCCGGAAGCTGCTTGCTGCGGATGAATTGACTGACGAGCTGCTGTTCGATGACCGCTCTCTGGTACGCGCGAACGTCGGTCATGCGTTCTAAGTACGCAGAATCGATGATGTCATCCTTTGCGTCGGTCATCTTCAAAATATTCATGCCGATTTTCAGCGTGCCGCTTCCTCCATTCCCAGCGGGAAGTTTGACGAGCCATGTTCCCGAAAGCGTCTGTACTGTGCCGTCACGCACTATGGAACCAGTTTCCACTAGAAACCCATTCACACGTACCGGAAACGTCATCCCTTTCGATGATCCTGTGAGTGTCAGGATGCCGCCGCTTCCCAGGAGCGCGGTGCGCTGAACACCTGCGAGTGGGCCGACGGCATTCGTCTCTCGTTGTTCCAAAAGCCGCTGCAGCCGGACTTTTTCCGGCACGTTCCAGTCCGACTCGAAGAATGCTCCCTGGGCAGCAGTGGTATCGAATGTGTATTGCCAGTCACCGACGTTGATTTCCAGGAGCGGCGTATCAACAACGCGCGTTTCGTGCAGCGCATCGACGATTTCCTGCTTGTTCACTGCAAGCTGCAAGCCGAGACGTACGTTGCGGTCAGCCGGAACTTCGCGATCGAGATTGAAAAATGCTCCGACGTACTGTGGCAACGTGTAGGGGATCGGCGTGAATCTTCGTGGCAGGATCGGTTGCCCATCGGCATTCCTCGGTACCAGTCGCACACCATTCATATTGATGATGTCAGTTAATAGCGTTGAATATTCATCGAACACACGGAAGACGATGCGGTCGATTTTGTCGTCGGGCATGCCGGGTCGAGGGAAGCGCTTCAGTGTGACCTCTGTCGAAAGTTCGGTCTGCAGAAGGCTGAGGAAACTGTACGGACCTGCGCCGATCGGATGGAAGCCGAAATCGAAGGTTTCATGCAATTTATTCACCGGAATGTCGGTGAACGACGCTGCGGGCAGGAGGCCGAGCGTCAAATTGCTCCTGAAGAAGGAGTAGGGCTTGCTCAAGCGGAATCGGACGGTTTTCTCGTCGATCTTCTCGATCTCAACACCGCGGAAATTTTGTTGGAGAATCGTATTCGGGAATTTCTGTTCCTGAATCGTCTTGAAGGTGAAGAGAATATCCTCAGAGGTCACAGGGTGCGGATGTTCCGTTGTATGGTCATGCCACACGAGGTCTGGTCGCAATGTTGCGGTGTAAATACGGTTGTCGTCGCTCACGCGCACCGTTGCCAAATCATCGACCACTTTTCTGGTGCGAGGATCGTACTTCATGAGTCCCGAAAAGACGAGTGAGACGATATCGCGGTTCACGTCATTTCCGGTGACGAACCACGGATTGAGCGGCTGCACTTCACCAATAGCTCCTTCGATATATGTACCTCCGGCGACCGGTACGTCTCCGGTATTCTCGATGTAGAACATCCGGAGAAGCATGAAGAGACTGATACTGAGAATCATCGTCAAAACTCCCAGGACAATGCGTTCCAGGCGTGACATGGCCGAAATCAGTTTTATCATCGATTTCACGAGTGCGTGCGAATGAAAACTTTCCGTGCTTTTTCTCTGGCACGCTGAACACTATACCCGAGACCTGCAACATGTGCTCTGTCTTTGTCTTAACCGGCGTACATCATGAGCACTGCGATCGCAAAGAATGCGACCGAGATCCAGATAGTGAGCTTGAAGAGAACTTTCTCTGCGCCGCGACGCTGGACGTAGGCAGTGCCGCCCCCACCGAACGTGGCGGATAGCCCTGAAGCACGGTGCTGCAGCAGGATGAGGAGTGCGAGGAGGCCTCCGAGGATCGGTTCGACGATGTTGATAATTTGCATCATGATGGCGAGATGGTACGGAAAACTTCGAAAGAAGGCAACGTATGATACTATTCGCGCGTCGTTTGTTCATATGGGTGCCGAGTCCCCACCTGCGCTGAATAGCGATTGAGCTCCGACGGGCAAGCAGCTGGCCCGAGGAACGCAATGGGAGTTCCGAGCAAGAAATAAGGTATGCTCGCCCTTACACTCCATTCACATCACCGTTCTCAGGGCGCCTATCCCGCATACGCGGGATGGTTAGATCCCACGTCAT
>CAZESZ010000020.1:3566-14180 GCA_964514855.1 uncultured Candidatus Peribacteria bacterium | reverse complement strand
CGTTCACGCCTTCTTTACCTGTGAGGAAGGCGACGAGAACACGTAGAAATCCGTACGGTAACGCATACAGACTACGACGCGACAGCGTCCAATAGTTATCGCCCCCGAGGAGAACCATCCCCGCAAGAGTGAGGCACGTAGGAATGGCGATAATGACGTTCTTTTTCGCTACGCGAGACAGCTCGGATGCCCCTTTCGCAAAATCCGGCACGTGCTCAAGAACATGACTTGAAACAACGTAATCAAACGATTGATCGGGGAAAGGCAAATGTTCAATATCGGCGGTCAGAAATTCGGTACGATCGCTACAACCTTTTCGCTGCGCATATTTCTTGGCTTCCTCGACATTCGGCTCGGAAATATCGGTGCCGGTCACGTGGCATCCGTGTTCCGCGAGCATGACACTGAGAGCGCCAGGACCGCATCCGGCATCTAAAACCGTAGAGCCGGGAGGGATGAGATCGACGAACGCCTGCCACTGCGCTGCGTGCGAGTGTCTGCGTATCGGATATGGTGACGCGAGTCTTTTTTCCAAAATTCGGTCATCAAGAGAGGTGTAAATCTCCTTATTACGATCGGGGGTGGCAAGAATATCCGACATACGTTCTGAGGGTAGCAGAAAATTACAGAGGCGATCAGCGCTGCAGGAGACTCCTATAGATATCCAGGTACTTCTGCGTGATGGTCTTCCAGGAATACTCCACAGAGACAAGATTGCGAGCAGCTTCGCCTTTTTTCATGAGTGGTGCTGGATCCTTCAGAAACGCAAGAATAGCATCTGCAAGGCGTTGCAGTCGTTCTTGCGGCAAAGTATCCGGCGGATCATACGTACATGCCTCTGAATCATAGATGGAGACTAGTTCACCGTAAGCATTATCTCGTCCGATGAGATCGATAAGTCCGCCCACACGACTCGCGATGATCGGCTTCGCCATTCCCATCGCCTCGATACACGCGATACTCCTTGCCTCGGCACTACTGGGCACGAGGAGGAGGTCAGCATGCTGATACAACGGCAACAGATCATCATTTCTCCTCTTGCCGAGAAGTGTGATGTAACTTTCAAGCGCATGCTTTGCAATGAGCGTTCTGATAAAAGATTCTGTACGCCCTTCTCCAATGGCAAAATAGTGGAAGTCCTTTCGCTCACGAACGACGAGAGCTAATGCTTGCACAAGAATATGGATACCATTCTTCGGGACCAGCCTGCGAATCGTTAGAAGCTTCTTCGTACCGGCTGGAAGGACTACAAATTCTGGGGGGACGGAAATGGATGCATCTGGTCGGAAGAGGGTAGCGTCATACCCATTGCTGACAAGTGTGATTTTCGACCGTGGGACAAAGGCGGCAGTAAGATCCGTGATCTCATCACTCGTAGAAGTGATATGCGTCGAAAACCTCATGGAAATTTCTTGGCATGCACGAACCAAGAACCGATGAAGGGGACGCGGATTTTCCTCTGGGACAATCCCCTTTCCTTGCTGCGTGAGAAGCATGGGAATGCCCCTCAAACGACAGATGAGAGCGCAGATGCAGGCAATGCGAAATGAATACGTGCAATGAACGATGTCCTGCTGACCGATGATCATCCACAGAACATGAATATTGCGAAGAAATAAACCAGGTGAAAATCCCCACCGTATGCGGATGACACGATCTTCGTCGTCCGTCGTATCGAGGGTATTTGTGAAGAGAGTCACCGTATGCCCGAGAGCCGTCAATTCCTTTCGGAGGTTGTACACACACACCTCAGCTCCACCAAGATGGGGGAAATAATCCTCGCAGGTCAGCAGTACCCGCATGTTAGAAAGAAGGGAAATGATCCGAAAAGCGTTGCAGCCAATCATGTGTCATCTGCAAATGCTTCTCAAAGTCGATGACGGCTCGGTAGCCCAACTCCTGCTCTGTCCTAGAAACATCGGCGCGCCTGTTCTTAATACTGTCCCAGGAGCGCTTGGGAACAAATGTGATCCCAGCCTTGTTACCAGCAATGTGGTTTATTCTCTCTGCCAGTTCCACAATCGTGACCTCGTGACCTGAGCCGATGTTGTAGATTTTTCCATTCGCAATGTCTTTTTCCGCAGCCAACAGTGTTCCGTTCACGGTGTTATCAACGAAGTTAAAATCACGTGATGTTTTCTCGTCGCCGCTGATGGGCAATGGCTTCCCTTGCATCGCCATCGCAAAGAAATTCGGGATGACGTTACGATAGCGGCCCGGGAGCTCTCCGGGGCCGAAAGAGTTGAAATAGCGAAGAATAGTCGTATTCATGCCATGATGTTTATGATAAAACTCGACGAGAAATTCGCCGTGGAGCTTGTTGATGGCATAGGGTGTATCGAGATGATAATCTTTATTATCGACTGCATAGCTCTTCGCATTCCCATAGACACACGAGGAGCTCGCGAACACGAATTTTTTGACCTTGGCTCGCCTGGAATACTCAAGCACTTTTACGGTACCCAAACTGTTGACCTCGCAATCGATGACCGGATGTTCAAGGGAACTTTGGTGGGCAAAGTTAGCAGCCAAGTGAAAGACGACATCTTGCGGCCTATCGAGAAGGGCATGACGAAGACACTCATCATGGGTGATGGAACGACGGAAGTGCGTGACGCGTGGATCTTGGATGATATCGGAGACTAGGTGTGGAGAGCTGGAGCTAAAATCGTCAATGATCGTGAGCGACGCAACGTTGTGCTCCGATGGCACCAAGACCGCCGGTAATGAGAACTCGCTCTGCGTGCACGGAAAAAAGGAAAGTGAAAGCAGTATACTGACCTTACCATCGAACAACAGATCTTTCGGTGCTTTAGGAAGCATTCCTGCCGATAGGTACCCAATTTTTTGTTTCGGCAGACTCTCGAGCTGCTTCCAGGAACATCTGCGACCGAACGCCATCCTGAAACGAGGGGCTAAATGTCCGATCATCGTCTTTGATAGCCGTTATGAGACGCTCCGCAAGTGTCTGGAATGGCGGAATACGCGCATCGATACCTGAGACCGGCGCAGGATCTTCATAGACGATTGTGGTAGTATCCATCGTCGCACCTTCACGAACCTGCAGCCTGCTTCCGTACTCCGGCGAAACGCTTTCGAGCAGCAGCACACCCTTCTCGCCACGCACCATGATGCTGAGGCCTGCGCCTTTGGGGTCAACATTTGAAAGAAGTATACGAACCGGAATACCGTACTTCCCTTTGAGTTCGATGGTCGCGTGATCTTCACTCGTCACCGGCTTCTTGTTGCCAGCGTCATCCTTTCGTTCGGTGATCGTTATGCCAGTCGTTGCTTGGACGGAATCCAAGGTACCCAGAAAGGATTCTGCAAGATTGTAGAGATGAACGCCAAGGGCTGTAAGAACGCCCCCACCTTGCGCCCTGTCGCACTGCCACCTCCACGGACGTTTCTTGTCAGCCCACGTGCCAACGATCCACCTCAACTCAGCAAACACGATGCGTCCCGTCACACCGGTCATCAGACGACTCATGAAAAATTTGAAGGCAGGAAGCTCCCGGAATTCGAAGTCCGTCGCATGGATGATGTGACTGGCATTTGCTTCTTTCAGTAGCCCCTTCGCTGCCACGACACTCATGGTGAATGGCTTTTCGCAGAGAATATGCTTCCCCATCTCGAGGGCCCTCTTGACCAAACGCTCATGATCAGTAGGCGCGGTCGCGATGCTGACCAAGTCGATCTCGTCAGAATCTAGCAGTTCATCGTAGGATCTAAAGGCCATCGGAAGTTTAAATTTCTTCTGAAGCTCCAAAGACCTTTCTGGATCATGAGATGCAATGCCAATGACATCACAATTTCTGGCTGCTAGAAATCCGGGTAACTGCACAGATGCACCGAACCCCGTACCGATAATGCCGACGCGGATGTTGCGAGCCATATTGTCAGCATAACACGTCTGCAATCCGCTCCCCCGCCTTACCGTCCCACTTTTCGGGAATCGTCACGGAAATTTTCGACGGTTTCGCGGCGAAAGCCAGCACGACATCTCTGTCCGAGATCTTTTCAGGATCGATCAGTACGTTGCTGCCACTCTTCACTGTTGCAGGACGTTCGGTGTTTCTGCGTAGCGTGAAACAGCGCTTTTTCAGGAACGTTGCTTCCTCCTGAATACCGCCCGAATCAGTGAGAACGAATTCTGCCTGAGCGACGAGCCGCAAAAATTCGAGATACCCCAGCGGCTCAACGACGTGAATACGTTCGCCGAGTGTCAGGCCATGCGCTATGAGTGCAGCCTGTGTTCTACGGTGCAGCGGCAGTATCAGTGGGCATTGCCCCGCAATAGCCGCAAGAAACGCCGCGTTACTTTCGAGAGCTTCCTTGGAATCCACATTTGACGGCCGATGCAACGTAGCAACTGCAAATCGTGACGGAAGATCAAACTCCAGTCGTACAGCGTCAATGGACGGCATCATCCGAATGAGCGTATCGATCATCGTATTGCCGACGAAATGAATGTGGCCTTTCGCCTTCTCATTCTTCAGGTGATCCATACCGGACTGCTCGGAGACGAAGAGCTCATCTGCCAATTGATCGATCTCGATGCGATTCAATTCTTCGGGCATGTCCGTATCGGAGGACCGAAGCCCTGCTTCGACGTGTCCAATGCTGATGCCAAGATCAGCAGCCGCTCTTGCCGCTCCGACTGCGCCGTTCACATCCCCGTAAGCAAGGACGATGTCTGGATGAACAAGTTTCAAAATCGGTTTCATCGCATCACACGTCATGCGGATCGTTTCTTCGCGATGTGCACTGCCCTTAATGCCGAGGTTTTCATCCGGCTCCGGAATGCTGAGCTGCCGGAAGAAGATATCCGAGAGGAGTGGATCGTAGTGTTGACCCGTATGCACGATGATGTGTTTCACGCCCTGACGCGCGGCAAGAGCGTGATGAACCGCGGCGAGTTTCACGAAGTTGGGCCGAGCGGAAGCACTACTGAGAATCGTCGTCATGACTCCCTCAGTCTAGCAGCCTTCAAGATGCGTTCCATGCGCTTCTCCCAGGTGAACTGCTCCACGTGAGCGCGTGCAAGCTTGGCCCTTTTTTGAGCGTCATCCCCGCGCTCGAGGATCGTCAGCATTCCTTCTGCCAGAGATTCCGGATTACCGGGTTCACAGAATGTGACAGTCGAAAGATCCACAACGTCTCGCAGTGGCGGGAGATCTGCTGCGACGATTGGCTTTCCCGCGGCCATGTACTCGAAGAGTTTCAGTGGCGACGTATCACGAGCGTAGAATGGATGGTTCGATTTCGGTGCAGGATACACCAGGATATCGGCCGCGGTGAGGAGTGTCGGTATCTTGAGATGCGCGATGTGACCGGTGAAATTCACGCGCGGCTTCAGGCCACCGGATATCGATGTCATGAATTTCTCTTTCTCGGATTCGGGCCCTCCGGCGATGACAGCACGAAACTCGAGTCCGCGATCGTGCAAGAGTTCCAGTGCGGCGATGAGCTCAGGAATGCCCTTGGAAAGGCCCATCGAGGTGAGCTGCCCTGCGTACACGATGAGCGGGATGTCATCCGGGACGCCGAGCGATGCCCGCGTATCCTTGGCCGAAGGCAGATCCTCGAAGTCGTGAAGATCGACACCATCCCCTTCGACGATGACTGGAACGTCGGACACGCCCATATCGATGAGCGCCTGCCGCATTGGGCTCGTGAGCGCGACGACGAGCTTGCACGATCTGATGAGCCGCAGAAACCGTCGCGTGCCGATGCGCGGAATGCGGTGTAGTTCCAGAATCACCGGAATGCCAAGGCCGGTGATGAACGGCAGTAGCTCTGGGGTACGCGTATAGAGCAGATCAAAATCGTATGACCGACTCCTGAGAATCTTGCGAAGATTTCTGCCGAGCAGGTACGTCGTGAGCTTGAGCCCGATAATCCCTGGCGCCCACCACGCGGCGATGCCATCAGTCGAACCGAGATGGTGCAGGCGAATCGGCGAGGTGATGCCGTAGTACGTCTCGAAAGACTGTTCGATACTATTCTTGCGGTACGGAGCGAAGATTTCGATCTCGTGACCCATGTTCCGGAGCGCCTCCGTGACCTTCGCAATGTGATGGCCGTGAGCACGCTCGCTGGGTAGTCGCACGTTGGTACAGTAGGCGATGTTCATCCTCCGAAGTGTAGGGCCACTTTGAGATGCGTCAAAACAAACCCGAAACATGGTACGATTGCCACAATGCCGACGATCAAGATTCCCCTCATGCGCTCGACGTTCTTCGCGGAAACGGAGACGAGAAGTCGTCTGGCCGAATTCGTGAAGACTTCCCCTCGACTCAGTATGGGAGAAGAGTGCGCCGCGTTCGAGAAAGCGTTTCATGCGTACCAGGAACGAACGAGTGCGATTCTCGTGAGTAGCGGAAGTGCTGCGAATCTCGGCCTCATTCAAGCGCTCCTGAATCTTGGGCGATTGAAGAAAGGTGACAAAGTAGGAGTGTCGGCCGTCACGTGGGCGACGAACGTCATGCCGATCATGCAACTCGGGCTCATCCCCATCGCCATCGACTGCAGCGTAGATCACCTCAATATGACGTCGAAGGAGCTGGAGAAGAAGATCGACAGCCTGAACGCCGTCTTCCTCACGAACGTTCTCGGATTCTGCGGCGACATCGACGCTATTGCAGACCTCTGCACAGAGAAGGGGGTGATTCTCCTCGAAGACAACTGCGAGTCCCTCGGAACACGCTACAGAGGAAAGCTCCTCGGCAACTACGGACTCGCTTCGACATTCTCGTTCTTCGTCGGTCATCATCTCAGTACCATCGAAGGCGGCATGATCTGCACCGATGACCACGAGCTTGCTGATATGCTCAGGATGGTACGGGCGCACGGATGGGATCGCAGCCTCATACCCGAAAAACAGCAAGCACTGCGAAAGCCGTACGGACTCGATGATTTTCATGCACGTTACACATTCTATGAATTGGCCTACAACCTCCGAACGACGGAGATTGCTGGCTTTCTCGGAAGACTGCAGCTGCCGATGCTCGAAGGAATGATAAAGAAACGTCGTGCGAATTTCGAGCGCTTCCATGCTGCTGCACTCAAGCGTCCGGATCGCTATCATCCGCTCGAAGCAAGCCACATCGATCGTCTCTCAAATTTCGCGATGCCGGTCGTCACGAAGTCACCGAAGATTCTCGAGGAAACGGTGAAACGATTTGAGGATGCAGGAGTGGAAATACGACCGATTATCGCTGGTGACATCACGATGCATCCGTTCTGGACCAAGCACCTGCCGACATCCAACTGCCCAAACGCCACCATTATTCACTCCCAAGGCTTCTACTTCGCTAACAATCCCGACCTGACAGACGCTGAAGTACAACTGATGTGCGAACTCCTATAGACTCAGCCTGATCCCCATCGTTCCTCATGAAACGCGCACTCATCACCGGTATTACGGGCCAAGACGGCTCCTACCTCGCCGAACTTCTGCTGGAGAAAGGATACGAAGTCCACGGACTCGTGCGCCGCGCATCTACGTTCAACCGCGGAAGGATCGAGCACATGTTCACGGACCCGCACGCCACGAAGAAACCGCTCTTCCTCCACTACGGTGATTTAAGCGATTCAAACTCGCTCCTGAGAATCCTCACCATCGCGAAGCCTGACGAAATCTACAATCTCGGCGCCCAGAGCCACGTCGGTGTGAGCTTCGAGATTCCGGAGAACACCGGCGACATTACCGGCCTCGGCGTCACACGCATGCTGGAAGCACTGCGAACCAGCGGACTGCCGGCCAAGTTTTATCAAGCCAGCAGCAGCGAGCTGTATGGCAAAGTCATGGAAACGCCGCAGAAAGAAACCACACCGTTCTATCCACGCAGTCCCTACGGCTGCGCCAAGGCCTACGCGTTCTACCTCACGAGGAACTACCGCGAGAGTTACGGCATGTTCGCGGTAAACGGCATCCTCTTCAATCACGAATCTCCGCGTCGCGGTGAGAGTTTCGTCACGAGAAAGATCACGCTCACGATCGCGCGAATGCTGGCAGGAACGCAAGACTGTCTGCATCTGGGGAACTTGGAGGCGCGGCGCGATTGGGGGTACGCCAAGGAATTCGTGGAAGGAATGTGGCGGATGCTGCAACAGAACAAGCCTGATGACTATGTGCTCGCCACTGGAAAAGCGTACTCCGTCCGCGAGTTTCTGGAGTACTGTCTCACGCACGCCGGATTCAAATGGACGAAGTCAGGTAAAGACGATGCCGAAATCTATAAGGATGACAAAGGCAAAGCGATCGTAAAGATCGATGCCCGCTACAAGCGTCCGGCCGAAGTAGATCTTCTTGTCGGAGATGCCACGAAAGCACACCGAGAGCTGGGCTGGAAAGCGAAGACGACACTCGAAGAACTGGCGAAGATCATGCTCGAGGCAGACTGCAGGAAAGTGGGCGTGAACCTTTAGACCATCTGACGACCATGCCGCGCATCCTCATCCTCACGCCGTGGATTCCCTACCCTGTGACAGGCGCCGATCAGCAAGACCGATTTTTCGGCATGCTGCAGATGAAATCTATGGGCTATGACATCAGAGTCATCGCAAAAATTCATGAATTTCAAAATCGTAACGACGTGGAAACTGCGTACAGAGATGTAGGAATTTCACTGCAACTCTTTGCACATCCGCAATCCGCTTTTCGTCTGCTTCTCAAAAACCTTCCGCGAATACCTCTCAATCCCGGACTACTGGACGGTGCGACGCTCGAGTATCTGGAACCGGAGTATCTGACAGGCGTCGAAAGGACCATCCGAGAATTCCGTCCCGATGTCCTGTGGATCGAGTACACCACACACTGGTCGATCCTGAAGCGACTGAAATGTTTCGGTATTCCGATTATTGTGAAATCATCACTCAATGAACCGAGAAACTGCATCGATGAAAATGGCGGCACGCTGCTCTCTCGCCTGAAGGCACTGCCGAAATACATCGGCGAACGGACTGCGGCGCGCCAGGCAAATCTGATCCTCGGCATCACGCCCGATGAAGAAATGTGGTATCGATCGCTCGGAGCGAAGCAGACTGGCGTACTACCCCTGCGAGGACTCTCTCGGTGCTTCGCGAAAAAGTCGCACGCGGAGAAAAAAATACTCGATGTCGTGTTTCTCAGTTCGAATTACAACATGGGCCACAACCGTGATGCACTGCAGTATCTTCTAACGAAGATCGTACCCGAGGTACAACGTCGGATGCCGCACGCGTTCAGATTCCATCTGACTGGCAGTAAGTTCCCCGACATGTACCGACCACTGCTGAGTAACGATGTTCGGTGTACCGGATTTATAGAGAATCTTGGCGCCTTTCTTGAGACCATGGACGTCGCAGTGTGTCCGTGGATTACGGGGCAAGGAATGCAACAGAAAGTCTTCGAGCCACTGTGCCGCAGCTTGCCGCTCCTCACGACGAAGACTGCGGGGTATCCATTTACTCATGGTCAAGACATTCTTCTCTGCGATACGCCCGAAGAATATGCAGAGGGATTGGACACATTGCGCTCATCGGATGAGCGAAATCGCATCGCAGCGGCAGCATATGCAAAAGCCGAGAGCCTGTTTTCTGAAGCTGCAGTGAAGAAGATCATAGCCGATGCCATCAACGCAGTGACGACACGCTGATCCTGCTCTAAGATCAGGCCATGAAACCGGTCTCGATCGGCATCATCGGCCTGGGCTACTGGGGCCCCAATTGGCTCAGGAATTTCGCAGTGCAGGAAGGCTGCACGCTTGCCTGGGGCTGCGACCTGGCCGTGGAACGGATCACGAAGTTTTCGCGCCTGTATCCGGCCACGCGTTTCACGAAGAACGTTTCTGACATGCTCGCAGATAAAAGTCTGGATGCCGTCATCATCGCCACTCCCACATCCACGCACTTCGCCCTCGCCAAAGCCGCCCTAGAAGCAGGTAAACACGTCCTCGTCGAGAAGCCGATGACTGGAACATCGAAAGAAGCGGAAAAACTCGTCGCGCTTGCACGCACGAAAGGCAAACTGCTACTCGTCGATCACACATTCGCCTACACCGCGTCCGTGCGACGCATCGCGGAGATGTCACACGAGAAGAAATTCGGTGATCTTTTGTACTTCGACTCAACGCGCATCAATCTCGGACTCATTCAGAAAGACACGAACGTTCTCTGGGACCTCGCGATCCACGACCTCACGATCCTCGCTGCTATCGTAGATCTGGCCGATGTGACGGAGATCTCGGCCATCGGCAGCGCACACTACGGAGACCACATCGAAGACGGCCACCTGCACCTGAAATTTCGTAGCGGCTTCGCCGCACACATCCACGCAAGCTGGCTCTCACCGGTGAAGATCAGAAAGACGCTCATCGCAGGTCGCAAAGCGATGATCACCTACGATGACACGGAACCGAGCGAGAAAATCCGCCTCTACGACAAGGGCGTCGAGCACGACGTCACGAAGCCAGACCCATTTTATCCGTCATACAGAAGCGGTGATATTTTGATTCCGGCGTTGCCGCTGACCGAAGCGTTATCAACCGAAGCACGTCACTTTCTGGAGTGCATTCGAGGCAAAGAGAAACCTTTGGTCGCAGGAAAAGACGGTCTCATGATGGTGCGGAT
>CAZESZ010000020.1:0-3466 GCA_964514855.1 uncultured Candidatus Peribacteria bacterium | reverse complement strand
GCTTTTAGCATGATCGCACCCTGGAAGGGTGCACTGAATATTGATGATAGATCGCACCCTGGAAAGGCGCGCTGAACATCGATTCTACATTCAGGGCGGCCTTCCAGGCCGCGTACGGTAACCCCAGGCCTATAGGGTTATCGAACCGAACGTTCGCCGAATCATCAGACCGGTCATCGCGCGGAAAAGCCGCGCGTGGTACCTCACGTACCTCCAGTGATGTGCAAACGGAACAGAATCACTCCGAAACATTGTCGGTGACTGAAGAAGAATGCGTACTGTCAGAGCAAGTATAATGAGCGGCTCCCGAAAGAGCTGCCACCGAACGTACTGGCTCCACGTGTAACCGTCGCGCTTGAGACGTTCTATTTCCAGTGTCAGGTACCGATCATCCTTCGAGCGCAAATCGGCGACTGTCGGAAGTGGCACGTAGAGCGGATGTTTGATCGAGATTTCCGTGAACGACGAATCGTATTCATATTTCTCGTGCACGGTCTTACCTTTCCTCAGCGTCGCACCACTCGTCTTGTTGTGAATGCGCGGCATAATGTCCGGCGACAGATGTCCGTGCGTCCGCGGAATTCCGTCGATGACCGGAACTCGAGGAATCTTGATGATAGTTTTCGGTGCGGCCGTCTTCAGTACCTCACCTATTTCCGCTGCAGCTTCAGGACTCAGCTCTTCATCGGAATCGATGTACAGAACCCAGTCGTACAGAGCAGCCGCACGCTGCTTTAAGCGGATTTCCGTAAAATCCTTCACGCGTACGCTCTTTTCCTCCGTGTCGTACTGCTTGAAAACTTTGGCGCCGAAACGCTTCGCAATCTCAACCGTGTTGTCTTCGCTATTTGCATCATGGACGACGATTTCTGCGAAATGCGAGAGTGGCTTGAGGCACCGTTCGAGTGTGCTGGCGCTATTTCGCGTCAGGACGAGAACCGAACATGGAATTTTGTCAGTCATAGAGTTAGAAAAGAATTTCCCAGCTTTCACGTCGCACCGGGCGGCAGCCGAAACTCTCTTTGAAGAAGAAAAGTCCTCCGTTGATCTTCTTACCTCCGTCCTCCGTAGAAACGCCAAGATGCAATACGCGCCGTTTCTCGGCAATCGCGAGACGCATGGCCTCAGCGAGTAAGAGGTGCATCGGATGCTTTTGCTGAGAACTGTACTCCTGCGCCATGTAAAGCGTATACAGGGCTTGATCGTGAATCGTCACCAGTACAATGCCACCGACCATCGTTGTGCCATCGTACGCGGCAAGCAGCCGGAAACCGCCAGGCAACAGTGCATGAAGTTTTTGAATTTCCTCCAGCGTATGTGTCGGCTTCGTGCCATGACGACCGCTCAGAACTCCCTCCAGTATCAGCCAAAAAGTTTTGAAGTCCTCTGAAAGTTTGACCGTGATGCCTGCACGTTCCGCCTGACGCACCATGTTTCTGCACTTACCGGTGAGGGAATCCAAAATATCTTGTTCCGCAAGACCTGAGACATCGATTGCACCGTCCATTTCGCAGCGCGTCATCGTGAATCCTTTCTGAAACGCCCAGTACAACTGATCCTCCGAGTACATCGTCTGAAGGCTTGCAGGAGCCAAGCGGAGTAAAGACACGCCTGCAAACTTCTCTTGTTTTGCGAACTCCAGCACGGCATCCATCATCGCACCTGTGTCCTCTACCGACGCAGCGGAATCGACGACAAGTCCTCCGTACGAAGCTCCTGGATGTGCGACAAGCATCTTTTTTCCATTGTCTTCTTTCACCGCAGCCGACAACAGTCCGACGATGTTCTCATCGTCCATCAAAAGGAGCGAGGCATCGGTGAAGCGACCTACCGGATGGTACGAGAGAAACTTTCTGGTGTGAAAAATCGTGCCGTTTCTCGCCGTACGGACGAAGGCGTCCCACTTTTTCTCAAATGTGCCGGTGTACGGAACAGCAGTGATACTCATGTGCGAACTGGTTTCAGTAAAGTCATAGTAACAGTTGTCTTGCCGTCTTTGGTTTCCTCGGATGTCTTGAGAAATCCGATTTTCTCGTAGGTGCGGAGTGCGCGGGCATTGGTGCTCAGCACTTTGAGCAGAATCCGTTGCAGGCTCATCGACTCGAAGCCGTATCGTACAAGAAGTTGCACTGCTTCGGAGCCCAAACCTTTGCCAAGGTACTCCGGATTCCCGATCGTGATCCGAAGCGTTGCCTCCTGCCGCGCAGGGTCGATATCGACAAACCCGCAATGACCAATAAGTTGGCCGTCTGGTACGGTCACGAGTGAGAAGAACCGACGATCCGGCTTTTGGACGCGCATAAACCACTGCATCTGATCTTTCAGGGTCGGCACTCGCGGGTCATCAATGAGTGCACGAAGCTCACTACTCTGCTGCCATGCGCAAAATTGTGACTGATCGGATTCGGTCATCTCCACGAGAGACACGGACATGCCGGTAAGGGTGGTCTTCCTCGTGCTCATAGCCCACCTAGGGTACCTCAGCCCCCTACGAGCAGCTACCCTCTACTCGCTACCCTGCTACCTTCTACTCGCTACCCACTACCTGCTACCCTCATCCCATGCCCGTCCCCTTTCTCGACCTGAAAGCCCAATACCGCTCGATCAAACAAGAGGTAGATCCTGCGATTCAAGAGGTCATCGACAGTTGCGCATTCGCACTCGGTCCAGCAGTTGAACGGTTCGAGAAAGCATTTGCTCTGTACTGCGGAAGCAAGCACTGCATCGCGGTGGGTAACGGCACGTCGGCCATCGAATTGATCCTGATGGCGTACGGCATCGGTCAGGGGGACGAGGTCATCACGGTTGCGAATTCGTTCTTCGCGTCAGCAGAAGCCATATCGCTCGTCGGCGCAACACCGGTGCTCGTCGATTGCGCTGAATCCGACGCATTGATCGATACCGCGAAGATCGAAGCAGCGATCACGAAGAAAACCAAAGCGATTATGCCGGTACACCTCTACGGACAGTGTGCGGACATGGACGCTGTGCGCGTCATCGCGAAGAAACATCGTCTTCTCGTGATCGAAGACGCATGTCAGGCCCACGGCAGCGCCTGCCGGGGGAAGCGCGCTGGTTCGCTAGGAGACGCTGCGGCTTTCAGTTTCTATCCGGGGAAAAATCTGGGTGCGTACGGTGAGGGCGGAGGCATCACGACCGATGATGCGAAGCTCGCACAGAAGATCCGGATGCTGCGAGATCACGGCATGAGCGAGAAATACAAACACGCACTCGTCGGCCGTAATGAACGTCTCGATGGCATCCAGGGCGCAGTCTTGGACGTAAAGCTGAGGCATCTGGAGCGCTGGAATACAGCACGCCGTGCACACGTAACACTGTACCGAGAACTTCTTGCGACGATCCCGAACATCACGCTGTTCGAAGCGCACGCCGATCGCCTGTCTAACTATCATCTGTTCGTCGTTCGCGTGAAAAATCGTGATGCCGTTCAAGCGAAGCTGAAAGA
>CAZESZ010000019.1:9346-14729 GCA_964514855.1 uncultured Candidatus Peribacteria bacterium | reverse complement strand
ATGTTAACTTTTTCATACAAGACAACCATGAGTTTTTGTTGTTCTGCTGCGTGAAAAAGCACGCAATTTCTGGTATACTGTTTGGATTTCACAAACACACACCACACCAAATCATGTACATCGAACTTCTGAAAGTACGGCTCTATCCGGCAGCGATCGTGATGACGTCTCTCGTCAGTTCCGTTGTCTCGCCGGTGTACGCGAACGAAAAACCACACACCCAACAGTTCGTCGTCACGGCGTACTACTCTCCGCTGCCGAATCAGTGTTGCTATGTTCGCGGTAACTACGAGGAAGAGATCGCATTCAATGGAAAAGGCATCGCAGGTGCGGATGGAACCGGTGTGTATCCCGGTATGATTGCTGGGCCGGAAACGTACGCGTTCGGAACTGTGATCGATCTTCCCGGCGTCGGGGTCGGCACCGTGCATGATCGCGGTGGCCGGATCATCGAGTGGGGTGACGACATTCATCGTATTGATCTTTGGATGGGCTACGGCGAAGCCGGACTTGCTCGTGCGCTCGCGTGGGGAGTGCGGAACGTGAAGGGTACGGTGTATCCAGTTGGCTCAGAGAACGTACCGACTGAAAAACTTGTTTTGGAACATTTCGATGCCGATTCGTCCATTCTTGCCTCGCTCCCGAAGACCGATCCGACCGAACTCGTTCGCATGGCAGAGTTCGGCGACCGTGAATATTCGGTACGCATTCTCCAGTCGAATTTGAAAGATCTCGGATATTTTGCGGAAAATCCCACCGGTCAGTTCGGTCCAGTGACGCAGGAAGCACTGCGAAAATTCCAAGCTGAGTACGGTGTCCCGGGCGACGGATCATCCGTGACACTCGATACTGCGGCTACACTTGCGGCAGCGTCAGCCATTGCCGAGAAAAATCTGCCAGAGCTTGCTATGGGCCTCGAGAGAGGTGCGACTGGTTCTGCTGTTCGGCAAGCCCAAAAGCTTCTGCGGTACATCGGTTACTACCGTGGTCGTACCGACGGTGTGTTTGACCAAGATATGAAGGAGTCCGTCACGGCATTGCAGATCTCTCAGGGGCTCGTGAAGAGCGCGCTGGATCCATTCGCAGGTCGTATCGGTCCTGGTACTCGTGCTGCGATCTTAAAAGCGTGGAAAATAAAAGTCGTCGAGTCGAAGGCAAAATTGCTCGCACGGAGAATGGACCTTTCAGAAAAAGTGAAGTCCGAGAAGATGCCAAAGAAATTTCTCTCCAAGGGTGACACAGGCAAAGAAGTGAAACTTCTGCAGTCGTTTCTCATTGATGCTGGATATTTGGCGAGTACGGATGCGACCGGAACATTCGGCGGACGTACCGCTACAGCACTGCTGCAGTACCAGCTCGATCGCAAGATCTTGATGTCCAAGACCGCGAAAGGTGCCGGTGTCTTCGGTCCTTCGACGCGCATCGTCGTTTCAGAGGATCTCGTGAGCCAAGAATGGCAAGCAGTGAGAGCAGGAAAATAAATAGTCATAAGTTATAAGTCACAAGTCATAAGTTATAAGTTTCTCTCTATTTATTACTTGTGACTTTACACTTTTGACTTATGACTTATGACTTTCTGCTATGCTCCACTCGTGCATCGTATTTTTTCCGCACTCATCATCGCACTGCTTCTCGGCAGCACATTTCCCGCATCCGTCTTTGCTGCGGAAAGCGTGAGCCGTCGGGATGGCTTCGTGACGATTTGGCGGAGCACAGGCCGTCCGACTGAGGCAACGAAAGAAAAACCGTACGCCGATGTGCCGACGTCCGATGCCGGTTACGCCGAGATCACGTACGCGAAGGCGCGTGGTCTCCTCGATGATTCCCAAGAACTGTTTTACCCCGACTCTCCGATGAGCTCATCGGATGCTCTGCGGTGGATTTTCCGTACGAGAAGCGTCGAGCCGATTGATGCGAACGGCGACCGTCTACTTTCTACGCTTCCGGATCCGGACCAAGTACCCGCTCTCGCCGCGCACTATAAGATTTCGTATGATGCCGAAGGATCGTCGATGACCAGTAAACAGTTGTTCGCACTCATGAGCGAGGTCGACTCAAAGCTAAAAGCCGAAGAGCACGAAGTGAGTCTGTACTCGGAAAAATTCCACGGCAAAGGAACGGCGTTCGGCGAAGCATTCGACATGTATGCCATGACTGCGGCTCACCGCACGTTTCCAGTGAATACGCTCGTGACGGTCACGAATGTCGAGAACGGCAAGAGCGTCACGGTACGTATCAATGACCGCGGACCGTACGTCCAGGGTCGTGATATGGATCTGAGCCTCGGTGCTTTCACGACCATCGCGGAGCGCAGTAAAGGGAAAATCATGGCGACATTCGAACGTCTGGGTGACGCAAATCACGTACGTCGATGTCATGATGATCGTCTGCAGCGCAGGATCGTGAAGGATGTCATTCTCAGTCCTGGCATCCCACACAGCTTTTCGCTCGGTGGAAAGCTGTCGCTGCGTTCGACATCGTCATTCGTCATTCGGGACATTATCTACCCAGATGGAACGAGCGCTGGAGTACAGACATGGTTCACGGACGGCGAAACGTTTGAGTTCGAACCGAGTATTACCGGTTCGTATCGCTTCATGATGGGGACGACGTCCGGGCGTGTCCGTGCACTACGAATGGACGTGGTGGACTGTTCCGCCAAACGCGGGTAGAAAACCCCCTACTCCTGATCTGAAATGACTCTGAAAAGGCTGTTTCTCAAGCCGTTTTTCTGATATAATGGGTGGATTCTGTCTGTACAGTGAGACAGGTCTCCAATGTTTACACTCATCCGCATCCTCTTCTGGCCCATACTGCTCGCGATGGTCTCAATCGCGGGATTTGTGTTTCACCTCAATATCTGGGGAATATTTTGGCGTTGGTTCATCGAGCATCCACTCGAAAACACACTCATCGTCGCCACTGGTGTGATGGTGGCGTATTACGCACTCTTTTCGATGCGCTGCACCTACGCGTACTGTGCCGGAAAAAAACTGGTATCGATGAAAGTCATCCTCCCGCGCTCGGATAGCAAGATGGACCAAGAGAAACGCACCGAGAAAGACTTCAAAGAAAAAATTGCGATCATGGAACAGCTGTTCCGCGCCATCAACGAAGTGAAAGACCTCACGTTCTGGCAGGTCATTCATTTCTGGATCTTCCGCTACATCACGATCAGCTTCGAGCTCTTCGTCGAAGATGGGCTCATCGCATTCTACGTTCTCTGTCCAAAGAAACTCATTTCCATCATCGAGAAGCAGATCACTTCGTACTACCCGAATGCCGATGTTGCGCTGACACCGACGCCCGAGATCTGGCCGAAGGGTTACAAGCTCTCGATCTACAACATGATCACGAAGAAGCCCTACATGTATCCGTTGAGATTCTTCGATCACATGCAGGACGATCCGCTCAATGACATCACGAACGCCCTCTCGAAACTCCAGCCTGATGAGAAGGCGTCGGTGCAGGTCATCATCACGCCGGTCTTCTCCGAGCGCTGGGCGAAGAAGACGAAGGCGGTTGCCAGTAGCAGTTTCAAGGGCAAGAAGGAAACGATCTTCGAAAAAATTCCGGGGCTCAAACTTCTCGGCAGTGTTGTCGGTATGGTCGGTTCGTCGGATTCTGCGACGATGGCTCCCGGCGCCACCTCGGGAGATTCGTTCGTTCGTATGATTCAGCCCGAGGAAGAGCTGTACAAACGTATGGGCGAGAAGGCCGGCATGAGCGGATTTCAGACGACGATCCGTATCATGGCTGCGGCCAAGACATGGGAGCGCGCCCATGACATCACGAACAATCTCCAGGTTTCCTTCAACGTGTTCAAGGATCAATACGGCAACTTCCTGAAAAACAGGCGTATGATGGTCGATTTTCTGCCGATGACCTGGAATCAGTACTTCCTCCATCCGCTTTGGAAGCGCCGCATGAACGGTTTTGTCCATCGTACGAATCTCCTGGTCGAGAAAGAACTGGCGTCGATTTTTCACTTTCCCGACAGTCGGTACAACACGATTCCGAACATTCAGTGGATTCAGTACAAGATTCTTCCGCCGCCTCCAGATGCGCCGACCGAGGGCATCATTCTTGGGACGAATCGACACCGCGCGGTCGAAACAAAAATCCGTTTCCATGAAGGCGACCGCACACGTCATCAGTACATCATCGGTAAATCCGGTTCCGGTAAATCCGCACTGCTCAGCTGGCAATCGCGCCAGGACATCGCGCGCGGTGAGGGCCTGTGTATTATCGATCCGCACGGTGATCTCATCGAGGATGCGTTGGCACACGTGCCGAAAGAACGCGCAAAAGATATCATCGTGTTCGATCCTTCGGACAGTGAACGCCCGATGGGACTCAATCTTTTGGAAGCGAAGACTCCTGAGGAAAAAGATCGCGCGTCACTCGACGCGATGGAAATCTTCATCAAGTTGTTCGGCAACGAGATCTTCGGTCCACGTATCCAGCACTACTTCCGCAACGGCTGTCTAACGCTGATGGATGACGAGGAAGAGGGTGCGACGCTCATCGATGTTCCGCGACTGTTCGTGGACGACGAGTTCCAGCGATACAAAGTTAGCAAGTGCAAGAACGCAGTGGTCCGCAGTTTCTGGGAAAACGAAATCGCGAAGACAGGCGCCCGAGAAAAGGAAGAAATGATCCCATACTTCTCCGCGAAGTTCGGTCCCTTCGTCACGAATACGACGATGCGCAATATCATCGGACAACCGAAGTCCGCGTTCAATATTCGCGAGATTATGGACACCGGCAAAGTGTTGCTCGTGAATCTCTCGAAGGGAAAGATCGGCGACGTGAACGCGCAGCTGCTTGGTTTGATTTTCGTCAACAAAGTGAATATGGCCGCGCTCTCGAGAGCAGATATTCCGCAGCGTGACCGCAAGCGGTTCTACCTCTACGTCGACGAGTTCCAAAATTTCATCACGGATGCCTTCGCGACGATCCTCAGCGAGGCCCGTAAGTACGAGCTCGGGCTCATCATGGCGCACCAGTACATCGGTCAGCTCGTCGGTAAAACCGAGAACTACGGTCAAGCGAGCACGAAGATGCGCGATGCGGTGTTCGGTAACGTCGGAACTATCATGAGCTTCAAGATCGGAGCGGAAGATGCGGAGTACATTGCGAAAGAATTTGCACCCGTGCTCGGTGAGCAAGACGTCATCGGCATACCGAACTTCAACTGTTACGTGAAACTGAATATCAATAATACGACCTCACGTCCGTTCTCGCTGGCGACGATCTACGATGAGTCCGATCGTAACGAGAAACTCGGCAAGCTGATTAAGGAGTATAGCCGTATGAAGTACGGTCGCAAGAAAGCTTTCGTCGATCAAGAGATCGAAGATCGCATTGGCATAACGAATGG
>CAZESZ010000019.1:0-9246 GCA_964514855.1 uncultured Candidatus Peribacteria bacterium | reverse complement strand
GCTTCCGTGGCGCGATCTCCGGGAAAAAAATATGGATCACAAGGCGTATCTGATTCTGGTGTCCGAAGTCATGCTCCAGCAGACGCAGGTCTCAAGAGTCATAATATTGTATAAAAATTTTATACAAACCTTTCCTACAATGAAAGATCTTTCTCAGGCAACAAATGCAGAAATTCTCATCGCGTGGAGAGGTCTCGGATACAACAATCGTGCACTGCGACTCCGCGATTGCGCACGTGAGATCGTGCGTCAGGAAGGTAGGTTTCCTCGTGATTTGCAGGGACTCTGTAGCCTTCCTGGCATTGGCCATTACACTGCAGGTGCTATCAGGAACTTTGCATTCGGTATTCCCACACCCTGCCTGGACGTGAATATTCGCCGAATTATTCACCGTTTCTTCATCGGACCAGAAAATCCGGACGGAACATGGCCGAGTTCAGATCGCGAAATGTTGCCGCTTACAGAGCAAGTCTTGAAGAAGGCATTGACGATGAAGAGGGGATCAGCGGCTGACTTTTTTGCCGCTCTCATGGATTTCGGTTCGCTGGTGTGCACAAAAAATAACCCGAAATGGCATCTCATGAATCAGCGTATGCAATCTGCTTGCAGGCCTTATGGTAAAGAAATTATAAGAACAAAAAAAGTGAACAAGAAAGAACCAGGCCGGATGATGGCGGGGCGATTTGTTCCGAATAGAATTTTCCGTGGGAAGATCGTTGAAGCTCTGCGGGATGCAGAGAACGGCATGACTCTTGAGCGGCTCGGTTCTACGGCAGTGGCAGACTGGTCGATGGAAAACCACCGAGAGTGGCTTGTGTCTCTGATGACTGGATTGCAGAAAGATCGGATGATACACATGAAGCGCGGGAAGTATGTGTTAGGAACCTGACGCTTTTCACTTTTCACTTTCCGCTTTACACTCTGTTCATGCCCTCATTCTCCGATCTCAAGAATTCCTACAAGTTTCAGCGTCAGGCCAGTAAAGTCCAAAAAGAGCTCAAAAATATTCACGTCGAAGCCGAGGCATCCGGAGTGCACGTCGTCGTTTCTGCCGGGATGGAAATCATATCGATCGAGGTCGCACCCGAGGTGTCGCGAGAACGGATCGGTGTCCTTTTGAAGGACGCGCTTAACCGTGCAATGAAGAAAGCACAGATCGTCTCCGCAGAGCGCATGCAAGGGGTCATGGGAGAGCTCGGTATCGGTATGAAGAACTAATACCTATGCGTCGCCTTCTCATACTTGCGGCTATCGTTGGAGTTTTCGGGTTGTGGTTCTGGCACGCGCTGTCTCCAGTGGACAAAGCCGATACCAAGGAGGCGGCCTTCACGGTGCAGCCTGGCGAATCCATCAAGCTCATCGCCGCACATTTGGAGGAGCGTGGACTCATCCGTTCCTCGTGGGCTTTCACGTGGTATGCGCGACTCACCGGGGTAGCCGGTTCCCTCCAGGCAGGGGGCTTTGCGTTCAATCCATCACAGTCAGTCTCTGACATCGTCACGATTCTGCACGCCGGAAAAACCCAGGAATTTCTCGTGACGATTCCGGAAGGATACAGTGTTGCTGACATCGATGCATTGCTTGCGTCCAAGGGCCTCGGTCATCCTGGGGATATCATCGATTGCGCTTTCCGTTGCGATTTCTCGACATTTGATTTTCTCCCCACAAAGTCTGCGGGGACACGCGAGCAGGAGATCGGATCGCGACTCGAGGGATACTTATTCCCGGAGACATACTCCGTGTCGCCAGCAGACTACAAAGCGAAGTTTTTCCTCGAGCGCATGCTCGGTACATTCCGCGCGCGCATCGTGCGAAGCCACAGCGGAAGCATCGCCGCGTCCGGAAAGACACTCCAGGATATCATGACCATGGCCTCACTCGTGGAAGAAGAGTCTCGTCACGACGATGAGCGAGCTGTGATCGCCGGCATTCTGTGGAAGCGGCTGCAGAATCGAGTCGTTCTCGGTGTTGATGCGACGACGCGCTACGTCCTGAAAAAGCCCACCGAGCCGCTCACGAAGGCTGACGTCGAGAGTGACTCTCCGTATAACACGCGTCGTACGCAAGGTCTGCCTCCGTCGCCGATCGCAAATCCCGGCGAGTCGTCCATTGTGGCTGCGCTCAATCCTACAGAGTCGCAGTACTGGTATTACTTGCATGACCGACAGGGGATCATCCGTTACGCAGTGACGAACGACGAGCACAACGTGAACCGAGCCAAATATCTGGGACGTTAAAAAAACGGCTTTTTACGAGCCTAAGAGCCACAAAGACCTTCTTTAACATATGATTTTGTGGTATAATCTCGAGATGATATCCGCGAGTATTGTGCGACTCAAAAAATACACCATTCTCGGCCTCGGCGCTCTCATGGCTATCGTGTTGTGCGTCATGAAAAACATTGGTGGGACAGAATTCAATAAATTTTTATGATTCGTTCACTCGTCACCATCGGCATGATCGCAGGTTTCATCGCTTGCGGATTTTCTTCCCCGATTGATGCTCGCTCTTCAGTCTTCAGTCTCACGAAGACGAATGCACCGCATATCGCTCTCCAAAAAGCATCGGCGTACTGGAGTCAGATCAAGAACGAATCGAAGAGCAAAGTTCTTCTTGATTCTATCAAAGATATCGAATGGGCTGTGCGCAAGCACGATGTTCGTCTGTGCTCTTCTCTGCCTGGGGACTATCTTGCACTCTGTTTGGCACTCGTGACCGAAGACGCCTCGCGTTGCGCGCAGATCGATGTATCTAGTGCATCAGGACTCCGAAAACTCTGTACCGAAGAACTGGCGACGTGAAGAGAAGCGTTGTCTCATCGTACGAATGTTCCCTACACTAATCCACGGATATCTATGCACAACAGACGACTCAAGATCGGCGTGATGGGCTCCGCGAGCGGCCCGCAGGTTTCGGATCCGATTGCTCGCAAGAAAGCTACCGCCTTGGGTCGAGAGATCGCGAAGCGGAACTACATCATGATCAACGGCGCTTGCCCCGGGCTCCCGCACGACGCACTCCTCGGCGCGAAGGAGGTTGGCGGTCTCACGATTGGCATCTCTCCTGCTTTCTCCGAGTACGAACACATCAACGAATATCTCTCGCCCGCAGGACACGACATCATCATGTTCACGGGGATGGGTTTCATGGAGCGTGACATCATCAACATTCGTTCTTCGGATGCGGTTGTCATCATCGGCGGAGGCATCGGAACGTTGAACGAATTGACGATTGCGTACGAAGAGGGTCGTGCTATCGGCATCATCACGAATTCTGGAGGCATCAGCAATTCTATTCCGCATGTCGTCGAGGAACTCTGTCGTCGCAAAATTCCGCCGAATATGGTTTTCGATGACGATCCTGAAAAACTTCTCGATAAGCTTGAGGTCGTGATTCGCGAGTACCCATTGCCGATCCACGAGGACGGACGCGTCAAAGATCGTCACGAGGGCAGGGGCTAGTCCCTCCCCCGGCGGGAGAGGGGGTATATTTACTTCGTTCCGATGATGCCCATTTTCATCATTTCTTTGACGAGCGCCTTGGCTCCGGAGTTTTCGGGGTCCAGAGCAAGAACGGCGCGGATATGCTCGAATGCTGCCGTATTTTTTCCTGCCTGAAGGAGAAGCGGCACCAGTTCCAGATGCGCATCGATCAGTGTGGGATCCAGCGCAATTGCTAGCGAAAAATGTTCTGTCGCTTCCGCTATACGTTTTTGCCTCCGGTACAACGCGCCGAGATTGAAATGCCCTTCCACAGATGAGGGATTGAGCGTAATTGCCTTCACGAAATTTTCTTCGGCTTCTTTTTCTTTTTCCTCGCCCAATTTCAGCGAGCCGATATTGTTGTATGCCGCAGCGTACATTGGATCGAGTGCGATTGCTCGTGCGTAGGCTGCGTACGCGCTCTCCAGTTTTCCCTGCTCCGAGAGAATGACTCCTTGTCCGAAGTACGGTTCGGAGTTCGTCGGATCGGCCTGTATTGCTTCCGTGTAATACCTATCGGCTTCGGGGTAATTTCCATTTCGTGCCGCGATAGAGCCAAGACCTGTGAGCAGCTTCGAACTTTTTCCGTACGGCAGGCCTTCCTGTAGAATTTTTAGTTCTTCTGCGAAGCGTCCAGTTTTTCTGTAAATCACCGATAAACTTACGCGAGCTGCCGTCGAATGTGGGTACAAAGCAAGTGCGTGACTGAAGAGGGTTTCACTGTTTTTCCAGATCATTGCTTGGGCGTGAGACAAAAAACTGCAGATCAGTAGTACGCTGCAAATCAACGTGAGGATCATGCGGTGCATCTGCTGTGTTCGACGCACTGTCCTCGGCCTCTCCCAGAGTGCTGTCAGTACGAACATCACAATGCTCAGAAGTCCGATCATCGGAACGTACAGATAATGATCGGACGCAGTTTGAATCCCGGTCGAATTGTCCGAGATGATGCCTGCATTGCGGTTGAAGTGGACGAAGGTTGGGCTGATGGCTACGAAGAAAAACAGAAAGCCGAATGCGATGCTTCGTGTCCAGCGCAGGCTGATCAACACTGCGCCGAGAAGGATCGCGAGTCCGATGAAGCAGGCCAGAAGCTGAGGTTCAGAAAACGCAATCGGTCCGTAGTGTGGATACAGGACTGACAAATCCGTGGGAATGAGAAACTTCCAGAGATAAAACAGCGTTCCCTTGCTTGCCATCAGTATTTTTTCACTCAGTGTCGTCGACGAGAGAATCCCGACTTTCGGCAAAAGTCCGATGATGACGAAGATGATCGAGAGGGCGACGTACGGAATTTTTTCGATGAATAATTGTCTGTTGAGCCGCTTGTTTTGTAGGAAATCTATGAGTAACAGTAGGGCCGGCAGTACGAAGACATTCACTTTGGAGAGCAGCGCCAACAAAAAAAGTCCGCAACTCAGCACGTAGCTTCCTCTCGTTCGCGGCTGCATGTACGCGATGAGTGATAATAGAAAAAAGAACGTTGACAGTACTTCCTTTCGAGCCGTCATCCAGGCCACCACTTCGGTATTCACCGGATGCACTGCAAAGAGGAGCCCAGCGAGGATTCCCGCTATTCTATTGTTTCCCAGGAGTGTCAAAACCCATGCGACGAGGACTGCGTTCGTGGTGTGCAGTACGAGGTTCGTCAGATGATATACAAACGGCTGCAGTCCGCCGATCGCGTAGTTCAGCTGGAACGTGAAGAACGTGAGTGGCGTGTAGAGTTCCGGATCGTAGGTCGTGAAGATGTGCTTGAGTGTCGCGAGCGAAATCTCACGAATTGCGAGATTATTGTAGATGACGTAGGGATCATCGAGTCCGATGAAATTGTTCCAGAGTGACGAGCCGTACACCACGAGCATCAGCACAAAAAAACCGCCGAACAAAAGCGCGTTTGTTTTCCAGTCCAGGCGGAGATTTTTTTCTTCAGAAAGCATACGAGGATCGTATCACAGCATTCGGCTACTTGGTCGGTTCTCTCTTCTCCGTCGGTTTCACGACAAACCGTATCGGCGTGCCGTCGAAACCGAATGTTTTTCGGAGTTGGTTCTCCAGATACCGCAGTTGCGATGCCTGCACGGTCCGCGTGTTCTTCGTGAAGAGTACGAACGTTGGTGGGATTTCGTCCGCCTGTGTGATGTACTTCGTCTTCGCGATGCCGCCGAGCGGTTTTCCGTGGACCGTTTCCTCGAACCAGCGGTTCAGCTGATTTGTCGGGATGCGCCGTACGCGACTCATCTGCACTGCTTCTACCATGTCGAAGAGTTTCACCAGGCCTTCCCGTGTTTTTGCGGAGCAGGGGATGACGCGTGCGAACTTCGTGACGAAGTGCAGTGTATCGGTGATGAAGCCGATGCCGTCGGTGCGCTTTTCACCGCGCAGCGTGTCGATTTTATTGAGCAGGATCATGAGTCCTTTACCGCTCTCCACCGCCATCGCGGCGATGCGTTTGTCCTGTTGCGTCGGCGCTTCTGCTGCACTGAGGACCAGGATCACGATGTCGGCTTGCTCGACTGCGGTCAGGGTTCGCATCGTCGAAAAACGTTCGATTTCATCGTCTCGACGCGACGCTTGCTTCCGGAGTCCTGCGGTATCGACGATGATGTATTTCTTATCGTGGTACATCACCTCGGTATCGATACTATCTCTCGTTGTGCCCGCAACCGGCGAGACCAGTACCGGTGATTTTTCGCGCTGGCTGTCTGACATCAGCGCATTGACGATGGAGCTCTTGCCGACGTTCGGTCGTCCGATGATCGCGATGCGCGGCGGCTGATCACCTGTGTCGGGAGGGGATTTTTCAAAGTTCAGAAGTTTCAGATGTTTCACGATCGTGTCATTCAGTTCATCGATGCCGATCCTGTGCGGTGCGCTGATCGTCAGAATATCGTCGCCGATGTCGGTTTCATGGAAATCTAGAATGAGCGCATCGCGTCGTCCCGGCGTGTCCGACTTCGTGAGCGCGACGATGACTGGCACGTGGCGTCGGCGTTTTTTGCGGATGATATCGATGACTTTTCGGTCGTCGGTCGTGATCTCCTCCATCGCATTGACGGTGAAGATGATGACGTCCGCGAATTCGAGCGCGAGCAGAGACTGCTCCGCGACATCGTGCTCGAAGTCTTTGTCCGCGCTGGCGCCGATGCCGCCAGTGTCCACGAGCAAGTACGACATCTCCTCGAGGTCGACTCTGTGGCTGATGAGGTCCCGCGTGGTTCCGGCGATGTCACTTTCGATGGACCTGCGCTTGCCGATCATGCGGTTGAAAAGCGTGGATTTGCCGGTGTTCGGTCTGCCGATGATGGCGACAGTAGGAAGTTTTGGCATGTGGAAGCGCTACTGTAGCAGACGTTTGCTTGTCCTGCCTGGTTTCTTATCTAGGAATTTTTTAGAATGAATTTTCGTCATCCCCCTCATCTCGCGGTAGAGCGTATTTCATAACGTATGCATCCTCTGTTGTATCTTCATAAAAATCGCGCAAAATATTTGTCGCCTCGAAGCCCATTCTTTTGAAAAAAAGTTGTGCAGGTAGATTTGTCTCACGCACTTCCAGCATAACATTCGTTCTACGTGTTGATGAAAGCTTCATTTTTAACTTATTGATCATGTTTCTACCTATCCCGTAGCGTCGAAACCATTCATCAACGGCAAAATTGAGAAGATGTAGCCGTTCTTTAAAGAGCTCGTAGATCATGAAGCCGAGTACCTGTTTTTCTACTTCGGCAACCATGCCGATGCAATTTCTCTGGCGCAAGCAACGGATGAAGTCCTCTTCAGACCAGGGAAATTCAAAGCATTGATGTTCTATATCTAGAACCTCAGGCATATCTCGTCGTATCATCCATCGGATGTGGATACGTATCGCTGAGGGAAGATGCTTTTGCAGCATCGCTCTATCCAATTGAATACATTCTGCGACAATTTTTTTGCCAATTCTTTTCTCATCTTCTGCATCAACTGAAATTCCTTGCACCAAGCATTTAATCTGGTCGACGATGCTGTAAATACTTTGTTTGCCTTTGCTGGCTTTGCCATGAACTTGCACAGTTAGCTCAGATATAAGTCCTGAAATTCGAGAAAAGCTTTCATAAATGCTAAGCTCATCACGGTACTCTTTTAATTTGTGCAAGCTTGCCTCTTGACTGTCCGTACTATTATTCCGTTCCATAAGGAAATGATACTCACAGCGAAGAATATTGCAACATATTCCTCTATATCTGACCATGAGCAACGCATATTCACCCGCAGAGGCAGAGAAACGTTGGCAGGAGGCCTGGGCTGACGCTGGTGTCTATACTGCTGATCTCGCCAAGGCTACGAAGCCCTTTTATTCTCTGGTGATGTTTCCGTACCCCAGTGGCGACAAGCTGCACGTCGGTCACTGGTACAACTATGCACCTGCGGATTCGTACGCTCGGTTCAAGAAAATGCAGGGTTACGACGTCTTTTCACCGATGGGTTTCGATGCATTCGGACTTCCTGCCGAAAACTACGCGATAAAAACCGGTGTGAAGCCCGCCGAAAGCACGGCGAAGAACGTGACGACGATGATCGAGCAACTGAAGCGCATCGGCTGCATGTACGACTGGGACAGGACGCTTTGCACGACCGATCCCGAATACTACCGCTGGACCCAGTGGCTTTTTTTGCAGATGTTCAAGCATACGCTTGCGTACAAGAAGCTTGGCAATGTGAACTACTGCCCGAAGGATCAGACAGTCCTGGCTAACGAGCAATGTCAGGATGGAACCTGTGAGCGTTGCGGTACCGAGGTCATCCAGAAGCCGCTGGAGCAGTGGTACTGGAACATCAAGAAGTATTCGCAGAAGCTCCTCGATGGTCTGGAGAACGTCGATTGGCCAGAGAAGACGAAGACGATGCAGCGAAATTGGATCGGTCGCAATGAAGGTGTGAATATCAAATCCACCATCAAAGATCTCGGCGACGAATTCGAAGTCTTCGACTCCGTGCCACAGACCTTCATGGCGCAGACGTTCTCCGTCATCGCACCAGAGCATCCGCTCGTTGAGAAATTGGTGAAGGGCACGAAGTATGAAAAAGACGTGATGGCCTTCGTCGCACGCATGAAGAAACTGAAAGCGACTGAGAAGTACAACTTCGATGAACACGTCGAGGGAATCTTTACCGGTCGCTACGTCGAGGATCTATTCGGCACCGGTGATCTTCCGCTCTGGGTCGCATCATTCGTCGTGATGGACTACGGCACCGGTATCGTCCACTGCTCCGCACACGATGAGCGTGACTTCGCGTTTGCCAAGAAGTACGGCATTCCTCTGCGCCCCGTCATGTTTCCGCAGGACCCGAACGAAGCCGAGAAGGTGAGGAACCTCGAGTACTGCTATGCCAAGGAACCAGAGGCCGTGATGCAGCAGCCTGAAAAATTCAAGGGACGCCGTTGGGGGGAGGTCCGGAATGACATTATCGACTACATGACGAACACGTTGAAGATTGCCAAGCCCACGGTGCAGTATCGCCTCCGCGACTGGCTTGTCTCCCGCCAGCGGTACTGGGGCGCGCCGATCCCGATCGTCTACGATCCGGAAGGAAACGCACATCCAGTCCCCGATGAGCATCTGCCGTGGCTGCTTCCGACCGATGTCGAATTCAAGCCGACTGGCAAATCTCCGCTCACGGAATCCAAAGAGTTCATCGCACGCACCGAGAAGATTTTCGGCAAAGGTTGGCGTCCGGAGTTCGACACCATGGACACGTTCGTGTGCTCGAGTTTTTATTATTTGCG
>CAZESZ010000018.1:3225-15189 GCA_964514855.1 uncultured Candidatus Peribacteria bacterium | reverse complement strand
AGCCACTGCATCATCTTTCGGACATCTCCGGACGCAAACTCGACGATGGGAGCCATCGCAGTTCTGGCGCGTTGCATGACTTTCAGCAGGCGGTCGACTTCGGCTTCTTGATCTTGTTCAGCGTTGAGGGATTCGAGTGCGGATGCGAGACCGAGCTCCGTGAAATCACGAGAGACATCGTACGCGGCGAGACGCTGCGTTTCTTTGAATGACACGGCGATGGACTCCTTTGCACGATCGATGGCGATCTGGCGCTTGAGGAGCACGGCATCCAACGATGCGACCTGCGTGCGCGTTCCCTTGAGTGAGGACGGCGGCGCGGTGACGACCACGAATGCGAGAACGGACGCGACGATGACGTTGCTCATGACCGCAAAGAGTCCTCCGAGGATCACCCACTGATACCGACGGAAGCGGACTGTGTTGTATTTTTCGACGACGGAGAACCGCAGCTGCGTTTCGCTCTGGATATCGAGCGCCGGCATGAAGACGAGTGACTGAAGTTTCGTGCCGATGTCGGACGTCGGCTGCCACCGCGTGAGGAGGAGAAATTCTTTGGCAGTCTTCAGTTTCTCGGTTAGTTCGGGAAGCGGCTGACGGAGCACCTCGGCGATGCGTTCGTCACTGAAACCCATCAGGATCGACAGGATGATGAGACGCTGTGCTTCTTTCGGCAGAGACCACAGAGCGTCGTGGAGGGTTGCCACCGACTGACGTTCGGAGTCGGTCAGCCAGGTTAGGCTTGCGAGGTAGACAGTATCGATATCTGCGGCTGCGACTTCATGATCACTGAGCGCTTTGTCTGCAGCATCGAACAGTAGCTTGAGACTGAGCGTACCAAACCACCACACGGACATCGCGCGGACGAGGACATCTAGATAGATCTCACCGAGAATCGTTTTCGCGAGTTCCACCGAACCGGTCCTGTGATACACGTACGCATAGAACACTTCTTTCGTCGTATCGAGGAAATCCAAGTAATCTTTGGCGCCGCGCTTCAGCACGGCAAGATCGAGCGCCTTCGCTACAGCCACGTCCGCACCATGCACGGTCTGTGTCGAGGGCATGGTTGCCTGCGTCAGAACGCCGGTAGGAGTAGGCGAGAGATCGCTCATGATCCGATATTGAAGAAGTCTTGCAACGTACCGATGACGCGACTCATGAAACTGCGTCCGCGAACGGCATCCTGAAGATCGGCGTAGTACTGATTGACGCACGAGAGCGCGTCGGAGACCGAGTCATCGCACGGCGTCAGAGTGTCTGACGTTTCACCGAGCTCCTCAATCTGTGAACGCAACACATCATAACGGTTGTCGAAATCTGTGCGTCCGTCCTCGCGCAGAGCTGCGCGCAGATTGCGGGACCGTTCATCGTCCTCAAAGAGTTTCAAGAGCGCATCTCTCTGCTCACCGATACCTCCGCTCTCGAAGCTGTGCTTCGCATCGGCCGGCGCGGCCTCGACGAGTTCGTCGAGGAATTCTGTCACGGTGTCCGCAGAAGCGAGTTCTCCGCCGAGACCAACGCTGTCCGCCATCCGAGCGGCTGCAGCGGCATGCGCAGAATCTGCGCCGAAGAATGCGATCTCACCTTTCGTAAGAACATTACGACGTTCGAGTGTCGCCACGAAACGGTTGAATGCGGCAATGACGCGGTCCAGATCCTTCTTCGTGGACTCCTGGCTGATGGTTTCGATAGCGGTCAGGAGCGGCTCGATGTCCTGCGGCTCTACGCCGTACTCGCGCTCAAAGACAGGAAGCGCTTCTTTCAGTGATTCCGCTTCACTCCGAATAGTTTCCAGTGACGCAGGAACATTGGTCGACGCATACTTCTCGGCGGCTTCCTTCAGCGCTTTCAGTGTTGTGAATACGACAATCGGACGATTGGCAGATGTGAGATGATCTCGGTATCCCACAGGCATGTCCGAAGCGAGATCGATCCCTTGGCGCTTGAGGCGCGAGACATCCACTGTGACGGCGCTCACCAGTTCTCCGCGGCGAATCACGTTCACTGCTCTTTCCAGTTCCTCAATCGCGATCGGAACTTCGACGTCGACGAGGTTGGATTTTTCGAGGCCTTTTTCTTCGACGACATCGGAACTGATGGGACTTGCGATGAACTGCTTCAGGAGGTCGGTGTAGCGCGCGCGTTCATCGGCCTTGGCTTTCTCGAACACAGTCATCAATTCCGCGGCCCAGAGGCGCTCTTGCTCGTTGAGTCGCTTGCCTCTGACAAGCTTCTGCATGATCGTCTCCAGCTTGATGATCTCATCGTCGTCTAAATATTTCTTGTAGTCTTCGCCTGCTTGAGTCGTCAAAAATGTGTTGGCGAGTATGGCCTGAATGATGACAGGCGAGGGTGTCGTCTTTGGAGGAGGCGGGGGGGCATCGATTGGAGGGGGAGGAGCGGCTTCGTGCGAGGTCTCCATCTGACAGCCGCCGGAACAGCCATCTCCGGAGATGCCGTTGCCATCGTCACACTGTTCTCCCTGCGTCTCTTGGATCACGCGGTCTCCACAAAATTCGATTTGGCAGTAACGATTGCAACCGTCATTGTTCTGGAGATTTCCATCATCGCACTGCTCATTACGATCGATCGAGAGATTCCCGCAGAGCTCAATGGTGCACGCCGAACTGCAACCGTCGCCGCTCTGGAGATTGCCGTCGTCACATTGTTCGGGATCTTCCAGGTCGCCGTCGCCACACACCAGTCCGGCGGCACTCGATGGCTGAGGCGTACGCAGAGCCATACCGATCATGGCAAACGCCAGAATCAATGTGAGGACCACTGCGCCGTTCTTTTTCAGGGTTGTGTGTATGAGAGTCATCATGAAGAAATCTGGCTAGTGTACCACATTTTTCGATTCTCATCCGCTCGCTTGAGTGTACAAAATATCAATATGTTTTCTCGATATATTCAGAAGAAGTCGGCACCGACATTGACCACGTGATCGACGATACGCTCCCCCGCAATGCAGACGATGTCTATGCGGCCCGGTCCGTCGTACTCGTGACGGAGTACCCATCGGAAAACCGCCTTCCTCAGGGCACGTCGTTTTCGGCGATCAACAGCGGTGCGGATCGGATACCGATGGTCGTCATGCGACCGTGTCTTCACCTCGACGAAGACCATCATCTTCTCGTATGGATCTTCGGCAATGATGTCTATTTCGTAACGACCGAGTCTGGCATTTTGCTCCAGGATCACGTAGTTCTTCGAACGCAGATAGGATGCTGCGATCTCTTCTCCATGCCGTCCAACCTGCTCTGTGGATACTGTCATCACGCTCATCACACCACAGTCGGAGCTTTTCGTCGTGCGAATGGACTTGCGTAAAGGTGTACGAAAGTACACCATAGCATCTGCACCTCTCCTTCTCCCATCACTCATGCTCACCCAGCTCACCTCATTCACCACCATCGGCGTCGGTGCGATTCCGATCGATGTTGAAATCGGCGTCATGCCGACCTCTGGAGAACCGAAGTTCCAAATTGTCGGACTCGGCGACACCGCAGTGCAAGAGAGTAAGCAGCGCGTCATGATGGCGATGAAGACATCGGGGTATCGGATTCCGATGGGCAGAGTCACGAATGTGAACCTCGCACCCGCCGGCGTGCGAAAGGCAGGCTCGCGGTTCGATCTGCCGATCGCGCTCGGGATATTGCAGAGCAATGCGGTGATCGACATTCCCGCGTCTATCATCGCGAAAACTGCATTCTTGGGCGAGCTCGCTTTCGATGGGCAGTTGCGACACGTTTCTGGTGTACTCGCATGTGCCTTGGAATGTCTGAAACGCGGTCTCACGTCCATCGTAGTGCCGTCGGCAAACGGCGCGGAGGCGGCGCTTGTTCCGGGGCTTACCGTCATCGCGGTCGATCATCTGACAGATGTCATCGCTTGTCTGTCGGGAACGAAGACACCGCCTGTCATCCAGCGACCTGCGTGTGCGCCACAGTCATCGGCACACATCGTCGACTTCGCAGACGTGAGGGGGCAGGCACTCGCAAAACGCGCACTCGAGATCGCCGCTGCGGGCGGCCACAACGTGCTCCTGTCCGGATCACCGGGTTCCGGGAAAACACTGCTCGCTGGAGCGCTTCGAGGCATTCTGCCACCACTGACCCAAGACGAATCGTTGGAGATCACTGGCATTTACTCGGTCGCGAATCTGCTGCCGGCGACGGCTCCTCTCATCAGCGAACGTCCGATCCGGACAGTGCATCACACCGCAAGCGGCGTCGCGATCGTCGGCGGCGGACAGAATCCGATGCCGGGGGAAATCTCACTCGCGCACCGCGGCGTCCTCTTCCTGGATGAGCTCGCGGAATTCCCGCCACAAGTTTTGGAGGTACTTCGTCAGCCGATGGAAGACCGCAAAATCACGATCAATCGAGCGCAAGGTACGGTGACGTTCCCAGCGGACTTTATCCTCGTCGGCGCGATGAACCCGCCGCAGTACAGCGCCTCGTCGAGCGAAAAAATGAAGCGCAGGATCTCGGCACCTCTGCTCGATCGCATCGATCTCACCATCGATGTCCAACCGGTCGAGATTGCCGATCTACAACGCAAGAGCGACCCGAAAGCTGAAACTAGTGCGATGATCCGAAAGCGGGTGACCGCCGCGCGCAAGCGCCAGTGCGATCGGTTCGCGAAACACGGTTTTTCGACGAATAAAGAGATGACGGTGCGCGACATCGAAATGTTCTGTCCGCTCGACCTAAAAAGCCAAGCGCTCCTGAAGCAAGCTGCGGAAAAACTGCAATTTTCCGCGCGCACGTACCACCGCACCATCAAGGTTGCGAGAACCATCGCGGACCTCGCAGACGCGGAGAACATCGGCATCAGCCACGTCGCAGAAGCACTGCAGTACAGACAACAGATAGGAGTGTAGAAGTGAAAAGTGAAAAGTGAAAAGTGAAAAGTGAAAAGAGAGAAAAAGGAAGAGAAAAATGAAAAGTGAAAAAATGTTAAAGGATATGCTCACCCAATTACCAAAATCTCGGCCTCTACAAGCTAAAAGCTATGATTATGCTTTAGCAACTGTTCGTCACTGCAAACATCTCATAGAACATAAAAGGGAGTTTATTCTCAGCAAGCAATTGTTGCGCTCCGCAACGAGCGTAGGCGCGAATATTGAAGAATCACAATTCGCACAAAGTCGGACAGATTTCATTTCAAAATTGTCGATTGCACTCAAAGAAGCAGTTGAAAGCAGGTATTGGCTACGATTACTGGAAGATGCCAACTTTTCCGAAAGTGAGAATATCCTTTCACTAAAACAGCAATGTGAAAATATTATTAGCATGTTGGTTGCGAGCGTAAAAACCGCAAAGCACAATTCTTGATCGAATCATTTTCAGTTTTCTCTTTATTTTTCTCTTTTCATTTTTCACTTTTCACTCCTACACTTCATTCGCATGCACTACGCCGACCGACTTCAGCAGCGAATCTCCGCGACATCTCCCGTCTGCGTCGGACTCGACCCAGTACTCTCGAAACTTCCAGACGGAATTTCGAAAGACGTGAGCGGCGTCAAAAATTTCTGCATGGGCATCATCGATGCAGTTGCGGATATCGCCTGTGCGGTGAAGCCGCAGCTCGCGTATTTCGAGCTTCTGGGCTGGGAAGGAATGAAAGTTTTTTTCGAGATCTGCGCCCACGCTCAGGAAAAAGATCTCATCGTCATCGCGGACGGCAAGCGCAATGACATCGGCTCAACGTGCGAGGCCTACGCGGATGCGTACCTGGGAACACATAGTCCAATCGATGCACTCACGGTCACACCATATCTGGGTGCAGATGGCATCACGCCATTCATGGAGCGTTGCAAAATAAATAACAAAGGCATCTATGTTTTAGTAAAAACCAGCAACGAGAGTTCGGGAGACCTGCAGGATTTACCGATCGGCGACGAAGTAGTACACGAACACATGGCGCAACTCGTGGAGAGTTGGGGCACGCAGCTTCTGAGCCCAAAGAGTCAGCTGTCTGCAGTCGGTGCCGTCGTCGGGGCGACGTATCCAGAGGAAACAAAATATCTACGCACACTCATGCCGCATACCCCCTTCCTGATACCAGGTTATGGCACACAGGGCGGTACTGCTGCCGATGCAGCACATGGGTTTTTGCCAGACGGCACTGGAGCTATCGTGAATGCAAGTAGGAGTATTCTGTACGCCTCAAGCAAGAAAGATTGGCATGAAGCAGTGTCAAAAGCTGCTACAGCTATGGCAGACGATCTAACGAAGGCTATTGCAAAATAATAGTAAATATTGTATAATACAATATTACTTCATACACATACCCATATATGGGACACCTTCATTATTCGCTCTCACAGGAGGACTACGAGAAGCTCCTCGTGCTCTCGACGCTGTGGGCAACGTTCACGAGCGCATTCCTCCTCGTCATCACGACGAATGTCTGAGCAAGAGTGTTCGACGAGTGTAGAGAACGTATGCGGCGCAGGCCGTGTGCATTACTGCATTCGCCTAGGACTGCAGGCGCGTGCCAATGACGAGCGGTGTCGGACCCTCGACCCATCGGAAGATCCCCGACTCATCTGTCCACTCTATGCTGCCGAGGGACTCCGGTGAACCCGCGGCGCTGAGCGATGTCTCGATGACGGAATCGTGCGTGCCGCTCGGTACCGTGACGGTCGCAGTGAGATCAAGAATGAGCGGTGTTTCTGGTGTAAGAATTCCCACTGCTTGGTGGAGCATGGCACAGGTAATGGTCATTGCACTCTCATTGACGGAGCATCCGCTGGAGGCTCCTGAAGCGCGATTACGGAGCGTCCAATTCGACACGCTGGCTGAGCCGGTCTTCGTGAATGAGAAAATAATGTTCCGTAGTACGAGACGCTTCCCGGCAATAACGGAACTACCAACGGAATACGTGCTCATCAGCACGTCGGTTCCGGATGTGAGAGTCGCGCTCACTGGAGAAACGCGCGCAACGGACGTAATGCGTCCGAACGATGTCTGATGCTTCGGAAACGGACCGACGAGCGGAATGTTGATGGTCTCGGTCGAACTGTCGCCTCTGATCGTGACGGATGCGGTACGGACTTGCAGTAGCTCATCGGCGAAACCCGCATTATCGACGGAACGGATGACGGCGCGCAGCACAACGTGCACATCGGTATCTTTCGGCATTCTCCAGCGGTTTTCTGGCTGAATATTGGCCTCGAACGTCATCTTGTAATCAGTCGTATCGGTCGTCGTACGACGCGTGAGATTTGCGATAACCTGACCGTCGTCGGTCACGAGTTCCAGATGATCGATGGAACGAACTTCACTAAAGAGCTTGACCTGTGCCAACTGAACGGTGGCGGTTTCACCGGGGCTGCGGATGACCCCAGCGGCGATGGCGTCCGTGGTCGTACCGACGACGAGAAAATGACTGACTGGCGGTAACGTGAAGAGTGCAGCAGTGGAAGAAGAGACTGACGAAGACGATGCCACTGAAGAGCTGGATGATGAAGACAACGATGAGACACTGGACGATGACGAACTGGCGCTGGAGGACTCGTATATTCCCGCTTCCGCTAAACGGTACATAGCGAGTTTTCCGCTCTGCTCCGCCATGAAAGCTCCGGCCAAACGGGCAGCCATGCCACGCGTCAATTTCGTATCAAAGGTAATGCGAATGGGAAGATCGACACCTTTCTGCGCTGCAGATTTGTAGTACGGCTCGGCCCAGTCACGCCCTGCGACGTCAGGAATAGGGTACCGAAATAGCAGTACGAGCATTTTGAGCGCCGCGTCGTACGTGACAGTATCATCCGGATTGAACGTCCACTGATTCTGCGGGAGCGCGGGATTTGCGTTACCACTCACGATGCCCGCTTTTTTGGCAGCACAGACGTACGGCGCGAACCAATCCGTTCCTCGTACATCGGGAAAACAACCCTCTCCGGAGGCATCCGGTTCGTAGCCGTCGGGACTGGCGAGAATGGCGATCTTCAGGAATTCCGCACGATTGATGAGGCGGCTCGGGCCAAAGTGTCTGTCGCCGTATCCCTGCACGATGTTCTCTCTAGTCAGAAGATTGATGCCAGCTGCCTCCCTGGAGTCTCTGCGGACATCAGAATAGAAATCGGCGGGCTGAATCTCGATGGCGAGCGCCGTGAGCGGAATGAAGACGGCAGCGAAGAGAAGGGTTCGTGTGAGCATGGACGTATGCTAGAGGAGTCTATGGTAGAGACGCAAAATTTTGCGTCTTAATAGCACCCCACCCCGGCGCTGCGGCGCCACCCCTCACCCAGATGCTCATCAGAGCCTGGGGGAGGGATCGAGGGTGGGGGCAGTATTTGAGAAAAAAGCAGTTTTGCGGTACAATAATGAGAAATCCCCTCATACCCATACCAACCAGTACCTCACCCTTCGGCGATCTTCCACTGCTCCAGAGCGGCAGCGATCTGTATGAAGCGATCATGGGATCCATCGAACCGGATCTTTTGCTCTCGAATATGCCGCAGGTGATCCTGGAGATGCAGCATGACACCGACGAACGAAAAGCGGAGCGCGCCGAAAGGTACAGCAAAGCGTTCGCCGAATATGACCGCCGACTCACCGAACACAAAAAGAGTTGGGACGCGGCCTATAACGCGTATCGCCATAGTTCGATGGAAAGTCTCACCCGTTTTCTACAAGCCGCAGACACCGAGCACATGACCGATATCGAGAAACAGCTCGATGATTCCACACCCACCGCATGAGAACTCTTTTGCACACCACAGAGGACCTGACAATTCGCGAGCATCGCATGCTCAGCATGTCTTTCGAACGTCAAGAACCTATGAATCAGCCACAGATTCCACGTTCTCCTGAGCTCACGAAGGAATGCACGTCCGAGGAAATCATGAGCATCGTGAGCGATCGCATTGATGAGCTCAGACAGAAAACCGATGACACCGCGCTCGGGCAGATACAGAAGATCGTCTCGACCGCGCAGCGCGATATCGATGCCATCAAATCGAGCCCCGGTGTCTCCAAGCAGTTTGTTCGAGAGTATCTGGACAGGATGAACGACACGCTGCACGGACGAGAACTCCACGTCAGCATGCTCAATGAAAATGTCATCGTAACGCCGCATCACCCACAGCAATTTTCACCCGAGATCGCAATCCGGAGAAACCGCATGAACCAGATCAGAGAGCAGATCAAGCATGTCGGCCTCGCCATAGCGAGAATCTCGCGCGGACGGAGGGGGCGACCTGTCTTCAACCGACCCAATTTTGCGCAGTCTAATCTTGCGCAGCTGTACGCTCTGAGATTTCAACTCGAGCAACAGCTGATCGATATGAAGAACGCGCCCATCTCAGAGCCGATACCTCTGGAAAATCCTGTAATGACGTTCGATCCAAACTATCCTCCGGACCAGATACGCCACGTGTCGTACACTGCTGCGCATAGCCCGAACCCACAGCCGGAACAGATCCCCCTTGGGAAAGAAGTACCGAAAGCTTCGGTGCAGCGGGACATCCTGTACTGGAGCAAGCGCTGGAAGGAATCTAAGAACAAACAGGACCAAGACATGACGGAAGGTTTTCTCATGATGAGCGGCGTCGACATCGATTCGAGTGATCTCACGACAGACAAGATCGTGATGACGAAGTCCGAAGAGCGAGCTGGCCAAGCATTCGCAGGACTCTTAAAAATCCTGAAGTCTCTCATGGATCGGCTCGGCAAGCAGAAAACGATGATCGCGGGGGAAAAGATCGCTGAGAAAGACCCAATAGACATGACGGCGCAGGAACAAAGGGATGAAATTAGGAGTAATACGAGCAAAATATTTGAATTAAGATTCAAAAAAAACACAATTGAAAATGAGATGAAAGGAATCAAAGAAAAGCTGGCAGCTACGCAGGAGCCAGGCGACGCAAAAACAAAGCTCGAGGACGAGCTCAGGCAGAAGAAAGAGGCTGTGAAGAAAATCGAAGCTGAGATGAAGCGGTTCGAGGAGCGTAACAAAGCGCTATCACAATCTGTACCAAAAACAGAAGATGAGAAAGGCATCCTGAAGCAGGGCGAGCTGCTGGAAGATCCTGTGTTCAAGAGGTTTCAGAGTGCGAAAGAAGCGCAGAAACAAAAAATTCGTACCAGCATGAAACAGATCCTCACACAGAGAGACAGAGCAAAAAATCTTGAAAATCTCGGCAAAGTTCTCGGCATCACCGTCGGAGCCGATACCGAGAAAACGATGACGGACCTGACACGTTTCCTCGAGACCATCATCGATGGTGCCAGCCTGGAAAAGAATGGCGACGGTCTGTACCGAATCGCAGTCGATACGACCAAAATCGTAGATGCAATGAAATCCATGAAACTTCTTCCAAAAACAGAGATCACCGCAAGCGACGTATCAACTCTGCTCAAGAATATCGGCATGACGACGAATATTGCGGGTAGTAGCGTCCGTACGCCCTTCATGAAAGCGGATGAATTACTGAAAGGCGACCTTGGGATTGTCCTCGGGAACGATGGCAACAATACACAGGAACCACAAAAAGATGCTGCAAAAAACGAGCCCGAGAACATCACGACTCCAGCAGCTGACACACCAAACACCGTCGAAGATCTGCCTACTCCTGCGAAAGCTGAAGAGACAGAGGATCGTGCGAAGGCTGAGAAAGAAGCCGGCGAAGGACTGGAAACTACGCTTGGAAATCTTGCAATGCAGATCGGCGTACGGTCCATCGCCAATTTCAATCGCACGGAAAACGTGAAGGTGCGGGCAGTACTGCCGAAAATCCTCGCCGCGGTGCAAAAAATATCCACAACAGAAGACCAGAAAGCTGTACTGAAAACACTATCGATTGCGATCGTCCCCAACAGATCGTCCGGTGAGCCTATAAACCAAAATATGATCGAGCTTACGACAGATCAATCGCAGGATGAGATACGTGCCATCATTGAGGAGGCGATCAAGAAAAATACGCCGCAGTAAGAACGAAAGGTGCCTCAATGTGTACGGTGCAACATCGTGTCCTGCCAGCCGAAGCCCCGCAGGGCGTAGGTTGGTGCCGGGGAGAGGACTTGAACCTCCATACCCTTGCGGGTACCAGCTCCTAAGGCTGGCGCGTCTGCCATTTCGCCACCCCGGCATAGTTCTTTTTTAACCATTCTTTCCCTATACCTGACTTCAGGTATTTTTCTCTGTTCCTTGCCTCTAGTCGAGAAGAAAAAGATTCAGTATATCGGATGGAAAACGGTCGATATGCACGCGTTGTGCGCTCCTTTCCTTCTTGATGCTGCTTATAACGACGTTCTAGGTTATTCGTAAGACCAACGTACCAGTACTCACAAATTTCACTAGAAATTACATACACCGTATACATACCCATAGCATACCGCTCCTAAGTCTGGCGCGCCTGCCTGCCGGCAGGCAGGCCTGTGTCCCGGAGGGACATCTGCCATCCTCCCTTCGGGAGGCAGGTTCGCCACCCCGGCATGCTGCCAGTCTACAGAAATCTCGTCAGATCTTCTCGGTGACCTTTAGCTCGAGTTCCGCAAGCTGCGCCTCCGGAACCGGAGCCGGAGCGCCGAGCATCAGGTCTTTCGCTTTCTGATCTTTCGGGAATGGCGTGACCTCACGAATATTTGGCTCGCCAGCGAGAATCATGACGATGCGGTCGATACCGTACGCAAACCCACCGTGCGGAGGAGCGCCGTACGAAAATGCTTCGAGCATGTGTCCGAAACGCTTCTTCTGATCCTCGGGCGAAATCCCGAGCATCTCGAAGACTTCAGCCTGCAGGAGTGGATCGTGAATTCGGATGGAGCCGGAGCCGAGTTCGTAACCGTCGAGCACGAGATCGTAACAAATGGAATGCACGCTGAGCGGATCTTCTGTGCGTCGTTTCCACTCTTCTTTGTTTGGACTCGTGAACGGATGGTGGCTAAAGGTCAGCGAGCCGTCGTCGTTTTCCTCGAACATCGGAAATTCGGTGACCCAGAAGAG
>CAZESZ010000018.1:884-3125 GCA_964514855.1 uncultured Candidatus Peribacteria bacterium | reverse complement strand
TCAGCGAGCCGTCGTCGTTTTCCTCGAACATCGGAAATTCGGTGACCCAGAAGAGCGCATGGTGCGTCGTATCGATGAGACCAAAGCGCTTGGCGGCTTCGCTCCGGATACGTCCGAGCGACGCACAGACGATCTTCATTTTGTCCGCGCCGAAGAACAGTGCATCGCCAGTTTTTGCGCCGGTGGCTTTCTGCAGTGCATCCAGATAGCCGGGCGTGAAAAACTTCAGAAGCGGGGACTGGGGGCCTTCGGGCTTGAAGAGAATGTACGCCAGACCTTTTGCCTTCAGTTCGCGTGCGAGCGCCGTCCAGGTATCGATCTCGCTTCTGGAAAGCTCAGCGCCGCCGGGCACGCGGATCGCGCGGACAACCCCGGTCTTGAGCGTAAGCGCCTCCTCGAACACTTTGAATCCGCAGCCTTTGCTGATCGTAGAAACATCGACAATCGGAAGATCGAATCGCAGATCTGGCTTGTCCGATCCGTACGTGTCCATCACATGCTGCCACGTGAACGTTTCGACTTTGCCCCATTTGAGTTTCTTCGGACTGCATTCACGGAGAATTTTTTCGACGGATCCTTGGATGATGGTCTGCACGTCGGCCTGCTCGCAGAAACTCATCTCGAAGTCGAGCTGCAAAAATTCTGGCTGACGATCGCCACGCAAATCTTCATCACGGAAACAGCGTGCGATCTGGAAATAGCGATCGAGTCCGCCGACCATACAGAGCTGCTTCAGCTGCTGCGGACTCTGCGGCAGAACGAAGAAATTTCCGGGGTACACGCGCGAGGGGACGATGTATTCGCGCGCACCTTCGGGCGTTCCTTTGATGAGACACGGCGTATCGATCTCCAGACAACCCTGCTCCGTGAAGTACGTACGAATGATCTGGAAGACTTTGGAACGCAGTGCGATGTTGCGCTGCATCTGAGCTCTGCGAAGATCCAAGTAGCGATACTGCAAACGCAATTCTTCATTTACAAGCGTTGCGGTATCCTGCCCTGAGCTTGCCGAATGGGCAATCTCGAAGGGTGGCGTTTTCGCTTTGCTCAAAATCTCGAGTTTTTCCACGACGATTTCCACCTCGCCGGTGGGCATCTTTGGATTGTCGGTTCCCTTGAGGCGCTTCGTCACTTTTCCGGTGACGGTGATGACCCACTCAGGACGGATCGTCTCGGCAACCGCAAAAAGTTCCTTCGCAGTCTCAGGATGACAGACAACTTGCGTGAGGCCGTAGCGGTCTCGGACATCGAGGAAGATGAGTCCACCGTGGTCGCGACGCGTGTTGACCCAGCCGCAGAGCGTCACCGCTGTACCAGCGTGTTTGGCCGTCAGTTCGCCGCAGGTGTGAGTACGTAACATCGGGGAGAGAATAGCGGATTGTTCGTGCGTCCGCAGCCAGGACGCGGCCAGGACCTGCCTACCGGCAGGCAGGTGGCGCATTGAAGGTATTATTAATATCCAGGGGCGCCCTTCCAGGGCGCGATAGTCATTTGAAGAACCGTCCAAGTTCTTTCTTGAACTCTTCCACATCTTTAAATTCACGGTGAACGGACGCGAAGCGAATATAGGCCACTTTATCGAGCTTCGAGAGTGCCATCATCACATCTTTCCCGATGGTCGCGCTTTCTACTTCTTCTTTATTTTTTCCCCATTTTTCTTCCAAATCCGAGAGCATTTTATCGATATTTTTTTGGGTAACCGGACGCTTCGTACAGGCGATCCAAATGCCACGTTCGAGTTTCGTGCGGCTGTACGGCTCGCGGGTGCCGTCGCGCTTGATGACAATGAGCGACGCCAATTCCTGTCGCTCGAACGTTGTGAACCGATGTTCACACTTGCCGCACTCACGGCGCCTGCGGATCGCCCGGCCATCTTCGGTGAGTCGGGAATCGATGACGGCCGTGTCCTCATGTTTACATCGTGGGCAACGCATGGACTGATACTACAGGGCTTTGCACCCAGGTGAAATGCGGCTTCCCGAGTCCTCCGGGTCTCATCTGATGTACTTTCTGACAATTCTTGTTAGCATGGCGAGCTATGGAATTCGAGTCTGAATACAGGGGCCCGAGGAGGAAGCGCCCGAAAAATCTTTTCCCAGGATTCCGGTATCACGAGCGAAGGCTCCTGGATTTACAATGGCTCACTTTGAAACGACAGCCTCCAAAGGAAGTCCCGACGAACCACTTGGTTTCTTTCGATGACATCTCAGAAAGTTCTACGCAGTGTGAACCGCTTCGACA
>CAZESZ010000018.1:0-874 GCA_964514855.1 uncultured Candidatus Peribacteria bacterium | reverse complement strand
CATCGCTCCGCCGGGTCGGCGGTACCAGGGCTCTGCGCCGATGATACGTCGAGCTGCGGCGCGGCTGGGAGCTCACCCGAGGCTAAGATCGCGACGCTCCGATGAGCGACGCGCACCGCTTCGACCACCCTCTCCGCGACGCGTGTATGCAATACTGACAACCGTCGTTGCTGCCATCAGTCTGATGATGAACTATCAGCAATCCAGAGAAATAGAGAATACGGAAAAAACGCAGGACGACTTCGTAGACGTCATACGGAGACTAGATTACGAGCGTAATGCTCTGCACTCTGCACTGACTGAGGCTTCACAGCAGCAGAGATCCCTGTCGAATAGTCGTGACCTTGTCGTCGACCACCAGAGCGACAGTAGAAGGACTGGCCTCGGGGAGCGTCCCCGCATCGATCAGTAAATCCGGATGTGCACTGAGGTCCTGCCACTGCGCCACGATGTCAGATGCGGCGTACGGATTTGGCTCGCCATGGAGATTGGCGGACGTTGTGGCGATGGGCATGGCAACCGCACGTGCGAGTTCTGATGCAAACGGATACGACGATAGACGAACACCGATCTGCGGATCGATGCCGCCACCGGACACAGTGAGCCACAGTGGTGGCGCATTCTTCTTTCTCGGGAGAACGAGCGTGAGGGGTCCGGGTAAATGCTGGAGTACCAACTCCTGCGCTTTCGGGGAAATCTCGACGTACGTCTCTGCCGCATCGATCGATGGAAAAAGAGCACTCACCGGCTGATCGGCCGGACGCCGCTTGATCTCGAACAGACGCTTCACGGCCTCAGGATTCGCGAGATCGCATGCGGTGCCGTAACACGTCTCGGTCGCATGGACGACGATGCCCCCACTCCGGAGTACCTC
>CAZESZ010000017.1:0-15624 GCA_964514855.1 uncultured Candidatus Peribacteria bacterium | reverse complement strand
GAGGCTCATGATATCCATGACGTGCAGCTCTTTTGCCATTGTCACAAGACCCGGACTCTTCACCGTAGAGCATACGATCAGCTCGGGCTTCTGCGGGCTTCTGGAGAATGCATCGGCGATCGCTTCGCCGCGGGCGGAATTGGTGACGAGGAGGATGCGCATGGAGCAAGAATAGCAGAAGGATGAGGTAGGTTTGGTAGGTGCCGTAGGGAAGGCAGCAAAGAGAAGTAGCGTCTGTGATCTATTCCAAAATTTCCTACCATACCTACCCCACTTACTCGTCTTACCATACTTATACTAAAGCCATCATCTTTGTCTGATCTGGATTACTCGTATTCTCGGGATCGCGTGTGAATGATTCGCGTGTCTCGTTGCGACCACAGCCGAGTTCTCGGAGCATCTTCGGGGTAACTTCGGGAGTCGGATATTTTCCGGTGAAGCAGCCGTCGGAGAAGTGTCGAATCTTCGGGTTACCGATCTTGATGGATCTCCTCATGTCGTCGATCGTATTGTAGAAGAGGCCGTCGCAACCAATCATTTTCTTAATCTCAGGGATCGTATGGTCGGATGCAATGAGTTCGGTCGTTGTCGGGAGATCGATACCGTACGGATCTGGCCCGATGATGGGAGGAGATGCGGAAGCGAAGTAGACTTTCTTGGCACCGGCCTTGCGAGCCATCTCCACGATCTTGCGACTGGTGTTGCCACGGACAATCGAATCATCGACGAGTAACACCGAGTTTCCCTTAAATTCGAGATCGATGGGATGCAGCTTGAAGTTCAGGCTGCGCTTGCGTACTTCCTGCCCCGGCATGATGAATGTGCGGCCGATGTAGCGATTCTTCACGAAGCCTTCGCGGTAACGGACTTTCAGTTTGTCCGCGAGTCCTGCGGCGGCTGGCCGTCCGGTGTCCGGGATCGGGATCACAGAGTCGATGTGGATGCCGGCAGCTTTGATCTGTCGTGCGAGAGCTTCACCCATGCGCACTCTCGCCTTATAGACGTTGACGCCGTCGATGGTCGAATCCGGTGCTGCAAGGTACACCCATTCGAAGATGCACGGATTGAGGTCGCCCTTCTTCACGATACGCGAGTGAAGACGATTCTGTTTGTCGATGAAGACCACTTCGCCGGGCTGAATGTCGCGCATGAATTCGTAGTCCATCGCTTTGAAGACCGTATTCTCCGAGGCGATCATGTACTCATATTTCATACCAAAGCGCTTACGGCCCAGCTGGAGCGGACGAATGCCATGTGGGTCACGGAAGCCAACAATACCGTGCCCGCCGATCAGTGAGACGACAGAATAGGCGCCTTTGCACCTGCGCATCACTGTTCGTACGGCACGGAAGATGTGTTCGGGATTCACATTCTTCGGTCGTTGCTTACGGAGTGCGAGAGAGAAAACATTCAGAAGTACTTCTGAATCCGAGGTCGTATTCAGGTGTCGGTAATCCTGCACTTTAATTTCTTTGGCAAGTTGTCCGGCGTTCGTCAGGTTGCCGTTGTGGGCGAGCGCCATGCCAAACGGCGAATTCACGAAGAACGGCTGTGCTTCAAATTCGCTGCTGCATCCGGCCGTGGGATAGCGTACGTGGCCGATGCCCATCGGGCCTTTCAGGCGTTGGAGTGAACTGGCGTGGAAGACCTCGCTCACCATGCCTGTCGACTTCTTGAGGTGAAATTGATTATCGTACGTCACGATGCCTGCGGCGTCCTGACCGCGGTGCTGCAGCACGATGAGTCCGTCGTACAGATCCTGGATAATGTCGCGGTAGCCGGAGACTGCGAGGATTCCACACATGCGCTACGCGAGTGAAAAGTGAAGAGTGAAAAGTGAAAAACTGAAATAATCACGGTAGCGATATTTTCTATCAGCGTTCTTTTCTACACTTTTCGTTTTTCGTTTTTCGTTAAGGCACGCCTTGTCCCTGGAAAGGGAAAGGCCGTGGGAAATGGGGGAACCCACCATAGACGCATGGTACAGGGAGGGAGGGGCATTGTGAAGAGGGCTTTCAGACGCTACACTAGGCCGTCTCACTCATTACCATGGAATTTAGAACCATCGCCATCATCGCGCATATCGACCACGGTAAAACAACGCTCGTGGACCAAATCCTGAAGCAGGGCGGTGCCTTCCAGGCGCATCAGATGGTCGAAGAGCGCGTCATGGACAGTAATGATCAAGAGAAGGAGCGCGGTATCACGATCTACGCCAAGAATTGTTCCATCCTCTACAAAGGCACGAAGATCAACATCGTCGATACACCCGGTCACGCCGATTTCGGATCCGAAGTGGAGCGCGTGCTCCGGATGTGCGACTGCGTGTGTCTGCTCGTCGATGCGTTCGACGGTCCGATGCCACAGACACGCTTTGTCCTGAAGAAGTCTCTCGAAATGGGCATTCGTCCGATTGTCATCATCAATAAAATTGATCGTCCAGGATCCGATCCAGAGAAGGCCCTCTCGCAAGTATTCGATCTGTTCATTCAGCTCGGTGCCAATGACATGCAGCTCGACTTTCCGTATATTTTTGCGATCGGCCGCGACGGTGTTGCGAAGCTCAAGCTCGCTGACGACTCGAAAGATCTCTCGCCGCTATTCGATCTCATCTTGAGAGAAGTGAAGCCCGGTGAGAACGATGCGACGAAGCCACTGAGAGTTCAGCCCGTGAATCTGGAATACGATACGTTTTCCGGACGTACTGCCATCGGACGTATCACGGATGGTACAGTTGCGCAGAATCAAAACGTCTTCGTCATCAAACCCGATGGCACCCGCAAGCCCGGGCGCATTACGAAGATTCAGGTCTACCAGGGAGTCAATCGTGCAGAGGTGAAGGAAGCGGTTGCAGGCGACGTCGTACTTTTGTCGGGACTTCCTGAAGTGTACGTGGGAGATACTATTTCTACGCAGCAAGACATCGAGGCGCTTCCGGTCATCAAGATCGATCCGCCGACTGTCTCCATGGATTTCATGGTCAACAATTCGCCGTTCGCCGGAAAAGAAGGTTCACTCGTCACCACTCGTCACATCCGCGAACGACTTGAAAAGGAACTGGAGACGAACGTCGGACTGAAGATTGACGTCGGAGAGCGCACAGATGCTTTCCGTGTGTCGGGTCGTGGAGAAATGCACCTCGGCGTGCTCATCGAATCCATGCGTCGTGAAGGATTCGAACTCGCGGTATCTCGCCCGGAAGTCATCACGCACATGGAAAATGGGGTGACAATGGAGCCGTTCGAGACCGCGTACATCGATGTCCCCGAAGAGGTGTCCGGCACTGTCATCCAGAAATTGGGGCTGCGAAAAGGTTTGATGCAGAACATGGAAACGAAGAACGGCATCGCACGTCTGACCTACGAAATCCCGACTCGCGGTCTGCTTGGCTTTCGCAATGAATTCATCATCGACACACGAGGAAACGGTATTCTCACGCACGCATTTTCTAGGTTTGCCCCCTACGCGGGCGATATGCCGGGCCGTACGACTGGATCCATCATTTCCGCCATCACCGGAGAATCCGTTGCCTTCGCCATCTTTCAACTCCAGGAACGCGGTACGTTCTTCATCGGTTCCGGTGTTCCAGTGTACGAAGGCATGATCATCGGCGAATCCCCGAACGGCATGGACATCATGGTGAACGTTGGCAAAGAGAAGAAGCTCAGCAACATGCGTTCATCGGGCGCCGACGAAGCCATTCGTTTGGTTCCGCCACGGATCATGACGCTCGATGCCGCTCTAGAGTACATCCAGGATGATGAACTGGTCGAAGTAACGCCGACGAGTATTCGGCTTCGCAAAAAACTACTGAACGAGACGGACAGAAAGAGGGCCAAGAAATAGCGTTCCGTATCGCACCCTGGAAGGGTGCGCTGAATATTCATCACACGTTCAATGCTGATTATACATTCAACGCGGTCAGGATGGCCGCGTTACTGTGACCGTGCTGTCTCCTCTTCGCTGAGACGCAATTTCGTATCAAGCTCGCGACCGTCAGCGGCCCAACACCGCCCGGTACCGGACTAATGGCTGACGCAACCGTACTCACCGCATCGAAATCGACGTCGCCGCAGAGCTTGCCATCGACTCTGGAGACTCCGATATCGATGACGACTGCTCCCGGCTTCACCATGTCTTTCGTGATCATCTTCGCGGATCCGACTGCTGCGCACAAAATATCTGCCTGCCGCGTAAGCTCGGCGAGATTTTTTGTTTTGCTGTGACAGATCGTGACCGTGGCACCGCGATTGAGAAGCATCACGGCGAGCGGCTTGCCGACGATATTGCTGCGTCCGACGACGACTGCGTGTTTGCCTTCGATATCGATCTTGTAAAACTGCAGCATCTCGATCACGCCGGACGGAGTGGCGGGCGGCAGATGCTCGAATTCGACGGACAGAAACATTTTTCCAAGGTTATAGGCCCCGAAGCCATCAATATCTTTCTTCGGATCGATCGCACGGATGACATCCGGAACGTGCGCTTGCAGAGCCTTCGGCAGCGGCAACTGGACGATGAAACCAGTGACATCGGCGTCAGTATTCAGTTCGTCGATCAACTTCATCAGCTGCTCTAGCGTTGTTTTTTCATTCAGGTGTCTATGTTCATGACGGAGGCCGACTGCGCTGCAACTCTTCAATTTCTGGCTGATGTAGCTACTACTTGCAGGATCATCACCGACTTGTACGACTACGAGCTTGGGGTTGAGTTTTTTCACATCCTGCTTCAGCCGCTCCAGCAGTGCGTCTGCGACGACTCGGCCGGAGAAAACGCTTGCGGACATGTGCTGATTCTACCGCAAAAAACACCGTTGGTCATACCGAGTAGTCCTCAACGCTTCGCATCGACAACGTTCAGTATCTCTGTCGCTGCTTCATCTTTGTCTCCACCGGTATCGATAACGACAGAGCCATCGTCTTCCGCTCCTACTTTCTCGTACAAGTCGTACACCAGCTTCTGAAACCGCGTGTTCTCGAACACGTCGAGCTGCTTTCGTTTCATGATTCGTTCCAAGCACACATGCAGAGGCGGCAACGCGATGATCATGACGTCGGGCTCCAGAAAGGGGGTATTCACATGCAGGAGCCAGTCTGGATCCAGGCCCAAAGCTTCACCGTACACGAGTGTCGAGATCACGTATCGATCAGAAATGACTGTTTTTCCCGCGGCGAGTGCTGGCTTGATAACTTTCTCGATGTGCAAGGCGCGGTCGGCGCAGAACAGGAGCTGGAGCGCGGAAGGGGACTCGATCGTTTTTGATTGCAGTTGTTCACGGATAAATTTTCCGATGTGACTTTCCGTCGGTTCCGCGGTGAGTACCACCTCCTCGCCGCGCGCCCGAAGCGTTTCCGCAAGCAGTTTGCTGTGCGTTGTCGTGCCGGAGCCGTCGGGTCCTTCGAGGACGATGAATCTGCCAGGCATAGGTGAAGTATACAGGAGAGAAGGGCCGGGCCTGCCGGCAGGGATGAGGCGGAGTGAGGCGGGATGAGGCGCGAGACGTATTACATTCTCTGCATCAAATCATTCAGCGTGTACGTGATGCCTTTTACGGCACCTTTCAGCGGCATTTTATTGAGCGAATACACGACTTGCGTATTCTCCGGATCGGTTTGGAAACCGAGGACGATGAATCCGGGAACACCGGTGCTCTGCAGAAATTCTTCGCACTTCTTCTGGATTTCGGCGGTGTTCATGAGAGAAGTTGGGTAGGTTTGGTAAGTGAGGTACGTATCGAACCTACCTCACCTACCAAACATTATTGAGAGCTTTAGAAATCCATTCCTCCCATTCCGCCTCCGGGCATCTGAGGCATGGCGGGAGAATCTTTCTTCGGAGCATCGACGATGCCAACCTCGATGGTGAGGAACATGGCAGCGACGGACGCTGCGTTCTGCAGCGCGGAACGAGTCACTTTCTTCGGATCAATGACGCCGACGGCGACAAGGTCTTCTACCTTCTGCGTCACGACGTTGTAACCCATTTTGCTGTCCTTGCCCTGTTTCACATGCTCGACGATGACAGAGCCCTCGAGCCCTGCGTTCTGCGCAATATTCCGGAGCGGGTAGGGGAGTGACATCTTCACGAGGTCGATGCCGATCTGCTCGTCTTCGGTGGAACCTTTCAGCTTCTCGAGGCAGCGCAGTGCATGGATGAGTGCGGCTCCTCCTCCGGCCACAATGCCTTCCTCGGCTGCGGCGCGGGTAGCAGAGAGTGCATCTTCCACGCGATGCTGGAGCTCTTTCTGCTCAAGCTCCGTAGCGGCGCCGACTTTGATAACGGCGACACCGCCGCTGAGTTTCGCCATGCGCTCCTGAAGTTTCTCGCGGTCGAAGTCGCTCTTCGTCTGGTCAATGTTGGCTTTCAGCTCCTCGATGCGTGCGGCGATGTCCTTCTTGGAACCAGCACCGTCGACGATGAGTGTGTAGTCCTTCGTGACGACGATTTTTGCCGCCTTACCCAAATCTTCCAGCTTCGTGTTCTCGAGTTTCAGGCCGACCTCTTCGGAGATCACGCGGCCTCCCGTGAGGATTGCGATGTCCTTGAGCATTTCCTTGCGGCGGTCACCGAAGGCGGGAGCCTTCACGGCAATTGCGGAGAAAGTTCCACGAATTTTGTTTACGACCAGAGTCGCGAGCGCTTCACCCTCTACGTTTTCGGCGATGATGACGATTTCTTTCTTTCCCTTTTGGGCGAGAGCCTCAAGCACCGGAAGAATCTCCTGAATCGAACTGATCTTCTTATCCGTGATGAGAATGTACGGATTCTGGTAAATCGCTTCCATGCGACCCGCGTCCGTAACGAAGTACGGAGAGATGTACCCAGAATCGAACTGCATGCCTTCTACGTATTCTTTCTCGAGCCCCATCGTTTGACCTGCTTCCACCGTGACGACACCATCAGAACCGACTTGGTCCATGACTTCGGAGATGATCTTGCCCACCCCCTTATCCTGAGCGGAGATCGTCGCGACGGCGGCGAATTCTTCCTTCGTGGAAATATTTTTCTTCTGCTTCTCCAGGTCTTCGACGACAGCTTCGACTGCTTTCATGATGCCGTTCTTCATCGAGATCGCATTGGCTCCTGCGGTGAGGAATTTCAGACCTTCGCTGATCATGCCCTCAGCGAGTACGGTTGCTGTCGTCGTACCGTCACCGGCAGCGTCGTTCGTTTTCGTGGCGGCTTCCTTCACGAGTTGCGCCCCCATGTTTTCCCACGCATCTTCAAGTTCGATCTCTTTAGCCACTGTGACACCGTCTTTCGTGACGGTCGGGGCGCCGTAGGATTTGGCGATGAGAGCGTTGCGGCCGTTTGGGCCCATCGTGACGCGCACGGCGTCTGCAAGCTTGCGGATACCGCGGACGATTTTCTGGCGAGAGTCATCTCCGAAGGTGAGGATTTTTGCTGACATGAGAGTGGAGGAAAAAGTGGAAGTAGAGAGAGCGGGTTGCTACCCGCGTTTGAGTTGTTACCCGCGTTTGGGTTGCTACCCAGATTTGGGTTTTTAGCTGAGAGCGGGCATTCTGCCCGCGGCTAGATCATAATTACCGGACAATACCGAGGACAGAATTTAGATGCAGAACTTTCAGCTCGATGTCCTTACCCGCCTTGTTTTTCACCTTGAGGTCATCACCGGCGTAGCGGCCGAAGAGGACGATGTCGCCGACCTTGAGGTACTTGTTCGGATCCGGCGAAACCGTGCCGTTGTCGTTCATGATGCCACCTTTGCCAAGAGCAACGATGATGCCTTCCTGCGGCTTCTCTTTGCTCGAAGTCTCCGGAATGACGATGCCCGACGCGCTGACCTGTTCTTTCTCCAGCGGTTGGATGAGGACGCGGTCATTGAGTGGTTCGATCTTTACGGCGAGGTCTTCAACTTTTACGGAATCCTTGGGAGACATACAATAATGGAAGGAAAGAAATGAAAGATGATGAGTACGGAGAGCTGTGTTCGATGAACACACTTTAGCACTCGATAATGTAGAGTGCCAATTGGTGTTCGTCAATATTATTTTTCCTCATGTGCATAGAGGTCGGACTTTATGAATGTCATTGATGAAAGAAGTGGCAGTTCCTTATGCAAGGGTACTGCTGCCAGTATCGTCAACGTAACGGATTTTGTCCTGTTCTTTGGGAGCTAGTCCGCCTGCCAGTGATTTCCGTGCATCACAACAGTAGCCCAGAATAGCAATCATTATTTCTTGTTGATTGCTGATTTCTTCCGAAGGTACGGCGTTCTGGCGTAATCGCGGTGATTCTACGACTGAATTCGTCATTGTTGATGGGTGGAGTGGATAGTCTCGTCGAGACGAGCGTGATGTCAGGCACGAGTGCCGAATGTTCACAGGTGATCAGAGATAGTGACGAGTAGCCTAGGGCTTAACCTTTAATCCGTCCTGATCGAGAATGACTTCCTGATTTTCTGGTTGTTCTTCATCTACTGTGACTCCGCGTTCCCTCAGCATTTCATCAATGCTTGCTCTTGTCGTAGGGCACATGGATTGAGTAGGGGTTCCTCTTGGGTGAACCAAAGCTTGCGGCTGCTCCGATGGAGAACTAGGAATTTCTTTTGCCATAGTATGTGGTTACGAAATAAATTTTACGGCAATCTAGTCTGAAATTTCACGGTGTCAATAAACTAGACAACGGATGTTCTTATTGCAGCAATTAACCTTACAAATTCATCGTTTAGGGTGGAGGCATGAAAAACCACCTCGCTTACCAAATCGCAGCTATGAAAGCCGCGCTCGTTGAACGTATCCTCACCGGCAAAATCTCCGTCACGGATGCGGCGGCATCCGTGAAGAAAAGTCGTTTCACCATCTACGAATGGATGACACGGTACAAAGCGTCAGGCACGGAAGGACTTCTGCCAAAGAAGACCGGACCGAAAGGCGGAACGGCATGGAATCGCAGCAAGAAAGAAACCGAAGCGATCGTTCTCCGGATGCTCGCAGAGCATCACGACTGGAACATCTATGACATCGCTGCCAATCTTCCGAAAGAACACTGCGTGCACCCCTGCACTGTCTACCGAATCTGGAAGCGCTCGCAGCGCGAGCGCGCTGTCATCCGTCTACCGCGCCCTGCGCCGCAGCGGTATGTGAAAGAGGAAATTGGAGAGGAAATCCAGATGGACACGAGTTTCCCATGGGGAAGGATGCCTCGTGTCTGCTTCGATTGCCTCGATGATCGTTCACGTTTTGCCTTCGCAAAACTCTTCGAGCGTTGCGACCAAGACAGTGCCATTCAATTTCTTCATTACGTGATTGCGAAAGCTCCTTTTGTTATCCGTGCCATCCGCACGGACTGCGGACGAGAGTGGAGCACTCGTTTCTCTCTTGCCTGCGCACTCGCAGGTATTCGACATATCAAGAATGAGCCCTACCACCCAGAGCACAATGGCAAGATCGAGAAGTTCCATGACGGTCTCAAGCATCGTTGTTTCTACGTGTACCTTCATCCATCAGATTGCATCGAACAGAACAATGTAGACCTCCAGCAGTGGCTGGTCTGGTACAACTACCACAAGATCCATCTCGGCATGGGCATGGAGAAAAAGACCCCTGCTCAGGTGGTTTACGAAGCCCTTATTTCCAAATCCTCTTGTGTAAGGTTAATGCTGCAACCTAACAAAGGATGACACACCAGTCGTTTGTTCTAGTTTTCCTGTCAGGCCCTGCTTGCTGAGCATCTTTCCTGCCTGTACCAACACATTTTCGAAGTCCATGTATGAAGAGTATATACCGAAATATCGATCGTGTATCGTTCTGTCCTCCTCTTCGCACTGGATGGAGCCGACGACCGGAATTGAACCGGTGACCCTAGGTTTACGATACCTATGCTCTACCAACTGAGCTACGTCGGCTTACACGGCTGTTCTACACAGTAAAAGATCGTTCGCGCAGCGCGAATTCTCGGGCAAAACGCGCTCTTTGGCAATAGATCTGGAAGACTTCCTGCCGAGGGCCATATTCTCGCGTTATACTCATCCTATGCAGCGTACAAATGCCATCCGTTGGTCGTGGATCGATGTGCTGACGAGAAAACGCCTCGAGATCCTCACAGAGCTCTTTGGTGGGGCCGACGCTGCGATGGATGGATTATCGATGGAGCTACTTCTTCGGCTCGGGCTCCGCGAGGACAGTGCGATGAAAGCGATGATCCGGCATGAAGAATTCAACACTGCCGGGTATGAGGCCGTTCTCAAGAAAAAAGACATCCAGCTCGTCTCCCTGGAAGATGATAGCTATCCGGATGCACTTCGAGACATCCCCGATGCACCGGTGTTTCTGTACGCGCGCGGAGATCTTTCGATCCTCGCTCGTCCGTGCATCGCCATCGTCGGTAGTCGTGACATGACGGACTACGGTCGACGCGTTGTTTCTGAGATCATCTCGCCTATCGTGCAGGCTGGTGTAATCACGGTCAGTGGACTTGCCTACGGCATCGATGCCGAAGTAGCCAGAGAGACGCTGCGCGTCGGCGGCAAGACCGTTGCGGTACTCGGTCACGGCCTGGGGATGATCTACCCCAGTGCGAATGAAAAACTCGCCACCGAGATCGTGAAATCCGGCGGTCTTCTTCTCTCCGAATTTCCGCTCGATACCCAGCCCGGAAAATTTACGTTCCCGGCGCGCAATCGCATCATCGCAGGGCTTTCACTTGCGACGGTCGTCGCGGAGGCGGCCGAAGGCTCGGGATCGCTCATCACCGCTGACCTCGCACTGGATTACGGTCGTGATGTCTGCGCTGTCCCCGGAGACATCTTCCATACCCAGTCTGCGGGATGTCACGGACTCATCAGCCGTGGTACTGCAAGACTGGTGACCACTGGAGCAGATGTGTTGCAGGAGGTCGGAATCGTCGGTTCCTCGAAAACGCGTGAAACGTCGTTCGAGGCAGAGACACCGGAAGAGCAGAATGTCTTCGATGCTCTGTCGTCTCTTCCCTCGGGGCTCGATGACCTCGTCATCAAAACGGCGCTCGAGGCCGCTACCATCAACGGTATTCTGACCGTGCTCGAACTGAAAGGCGCTGTGAAGAACGCCGGAGGAGGACGTTGGGTGCGCGCGTAGCGGATTGACAATCCTCGCTGCGGCATCAGAATGCGGACAACTCCCCTCAACTGTGTATGGCGCAAGCTCTCACCTTCAGTGAAATCGTTGACCGAAGTTTTACGCTAACGAAGAGACTTCTGAAAACGTACGTTCTCGGTGCGCTCGCTCTCATCGCCCTCTCAATGGCGATGCGTGGTATCGGCGGAGGACTCTTCGCGCTGGCCGATGTGCCCATGATTCATGACAATATCGTGCTCATGCTCACCGTTGGATGCATCGGACTTGCGTTCGCCATCGCCGGTGTTCTTTTGCAAGTACTGCAGACGATGTACACATGCGTCATCGCAGTCGACCGCAAAAAGGATGTCAAAGCCGGCGTGAGGAAAGCCTGGAAATATCTCTGGCGTCTGATTCTGGGTGGGATCTGGACCACCATTCGTTCGTTCGTGTGGATCGGAATTCTTGGCATTCCTTTCCTCGCAGCAGGAGTGAGCGGACGCAATACTGGCCTCGTGCTCATCGGCATCCTGCTGTTCATCGCCGGTGCCACCTGTGGTGTATGGTTTCTCCCGAGGCTCTCTTTCGTCAATATTATTCAACTCAAGGAAGGCAGCAGCGTCCGTGCCAGTGCCGAAGCCAGTATGAAGCGCACAAAAGGTTACTGGGGTAAGATCGTCGGTAACAATCTTCTCATGAGTCTGTCTGTCGGCTTGGTGACACTCGCCATTGTCGCCCTCGGTGCCATGCTTGGCTTTGCACTCATCGGCTTTTTCTATGCGACGAATATGACTCTTGCTCTCATCATCGCCATTCCACTCGGGCTCATCGTTGCCATCGCATTCGTTCTCTACCTCTTTGCGATCTCGCTCTTCGCACGGATCTTTCAGGTCGAGCTTTACGAGACGATCAAAGCCAATCCGAAGGCATAGTTATCCGGCTGCAGCTACGATCGCGCGAAATTCGTCAGGCTTGAGCGAAGACCCTCCCACGAGCACTCCGTCGATATCCGGCTGCGAAAAGAACTCTTTCGCATTCGCGCCGTTCACCGATCCACCGTAAATGATGCGAATGTTGGAACCTGGAAGCAGGCTGCGGATGAAAGCGTGTGCTTCTTGGATGTCAGCCGCTGATGGCGTTTTTCCACTGCCGATGGCCCACACAGGCTCGTATGCGATGATGCATGCTGGCGCATCAATACTTCCAAAAATACTCTCGATGTTCGATCTGAGTGCGACTTCTGTCTTTCCTGCTGTGCGCTCCGCATCCGTTTCGCCAACGCAGACGATCGGTATGAGGTCCCAGCGAATGGCGGCTTTGAGCTGCAAGGCAACGTCGGAATTTTTCTCTCCGTGTTGCGCTCTGCGTTCCGAATGGCCACAAAGTACATGTGTTAGCCCCGCTTCTTTCAGCTGTTTCATCGAGACGTCTCCGGTGAACGGACCCGATTCCTCCGGTCTGCCGTACTGTGCCCCGGTTTGTAAGTTGGCTGCAATACACGCATGACTATCGATCAACATCGGAAACACAACGACCTCCGTGTTGTGTGAGGACCGGAAAGGCGAATCTGGATCGTACGCGCCAGCCGGAGGAGGGTTCATCTTCCAATTTGCTCCGATGAATCGTGTGCGGTGCATCGCATTCGAGTGTAGTTGCTCGCACGCCCTCGTTCAATTCATTCTCTGGTATGATCAAGGCCATGCCGAAGCCAGCCAGAGTCGTCCTTGGTACCGATCATGCAGGATTTCTCCTGAAAGAGGCCGTGAAATCGCATTTACAAAAACAGAAGATCGACATTATCGACTGCGGATGTTTCTCCGAGGAGTCGTGCGACTATCCGCCGATCATGCTGCAAGCCGCCGCCGCCGTGAAAGAATACGCTTGCCCTGGCATCATCTTCGGGGGGAGCGGCAATGGTGAAGCGATGGTCGCCAATAAAGTCTCAGGCATTCGCTGCGCACGGTGCGTGACGCAGTGGGACGCCGAGATGAGCCGCAAGCACAATGATGCCAACATGATGAGTCTCGGTGGACGCGTCACGGAACCGATGCAGGCTTTTGACATTGTTGATGTGTTTCTCTCGACAGATTTTGAAGGCGGTCGTCACGAAAAGCGCCTGAAGCAATTCCCTGATGCCGCATGAAGACTCTCATCACCCCTTCCATTCTGTCAGCGGACTTCGGGAAACTCCAAGACGAAGTCGCAAGCGTCGAACAGTCTGCTGATTGGTTGCAGCTCGACGTCATGGACGGTCACTTCGTCTCGAACCTCAGCTTCGGCGCCCCGGTCGCCAAATGGATCAAAACGACACTGCCACTGGACGTTCATCTCATGGTGACGAACCCTGCTGATCGCATCGCAGAATTCCAGGCGATCGGCGCAAAAAATATCACGTTTCACGCGGAAGCCGTTCTCGATACATCTGCTCGTACAGCACTTCTGAAAGACATTCGTACGACCGGTGCCACAGCCGGCATCGCGCTGAATCCAGAAACGCCGATTTCTGCTATTGCAGATGTTCTAAACGACATCGATCTCGTCCTCGTCATGTCTGTGCATCCTGGTTTCGGCGGACAACAGTTCATCCCGGCCGTGCTTGAGAAAGTGACGGCGATCCGGAAAGCTCATCCACATCTCATGATCCAGATCGATGGCGGTATCGATGCCGTTTCAGCGCCCAAAGCTCGTGCTGCGGGAGCGAATAATCTCGTCGCGGGAAGTACGATTTTCAAGTCTCACGACAGACCAAGTGTGATCGCCACACTTCGCGGTTGACCTGCGGATCGGTTGTGAACACAATGAACCCCTTCTTCCATCCTTCCTTATGACGCGCCTTCGTATTTCCGTTCTGCTCTTCCTGTCCATTGGACTTCTTTCTGCATGTGGATCAAAAACACTCACGCTTTCGTCTTTCGATGGTACGAAGACCGTGACCCTGCAGGTCGAAATCGCGGATAGTCCTGCCGAGAGGGAAAAAGGTCTTATGAATCGTACCGAGCTCAAGCCGGATACTGGTATGCTCTTCGTCTTCAAGGAACCCGACATGCTCTCCTTTTGGATGAAGAATACGAAGATTCCGCTCGATATCTTGTTCTTCGATGCTGCAGGTGAGTTCGTGAATTCGCACACCATGGAGCCGTGTCTTGCCATGCCGTGTCCGACGTACAAAGCTGCAGCTCTCTCGAAGTACGCTCTGGAAGTTCCCAAGGATTACCGAAAGGATCACGATATCGGCACCGGCTGGAAGCTGGATCCTGACGAAGTGAAGAGCATGTCGAAGCCGTCCTAGAGAACAGCTCTCAGATGTTTATGCTGAGTACGGTTCCAAATTCTTCCTGATCCGTCCGAGAACATCCGGACTTTTCGGTATCCGGAAGGCCTCACCCGTGATCTTCTCATGCAGCTGAATGTACTTGGACGCCAACATCAGACGGACATCATCCGTGATGTCAGGCTTTGGCTTGCCGTAATCGAATCCTTGATCTCGTAGCCAGAGGCGAAAAAATTCTTTATCGAGACTTTCCGGTTCTTTCCCTTCGGCCATGCGTTGCTCGTACGAATTCGCTACCCAATACCGCGACGAATCGGGCGTGTGTACTTCATCCGCGATCGTGATCGTGCCGTCGGTGTCGAGGCCCATTTCATACTTCGTATCGACGAGGATCAGTCCTCGTTTTGCCGCAAGTTCCTGGCCTCGCTTGAATACGGCTAAAGCCTTCTCATGGATCTCGTCCCACTGGGCTTTGGTCGCGAGCTTTCGTTCGATGATCCCTGCAGGATCGATGGGTTCGTCGTGCTCGCCTTTCGTCGTCGGAGTGATGATCGTCTGCGGGAATTTTTCGTTCTTCTTCATGCCGTCGCGCAGAACGTTGCCGCAGAAATTGCGCACACCCTTCTCGTAGTTCACCCATGCCGATGTTCCCGTGGAACCCGTCAGATACGCGCGGACGACGATTTCCACCTTGAGCATCGATAGTTTTTTCACCACGGCTGCATTCTCATCCGGAACAGCGATGACGTGTGTCGGCATGATGTCTTTGATCTGATCAAACCACCATGCGCTGATCTGATTCAGCGTCTGGCCTTTGAGGGGGATCGAGCACCAGGCGATGTCGAACGCTGACTGCCGGTCTGTGGCGATCAGAATGCTTCGGTCTTTTTGCGAGTACACGTCGCGGACTTTTCCGGTGTACTTCTCGCCGAGGTTCTGGAAATCAGTTCCTTCGAGAGTTGTGGTCAGAAATGGGCGCAGAGCGTCCTGAGAGATGGGTGTCATGCACCCATCATAGCAACGTCGCGCGACGTTCGGTATGCGTTGTATCCGTCTTACGTGTTGTCCGTGACGGTGAAGCGGATGGTAGCCTTGTACGTTCCGGTCGGCTGATACGTGCCGGAAGGTATGAAGACTTTGAAGAGCAAATTTTGGATGTCCCCGGACAATGAGGTTTCCGTCGTCCGCTTTGCGATGTTGACTGCCGAACCTGTTGCGACGTTGAGGAAGCCCTCTGTGGAGCCATCCGCACCCCACGTGATACTGCCTCCACCCGGCGTCGTGCTGTTTGCACGC
>CAZESZ010000016.1:3740-15973 GCA_964514855.1 uncultured Candidatus Peribacteria bacterium | reverse complement strand
GTACCGTCGGTTCCGGTGTCGTCACGAAGATCAACAAGTAATGATTCGCGTGCGTCGGTAGGCCTCGTATCACTACGAGGCCTCCTCGCTCGCCCCTCCCCTCATCCGCTCTTTCCCATCATCTCCCATGGTTCCTGCAAAGAAAAAGTCCGCCGACACGAAGAAGTCTTCCGCCAAAAAAGCGGCAGAAAAACCGGCGAAGAAGCTAGCGGCAAAGAAAGCCCCGCCGGCTCGAAAGCAGGAAAAAAAGGAGATGAAATCCGTCTCAGAGCCGGCAGTTTCTACATACGCAAAAGCACCAATGGACAAGTCTGCACAGAAAGAAACCGCTGCGCCTGCCGCTCCGAAGATCAAAGGCATTCGCATCCGCCTTTCGGCATTCGACCACACGGTCCTGGATGAAACCAGCCTGAAGATCATCGACACCGCTATCCGTACCGGTGCCGTCGTTCATGGTCCCATCCCGCTACCGACGAAAATCAAGAAATTCACGGTGAACCGTTCGACGTTCGTCCACAAAGACGCGCGTGATCAGTTCGAGATGCGCATTCATCGCCGTCTCATCGATCTCTCGGAGACGACATTTAAGACAGTCGATGCACTGCAGAATCTCAGCCTGCCGAGTGGCGTGGATATCGAGATTCGGATGGGGTAAGACTCTCGTGCCTACAACCTCACCTCCACCCCTTCACCTTCAGCGCTTCTTTCGCAGCGTCTTGCTCTGCCTTCTGTTTGGTGGATCCTTTGCCGACGGCAATCTTCTCCTCACCGATCGAGACTGCACAGGTGAACTGTTTCTTGTGATCTGGACCTGATTCGTCGATGGTTTCATACGTCGGCGTGATACCAGTTTTCTCCTGTGCCATTTCCTGAAAACGGCTCTTCTGGTCCTTGTGTTTTCCCTTCGCGATGAGCTGCTTCAAGTGCGTCAGGATGAATGTATTGATGAATTTCTGAGCCTCCTCGAGACCTTGGTCTAGGTACACCGCACCGATGAAAGCCTCGAGTGCGTTGGCGAGCGTTGACTCTTTGCCGCGTCCACCGCTCGCTTCCTCGCCACGACTGAGAAAAAGATACTCACCGAGCTTCAGCTCCTTCGCAATTTCGAAAAGATGATTCCCCTGCACGAGTGCCGACCGCCAGCTTGTGAGCTCGCCTTCCGGACGATCGGTCAACTGATACAGGTACTGTGTTGTGATGAGCTGCAGCACGGCGTCGCCAAGAAACTCAAGCCGCTCATTGTGACCGCTTTTTCCGCGTTCGTGGATCGCACTACGGTGCGTGAGAGCCATGTGCAGAAGATCTTTATTCTTAAATCGGACGCCGGTGATCTGTTCGAGACCGGTGAATGATGAAGGATTTGGCATGGGCGAAGGTAAGGTGAGCAAGGTACGTAAGGTGGGTAAGGTAAGGCAATTTTCTTCTGTCAGACACATCACCTTCCTTACCTACTATACCTACAATACCTACCGTACTTTTATTTTTTCATCATCATGTCTTGCGATGCGCCAGTGCATTGAGGACTCCATTGACGAACTTCGCACTCTCAGCGGTTCCGTACTCTTTTGCGATTTCGATGGCCTCATTCATGACGACCGCAGGCGGGACATCCGCGGCGTGGAGAAGCTCGTATGCTCCGATGAGCAGAATACAGCGCGTGATGCTATCCATACGCTCCCATGGCCACTGTGGTGCATGGGACTGAATGGCGTCCTGGATGAACTTCTCATCGGCGATGACACCGGTCACCAGTACGCGACTGAAATCACCATCGACAGCAGCATTTCCTCCCAGTTCCGCAAGATTCCGCGCAAGCGATGCATCCGCATCGGACTTCCGAGCCTGCACTTCAAAGACCGTCTGCATAGCACATATTCGAGCAAGACGGCGGCGAGTAGGCATGCGAGAAGTGTAAAGTGCAAAATGAAAAGTGAAAAGTGGCATACAGCTACGCTCTCCGCATTGCAGCTTTCACTTCATGACTTGCTAGGCCTTGATACGCGTAATATTTTTCAGAGCCTTGCCGCTCTTGTTCTTCGGCTGGGCTGGACCAGCGAAGGGGGACGAGGCGAAGTTCGTGAGCCTCTTCACTTCGCGCTTCAGGTACACGGAGTGCCTGCGGCGTCCTCGATCCTTACTTAATCGCTTCTTCGGTGTAGGTTTCTTCGACATGGAGACAGGGGTAATTGGGCTCTGACGAGCGGAGCAAGGCCATTCTCGGGCATTCGGAACACATTGTCAATCAGGGTTATTCAGTCACGCCTGCTGCCACCCGCCATCATGAAACGCAGGATGAAGAGGAAGATGTTGAAGATATCCAGATACAGCGAGATTGCCACGAGAAACGGCGAATCGAGATCTCCTCTACGCTGCAGACGCTGGAGATCGACCGCCAGAAAGAGTGAAAAAACGACGATGCCGATGCCAGACACGACACGCTCGATCCCCTGCGTACGAAGTCCTGGGAAAAATATTTGCAGGACACCAAAGACGATGAGGCCAAGGAGCGCCTGCAGCAGAAATCTACCAAAGATACCGCCGAGGTCACTCTTCGTCATGGCCGCAAGAACCGCAGACGACAATGTCATGAGTCCGGTCGCAATGAGCGCATTGACCAAAATCGCGGCACCATTCATGTACCCGACGAGGAGAGCGATGAGAACCGGCGTGAGTGTGAGGCCGGAGAGAAACGGAAACGCTGCGAAGAGTATGTACTTGAGCGGGCTCGAACGCGTCCAGGACGGCGCGGTCCACACGATACCGAGTTCTAGAAGAAACAGGACGGCAATCCAGCCCGACGTGATCAGCGGGAGAGCTACTGTCGCACCAGCCAGGCATCCGATGACGGTGAAGAGAATGGCCAAGAATAAAAGTCCATAGACCTGCGCCAAACCTTGCACTCGGATGGGAGCAGCTCCAACGTCGATGATGGGCAAAAAACGAGGGTTCATGGCTCTATTGTAAGGAATTGGTGATTTCCTGCAAGTTGTCCGGAAAGAAAATCTGTGCTACAATGGAGTGATTTATGGGCTTCATGAAGCGGTTTCCGCCGGCATCAATCTTGGGGGCGATTCTGCTCCTTGCACCGACGACGTGTCTGGCCGGTAGTGGAGCGACCTATGTGGCACAATTTCTGGTTCCTTCACTCCTGCGAGAAGTCATGATCGCATTCTGGGGCATCGCAGCGGCCTTCGTCTTTTACTACGCCGTTCGCGCTGTCCTGGAAGCACACAAAGAGGAAGCGAGTAAAGATCTCGCGCATTCATTCATCTACGTCTTCAGCGGCTTTGCGATCATCGCTCTTTCCGGCGCATTCGCAACCGGGTTCGGCGTGAACAGTTTCAGTCCGGGCCTCTTCACGACCGTGAACCCATTGGCACTCGATGTCGGCATTAGGAGTGTTGCCGACTTCATCATCAGGATGTCAGCCGGAATTTTCACACTCGGTGTCGTCGCGACTGGCCTGAAGATGATTGCAAGCCAAGGTGAGGCATCGAACTTCGACAAGTGGCGCAAAGTGCTCGTCGCAAACTGTCTCGGCGTCGTGCTCATGCTCACCGCGTTCTTCGTCATTCACGCGATCTCGGACGTCAATGCAGGGCTGCTCATCAGCGAGATGCGCGGATTTGCGATGTACATGCTGACACTCATCGGGTTCGCCTGCGTCATCGCGCTCATCATCGCGGGCATTCTGCTCATCGTCTCGGTTGATGAATCCTTGAAGGATCGTGCAAAGACGATCGTCATCGGCACGTTGATATCACTCGTCATCGTCATGGCATGCTACACACTGCTCCTCGTCTTCATCCCGACGACGAGCGAGATTCCATCTCTTTCTGTGCAATGATGTCCCGAATCATATTCTATCGTGCGGCTCTTCTTACACTGCTCGCCATAGCCCCTGAGATTGCGGCTGCGGTCGGCGGAATGGATATCCAGGTGATGTCGCTCTCGCTCATCACGGCGTTTTGGCCACTGTGGATCACCGCAGGAATTCTGGTGCTCGTCATCGCGGGCTTCACGCTGATGACATCGCAGGACGAAGGAAGTCTGCAGAAAACAAAAACGACCATCCTGTCCGTGGTCATCGGCGGCATCGTCACCACCATCATCCTCGTCATCGGTCCGTACAATTTCATCAGTCTCATGTACAACGCAACGCCGGGGTTTTGGCTCGTCAGCAACAACGACACAAGTGGCAGAATCGCGCTGGAAGCGATCGGGGTCTCTCAGTGGCTCACTGGTCTCGCGGTGATGATGGGTGTGCTGTTCATCATCATTGCTGTGCTGCGCGCCGTCGCCAGCTTGGGCGACGAAGCTGCGTACACCGCGGCACGGACACAGCTGCTGCACGTCATCGCCGGCGTCGTACTGATCACCGGAGCATACTTCGTGGAACTCGCGGTGTTCGGTTCTGAGAACGGTCCGGGGCAGATCGTCACGAATAATCTCGGCATCGAACCGAATCCGCTCATCGGACTCATCTCACAGAAACTGCTCATCGTGCTCAATATCATCACGCTCATCGCCGTCGCGATCCTCGTCTACGCCGGACTGCGGATGATCATCAGTTTCGGGCGCGAAGAAGACTACACTGCGGCGAAAGGTTTAGCGCTGCGAGTGGTGATCGGACTCATCGTGCTCACGGTCAGTTATTCGCTCGTGTTCATCGTTGCGGCGGTCTTCACGTAGGTAGACTATGGATACTCTGTAAAGCATCCAGGACGCGTCGTGTCTGACGAACGTCGTGCGTACGAATGAGCGACGCCCCGCGGACTGCGGCAAGGCCACTCGCAGCAAGTGTTGCGTGCAGTCGCTCGGACGGCGGAAGCTTAGATGGGCCAGCCAGAAATGATTTTCGGGCGGGACTCACGAGGATCGGCCCAAGAGATCGACATTCATCGAGACGCGTCAGAAGCTGCCACGAGTACGCGGGGTCAGACGAGACGAAGTGTCCGAGACCGGGATCGACGATCACTTGCGAAACGCCGGCTTTTTTCGCAGCTGCGATCCGCTCAGCAAGAAAGGCTGATACCGTCGCGACGACATCATCGTACTGCGTCGGCGCAGAGGTCGTACGAGCCGACGGATCCTTGGCGTACATGAGAATAACCGGGCACCCGGCCTCGCGGAGGACATCAAACATTGTTTCATCCCCTCTCCCTGCAGTCACATCGTTGATGAGATCCGCACCTGCATCGAGTGCCGCATGAGCAACTGGGGCCTTCCATGTATCGACGACGATCCAAGCCTGCGGAAAATTTTTTCGTAGCTGCGTCACCGCAGGAAGAACGCGCGACAGCTCCTCCTGCTCCGAAACGAACACAGACCCGGGCCCGGTGGACTCTCCGCCGATCTCGAGGATGTCCGCGCCTCCCTCCAGACACTCGCGCGCACGAGCGAGGAGCTGATCCGGAGTCTCTGCGCGACTGCCAGCGATGAACGAATCCGGCGTCACGTTGATGACACCGATGATCCCGGTTTTCTGCTTGATTCTAAGCGTGCGACCGTGCGAGTGAAGTTCCATACCGAAATCATGAAGAAAGGCTGATCTCAGAGCAATCTGGATCTGGTATGATAGACGCATGTGGCCTTTCCGAAAACGTCAAAAAGAGCCGAGGAAACGCCGGATCATCCGACGTGCCGTCGTAGGCTTCATCATCGGTGGAGCCATCAGCTCGATCGTAGGGAACCACGTCCTGAAAGAGCGGCGCCGACAACACTTGGGCGAAGACCGAGATGAATAAAAATCAACGTGACGTATCACTTGTGACTTATCGTGCCTCGCCAAGTATCGCCCGCTCCACGAGTGCGACAGTCTGCTCCAGTTTTCCGTGTGGATTTCTGATCTGAATGTCCGTCTTCTCAGCAATCTTCAGTTCTTCGCGCATGCTCGTAAGTCTCCGATCAAGCTCGTCTTTCGGCATCGGCGCACGCTTCTGAATCTGATCGATGAGCTGCTCGGCACTCTCCGGCAGAATGAAAATGGTGAGGAGCGGATACTTGCCACCCTCACAGAAATCGGTGTGCGTGCGAATGCTCTCAAAGCCCTGCACATCGACTTCACGAACAACGGTCTTCCCCTGCTGCACGAACGGCACGATCTCCTGCAAAAGCGTTCCGTACCGTGCGCTTTTGTGCACTTGGGCCCATTCCAGAAATCTTTTCTCCTTGAGCAACGTCGTGAAATCCGCTTCCGAGACGAAGTGATAGAGGTCATCTCCCTCGTGTGGACGCCGCTCACGAGTGGTCGCAGAACGTGGAAAAACGAATTCTGGATGGGTCCTACGCAAAGCCTTCAAAATTGCGCTCTTTCCGACGCCGCTCGGGCCGATGATGAGAACCAGTTTTCCAGACGTCGGCATGAACGCATGGTAGATGATCAGGCCTTGTTCGTGCCATCCAGCTTGAATACGAGCAGCTGTGATCTCTTGCCAACAATCCAAAAAAGGTCTATACTGATCAGATTTGCTCATTCACATTCTCGCTACACCTCGACAGGGGCTTTCACTGCAGGGAGAGCGATGGAATCGGATTCAAACGTCTTCGATGATTCCATCTCCCTCCCTGCTCTTTGGACCCCTGTGTGAACGAAGTGCAAGCCGAAAGGATGCTGCTTCGTTCATACTCTCGACCGAAGGGTTCCCTCCGTCACAATCATGGAGGGATTCTTTACACCAAACACAAACACATGGCACGTTCCGGGCCTCATCGGAACCTCGATTCCCGAAGCATCGGGATACCACAAACACACACGGCGGTTCGATACCGCTTCAAAAAATCGATTCAGAGGTGTAGGGAGTTCCGCGCGCCAGGTCGACGCCGGAAACGTCCTCAATCCTACGATTGAGCACGGAAATGGGCGGCCGGTTCGGGATCCTTGCGTCATGAACTCAGGGATTCCAGACCGGTCGCCTATTTATATAGCGCGGCAAGCATGCCGCGTTGGACATTGATCACGCGTTCAGCGCACCCTTCCAGGGTGCGAATGTCGCGATGCCGCGTTATTTCACCGCGCCGGTTCCTGTCGCAGGAACTGCAACGCTAGGTGCGACCGGCCGCCACAGAAATCTGTCAGGACTGATGGCGGGAACGAATGTTCTGCCACTCACGGTCTCCTGTGTAAAATGTGCGAGAAGTGCGGGAACGATGTACGTAGGGTAATCGTGATCACCGAGCAGAAGCACATACGATGGCTCGAGAGACGTGAACACGACGTCCTTCTTCGCGCCTTTCAGATCTTTCGAGACCGGCAAAAGTCCGCCTTCTCTGAGGCTGGCAATGACGTTGTCTTTCGATGCACGCGGATATGCCGACAGAGACATGCGATCCGGCCGCAGCAACGTGACGGTCATGCTGAGGGCTTTCCTCGACAGTCTGCCAACCTGGACCTGCACAGCCGGAACAGGTTCGGCATCGATATCGAGAAGTGGAACATCTTTAAAAGTCATCGGCCAGACGACGTACGTCTTCGTTGGTCCTGAGAGTTCAGTCGAACGCTCGATGATACGCGGTGCGCCAAAAGATACTGGATCGATACCGAGTGAGACGGAAAAATCACGAGCGATGGCGATGGCCTCCTCATCGTTGGCACGGCCTTCGGCCGACGGGCTGAACGCCCCGACGCGCGTGATGGTCAGTGCCCGCTTTGCGATATCAAGTGCGAGCTCCATTGTACGATCGGCCGTGCGCCAGCGTTCGAGTGTCGGAAGCATCTGAAGGTCCTGCCAGTGAATCGAAACACCCAGACGATCGAACGTACGACGCACCGCATCCTCATCGAGCGGAACGCCTTGATCCCGAAAGAGCGGCAGCGCAGCACCACTGAGCGGCGGAACGATACCATCCGGAACGATATAGTGATCGACTGGTTGCAGTATGTTCTCTGCGGATATTTTCTGCGTCCGCGGGGGGAACCCTCGTTGCACGTCACCGAATGCGAGTGGCTCCAGGAGAAGCGGCTCCTCTTCATACCGCGGGAAGAAGATCCCCTGCTCGGGCGGAGCAGACGTATTGTGCGTGACGAGAAAAAAAACGTTGGCGGCTACCGAGAGAAAAAACAGGAAGATGCCGACGGACATGGCGGTCCGTCTGAAGAAATGTTCACGGTCTTTAGGACTCAGCTGCATCACGAGAGCGGTAGGGAACGGAGAAATCTTTTCGACGCTGGTAGAGAGTGATCTGTTCAGAGATCTGTCCGACGAGCCTGTCTGCTCGAGGCATGAAACCGAGAATCACTGGCGGTCCGTGACCTTCCTTCAGCGCGAAACGGATAATGCCAAAACGAAAGAGGTTCAGCCACTGTGTTTCGGCAACGACGTCACCGAGATTTTCCAGGCTAATGGGCGTGATCGACTTTCGAAAAAGAGACATCTGATCGACGATGATGAGTTTATCCGTCGTCAGGAAAATGAAATCGTACTTCCAATCGATATACGCTTCGATGAGTCCGAAAAGCACGAAGATGACCCATGCGACCGAAAAAATGACGAGTACGGCCGGGAGTGATGCGATACTCATGGAGTACGCGTAACTGCAGACGATGATGAGAAGTACCGTCACGAAAAACTCCCATGCAATGTGCCAGAGGAATGAGACGACGTGCGGATGCGCGGTGAAAATTTCCGTCTCGCCATGCGCAAGAAAATGTTCCTTGACGCGTGCTATGTTTGTCTCGAGTGCAAATATCTGCATGCGACTCACTATACTATAATCCCTCCATGTACATCCGCCGTTCCATCACTCTCGCAATACCTCTTCTCCTCCTCAGTAGTGCGGTGAGTGCTGTCGGGTTTAGCGATGTCTCTTCGTCGGCATACGAAAGAGCGATTACAGGACTCGCCGAACGCGGCATCGTGGGCGGCTATAACGATGGAACATTTCGGCCACTGTCGACGATCAATCGTGCCGAGTTTCTGAAGATTCTCATGGAGAGTCGTTTCCCGGGACGAAGCCCGAAGGATCTGCGGTGCTTCACGGATCTCGACGTGAAGACTCCGCAGTGGTATGCGAGGACGACGTGCATGGCCCAAGAACTCGGGATCGTCCAGGGGTACCCGGACGGATCCTTCCGCCCAGAACGAGCAGTGCAACTGGATGAGGCCCTGAAAATGGCATTTCTAACGTACGGTGTGAGCCCGGAAAACACCGGAGGACCGTGGTACGAAGCGTACCTCCGAGAAGCCCAAAGGCGCAGTATGTTGCCTGCCCTGCTCTCCGAGCCCGCACACATAGTCACACGTGGCGAGATGGCGCAGATCACCTACATGCTGGCAAGCGACGACGAAGACCGTCACAACGAGATGGCGAACCCCATATGCGGCAATGGTGTCACGGAAGCGCCCGAGCAATGCGACGACGGCAACGTCCAAGACTCCGACGGTTGCAGTTCGATCTGCATCAGCGTCGAAGAACCGATCCGCCGCGCTTTCGTACAGATCGACCAACAGACCACTGGCACACTGACGACAGTGGCCAAAGGACAAAAAGGAATCACACTCCTGAAGTTCCATGCAGTCTCCGGACGTCAGGATGCGCTGCTCACCAGTGTGACGTTCGAGCCGTCTGCCGGATCCCTGCTCTACGGACAGAATTACGCACTCCTCATGGACCGGGACGGAGACGGACTGTTCGAGACGACGGCGCAAGCCTCAGGAAAAGTCGAGGCTGGACGCCTGCTGTTCGATTCTATGGTCGGTGGAGGCGTACATCTCCCGGAGGGTCTCATCGTTCCTTTCGCCGTCAAAGCTGACCTGGCATCGACGCTCGGTCCGGTGATGATCGGACTACAATTTGCATCAGCACTTCCGGGCTACATCGAAGCGCAGGGTTCAGTAGATGGCATAGCATTGGAAGGCATTGAGACCAATGGAGCATGCCGTACTGCCAACTGCTTCATCCGCGTCAACACCTCGGGCAGCACGAATATCACCGTGGCTGATCGTGGAAATCTGTTCATCACCGAAGATTCCCTCTCAGTCCGGAGCCACATTCTTCTCGGATCCACCACAACAGAAACACTGCTTCGGCTGCGACTGAGGGCAGACGGTGAACGGATTGACCTGAAAACCATTCGCATCGATGGCATCGTCTCAGGAGCGGATGCGCTGTACCTGTACAGACTTGCACCGGGACAGGCTCTCCCGAGCAGCTCTGCGACACCGTTCGCGATGGCAAGCAATGGACAATGTCCGGACCAGACCGTCACTCGCGTCTGCGCCTCGCTGCCGCAACATACATTCATCATCGAACCCGGCGAAGAAACGGTCATCGCTGTGTCCGCACGCATGAAGAATGATCAGATGGGAGGCACCAGCGGCCAGAGCATGACCCTCACGGTTACCGCGAACACCGACGCGTCCGGGCACGCTTTCGAAGCACGCGGCGTCTCATCGCTCCAAGAGCTAACGCAGAACGATGGCAACAGTGTCGCCGGGGGTGAGATTTTCGTCGGCACCAGTTCCGCACTCCCGAATGCGCAGATCTCAGGAAAAACCAATGACACCGCTCTCGCCAGCATTGCATCGATCACGAATGGTGCTGTGGCAACGGAGAGCTTCATCCCATACGGAAATAACCGCATCGCAGCGTTCACGGTGAGAGCGCTCCCTCACACGAACGCTCACTCCGGCTACGACGATGTGATCCTCCAGTCACTCACGTTCCGAGTTACGGCGCAGAATATTCAGATCGATCCGCTGAGTTTCAAGCTGTCGGTCAAAAATAATCCGGAGGCACAACTTGCGTGCACCGCTACTGCAAGTACGGGAAACTTCGATGTCACATGCAGCGCCATCAACAACAGCCAGATCCAGGGCCGCATCGGACAAGGTGAATACCAGACGTACGTCCTGTCCGCGAATGTAACGAACGGACAGCTGTCTCCGGGAACGAGCATTCTCGTCGTGACGCTCCCGGTGCTGGGCGTGCGATCTCAAACGAATTCGGTTCAGTGGTCAGACGGAACAACTGTCTTCACGTGGGTCGACGTACCGGAGACCAGTGTGAGCTCTACGGTGTACCGGAACTGAAACCTAGGTATCATGTGACCATGCACATCGGACGCAGCCACCACCGGAGCCTTGCGATCGGAATCTCTGTGATCGGCGGTTTCCTCGCATCCTTCACGACATTCGCGATCACCGTGTCGACCAAGCACTTCGGATCGATGCGCGGACAGTTGGTTGCCGGCGACAGCGCAGGGAGCAGAGAAATGCCGACGACGCTCAACATGATGAATGCGGCCATGGACGGCCAGAGTCCTATCCTCAATGCCATGGGTTCGTACGGCTTCTGGGTCATGGTGACAATCGGAGCTGTGGCCGCAGGATTCATCATCTTCACATTCGCCCGCAGGTACGTCTAGCAGATCACCCTCAACGATCATGCGTCCCGAAATCAGGTGGACAGTATTTGCATTTTTTGTAGAATAAAGTATAATATAAACAACATTTTCACCAAAACACATATGAACGACTCTTTCATCACACAGCGTCCGCTCACTGTCCGTGAGCATCTTCTGTGCGCTCTGCTCCTTGCCGTCATCGCACTGACAACGGTCTTCTTCCTCGGTAACAACTCCGGTCAGACTGCATCGCTCGTACGGAGATCGAGCTCGAGTTCGGCACCTGCGACTATCTACACGATGCCAATCGGCACAACGACTACTTCGATACCGGACGTCTACGTGATGCCGACACCGACTACCGTTCCTGCTACGACGACGGCTACTGCATCGTCTCCTACTACGACTCCGACACCAGAGACGGTTCCAAATATTCAGCGACGGCAACCGAGGTTATATCGGTAGAAATACCGACATCAGAGACGAGAAGTCACTGATGCGACATAGATAATGATCACGAGGTCGGAGCCACGCTCCGGCCTTTCGTGGTGCTGCCAGAATATTTGACATTTATACAATGTAACATAAATTGATACATGATGAATATCGGTGATACTACAGCATCAGAAAGCGATGGTGCGGCATCGGCGGCCGCAGATGACCCTGAGCTCAGATTCAGCATGGGGCAGGGTGAAACTGATAACAACACACGCGCAACTGCTTCGATCCCTCCCAACCCCAGCGGCCCAGAATGTGCACAGACCATGGCGTACAAGCATGGCACCCAGAATAAGCAGTATCCCCATCTACGGCAGCGGCCAATCTCGACTTTGAGGAACGCATCAGACAACTCTGCTCAGCAAAACCCACCATCGCAGACGAGATCATC
>CAZESZ010000016.1:0-3640 GCA_964514855.1 uncultured Candidatus Peribacteria bacterium | reverse complement strand
ATCCAATCAACGAAGTGTGGAAAATCGCGAAAACACCGATACGAAATGATGCGCAGGGAAACGCCTGGGCATCCGTGGAGCTGCTCGAAAGGTCATGTCCGTCTCCTGATGAACACACAGAGCAGCCACTACAGCCCCATACTCTGAATGGGCAAGAAAATGATGGGGCCCAAGAGGCGGCCACCGCTGCAGTCGATGAGCGGGGAAAGCAAGGCAGTGACAATCAGGGGAATATTGCACGTTTCAGGAGAGAAGTACTCGCGAATGCCGAACTTGGAGAGATGGGAGTCGCACCCAGGTTACTGCACATCGGAACGATTCTATCCAGCGATGGAACGAAACATCCGTATTTTGCAAGCGCATACAGACCAGGTATCACACTCGACACGTTCATTCACCAACCGACGTACGAGCCGATGAGCCCCGAACTCTTCGTCGACATTCTCATGCTCTATGCGATACAGCTGAGTAAGGCAGCCAAGTTAGGATATGTCCACCGTGACCTTAAGCCAGAAAATTTATTCATTGGCCATGATGGTCGAACCATAATTTTGGACTGGGGCCTCTGCTCCCACGGTCGCTCTGCCGCGATGACCCAAGAGAATCAATTCATAGGGACACCCTTGTACGCAGCTTCTGAAGCAGCAGGTGGAGACGTGGTGAATGCGACTACGTGGACGGATGTCAGTTCTTTGGCAAAGACGATGTTTCATGTCCTGACCGGTAAAACGGTCTTCACTGGTAACGTTATGGAAGTGATCGTACAACAAGTGCATCATGATTGTGACCTGTCTCCACTGAGGGACAAAGGCTTGCCAGATACTATAGTGGAGATCTTCGGTACAGCGCTGAGTCGCGATATAATGCAACGTCCTGACGCAGAGAAGTTTGCGCGCCAGCTGTGGGGATATTCCAGCTTGTATCTTGCGCACGGAAAAATTGGGTTTGACGAATTTTTGGAACGATTCGGCGAATTGGGACGTCTGAATGTTGACGATAGGGAAAAGACAATAGATCCTGCGGTCCCACACGCGAAGGTCTCTTCCTCGACTGAAACTAGGAATATCGCTGACGTACAAACGCTCGAGGAATCCTTGTCTACACCTGGATTAGCAGAGAGGACGAGGGCTATCAATTCTCCATGTGCCACTGTCGACAGAGGGCAGGCCAACGGACCTCGCGACCGGAGGAATGAATCCGCTTCTACGGGACTCCGGATGCGAACACGCTTGTTGGAGGGGGTACGTATCCTCGTCAGCGCGGAAAGAGAAAGGATTGCAGCACTGCTTGCAGCAAGCGAGGTCGAACAACAGCGGTTAGCGAAGGAACGCAAAAGACAAAAAAACAGGCGTCAGTTCATGATGTGGGGAAGCGCTGGAGTAACTTTGGCTGCCTTGGCCATAGAAAGCGCACGACTGTTTTCGCTCACGCCTGAGTCGCAGCCAAAAGTCACGGTCGAGCGCGGTCCGCATGCATCTGGGACGAAGGTATTCGCTGGCCTTGCCATGGAAAAACTCCCAAACGGAAGGATGACGGCATTCCACTTGTATCCAAATACACCGGCAGAAATCACATGCGGCGAGGAGGAATTTGTAGCGCTCTGTGACGATGCAGGAATGCATGCGCTCCTCTTCCGCCTCGATTCCAGGCGAGCGTGCAAAGTGCTCGGTTACAACGAACAGTGGGAAGGATTTCCGGAAAACGATGAAAATACGAGCATTCCGACGAATGGCTTCGAGGATCACTGTGTCATGTTCTTGGATCCAGCGACAGGAAACACGGCCACGTCGTACTACAACATTGGAGGCTGGGTCGTTCACGAGCCGAATGGATCCATGAGCGTGTATGGCCATCGGCTCGACTTCAGGTCTGCCCAGGCAGACATCTTCGAGCAAAATCCGCGGAAGGATCCCAGCGCAAAATTCTCCTTCCACGATGTAACGGACATCCTAAAAAGCGGCATATTTCGAGGCATCATCGAATCGTTCCCCGATGGCCTTGCGAACTGCACCGACCCGACGTCCAAGTCTCCCGCCGGCAATTACGATCGCGCCACTGCAGCCACCATTCCCGGAAAGATCGTCCAGCAAATCAAGAACCGATTTGCTGCAGAAGATGGCAGAACGGCAACGACCACAAAATAGCGGCCGAGCGAGGCATGTCGGCGGTGAGACGTTTGACGAAGTGGACTGCGGTGCCGCAAAAAACAATTAGACTTCGCGGAAGAAAACAGCCTAGGATATCCGTATCTTTCCTCACACAGACCATGACTCAACAACGAGAATCTCGCTTTGCACTAAATCTGGCGTCACAGTTTCTCATTGCGTTCGTCCTGTCGGTACTGACGATGCTCGTCAGATCGGAAGGCCCCCAGGTCATCCTCTCGGCTCTCGCCAGCGTCGCGTGGCTCACGTTCTCATTCGGGTTCTTCTACGCACTCTTCCGCGCTTTCGGTTTGCGCTCACCAGGCTTGGAATCGTTCTATCAGTCATTCCCATTCAGTGGTGGAAAAAGATCGAACTCCGATGAAGTGAACGTGGCATCAGCCGCCGCAATCCAAAAATCCTCGAAGCCATTCGACTGGCACGGACTATTTTCGTTTCAGTATCTGCGCTTCATCGGCGTCCTCCTCATCATCACATCGATATTCTCACTACTGTTCAATATTCAGTGGGAACTCATCCATAAAATTATTGCAGCATCTGCCAGCGGCATACTTCTGCTCGGTGGAGCCGAGTGGATGCGAACACGTACGGAAAGAATCGCACCGTTTCTCGCCATGTTGGCGTTCGCGCTGCTACAGTTTTCTCTGTCACTGACATACCAGTACGGCGTACAAAGCTCCTGGTCTGGACCATTGGCATCGGCTGACACGTGGCTCTACATCAAGATCGCACTCACGGTGCTCCTGCTCGTCACGCTGACGCGATATCCCGCCGTATGGATGCCGCTTCTGTACGTCATGGTCGGCTGGTTTTCCGCAACTTCCCTTTCCTACGTTGGAGGGATCCTGACGCCGATGGCATCGGCCATCTTCATCGTCGCACTCTCTGCTATCACCCTTGTCGCAGCGCACGGACTACGGAGGACAGAGCTCATCGTTGCCAACGTCTTCCTCGCGAATATCTACCTCAATGTCCTCCTGCTTCCAGAAGCGGCTACGCTGAAATACCTTTTCCTCATTGTGCTCATTGGCTTGTTCACGGCTCAGCTCATTGCAACAGTCATCGAGAGTGCGCGGGAAAAGAATGAGAAAGGTCTACACATCATCAATATCGTCGTCGCGCACTTTGCGCTTCTCATCGGCGTACAAGCGATTCGATACCTGTTCCCGATCATCGATACGTATCTCGGCGTCTGCTTCTTCGTGCTCGCCAACATTACGCTGGTCGCCTACCTCGTCGGTAAAAAATTGGGGTCGAACACAACCGTGACGGACGTCATGTTCAATGCCGTCGTTGCCTTAGCCTCGATTGGCCTCTTCATCCAAGTGAGTGGTCCATGGTCCGCGGTCATCTTCCTTGCCTACGCAACCTGTGTATTGTTCCTCTCTCTCTATCGTCACAACATTCGCACTCGCATCTACGGCTGCGTACTTCTGCTGATCTCCATCATCAAGCTGTACACTGAGGTCAGCGGC